>DATFWL010000243.1:0-39518 GCA_035259385.1 Vicinamibacterales bacterium | reverse complement strand
GACATCGGCTGCCCGCTCTGCTGGGCGCCGCCAGTCCCGACGGCCACGGCGACCGCCGCACCGGGACAGCAGCAGAAACAATAGCAAGACCAATGAGGGGACCGATGCGGCCAGTCGTCATCGCTGTCGCTGCGCTCGTCGCATGCACGACGCTCACCGCCCAGACGCGCTTCACCTACTCGTCCGGGCAGAGCGTGTCGCCTGCGTACGAAGGGTGGATGTACGCGCCCGACGGCAGCGTGCTGATGTACTTCGGCTACATGAACTCGAACTGGCTGCAGGAGTTCGATCTTCCCGTCGGACCCGACAACGCGATCGAGCCGGGCGGACCGGATCAGGGGCAGCCGACGCATTTCTATCCGCGCCGCAGCCCGTTTCTCTTCACGATCAAAGTCCCGAAGGACCTTGGCGCGAAGGAGCTCACCTGGACGCTGACCACGAACGGGAAGACCGAGAAGGCGTTCGCGTCGCTCAAGACCGACTACCAGATCGACAGCCAGGTGATCTCGACTGAAGTCGGCGGCGACTTCGGCAGCCTGCGCGACGAGCTGCGCACGAACATTCCGCCTGAACTGCGAGTGGAGGGTGAGAAGAAGCGGAGCGTGAGGGTGGGCGAGCCGCTCACGCTCACGGCGTTCGCCGGCGATCCCGACAACCTGCCGGCACGCCGCGACGGCAAGCCGCAGCCGCGCGACGCCAGTGGCAAGGTCACGGCAACCGACGCGCCGACGCCCACGTCAGCCGCCGCGCCACGGCCGGCGCAGGCCGCTCCTGCCAACCTCGCGAACGCGATCTACCGTCCGCCGTCGGCCATCGTACCGGCGAGTGGTCCAGGCCTGCGGCTGTCATGGATGGTCTATCGTGGGAAGGCGGCCAACGTGACGTTCACGCCGGATCAGATGAAGACCTGGACCGACACACGCGCCTACGCGAACTCACCGTGGTCACCGCCGTACATCATTCCCGTACCGCCGCCCGACGGCAAGTTCGCGTCGCAGGTCACCTTCTCGGAGCCCGGCACCTACGTCCTGCGCGCCGTCGCCAGCGATGGGTCGATCTTTACCTACGAGAATGTGACGGTGACCGTAGTCGGCACGCTGAGGCAATGAAGAATCTTAAAGTGCGTTGCAAAATTAGCTGAAGGCGGGTCCTGTCCGCGAACAGCCCCACCGGGTGCTCGCCAGAAAAGCACTGATCACGGCCCACGGCTCCGCGCCCGGCGGGGCGGCCCCGTTCGCGGCCACCCGCGAGCGAGCTAATTTGCAACCTGCTCTTACTGGGTCAGGCATGGCCACTGCGAGCGTCGAGCACCGCCGGATTCACGACGTTGATCGGCGCCCCCGCCGCGTACGCGAGGATCTGGTCGAAGACGTCGGAGAACTGAAGGTCGTACTCCTCTCGGGTCACATAACCTATATGCGGCGTGCAGACGACGTTCCCCATCGTGAGGAGCGGATGCGCCGGGTCGCGCAGCGGCTCCTCCTCGAACACGTCCACTGCCGCCATCCCCGGCCGGCCGTCACGAAGCGCACGGACCAGCGCGCCCGGTTCGACGAGCCCGGCACGGCTCGTGTTGACGATGAGGGCGGTCGGTTTCATGCACCGTAAGTCAGTCTCGGTGACGATGCCGCGCGTACCCGCGACCAGGCGCATGTGCAGCGAGACGACATCGCAGGTTTCGTAAAAAATGCGTTGGCTTTCAGCGACCTCGTAGCCATCCGCCACGGCGCGCTGCCGTGAGGCTTCCCGCGACCAGATCATGACGCGCATGCCGAACGTCCGGCCGTACTCGGCGACGACCTGTCCAATCCGGCCGTAGCCGTGGATGCCGAGGATCCTGCCGCGCAGGGTCGACCCCACGCCGATCTGCCAGTGCCCGTCCTGAAGCGATCGCATCTGCTGCGGAATCTGTCTCGCGGCTGCGAGGACGAGACCCCAGGTCAGTTCTGCCGCCGCATATGACGGCGTGCCCGCGTGCTGATCCGACGAGACGATGACGCCGTGCGCCGTGCAGGCGTCGATGTCGATGTGGGGATACACGGAGCGCTGACTGATCAGGCGCAGCGTCGTCAGGCGCTCGAGCAAGGGCGCGCGGATCTGCGTGCGCTCGCGGATGAGCACGAGCACCTCGGTGTCCTTCAGGCGCCCGGCGAGCCGATCGGTGTCCTGGACGTGATCGGTCCAGATCTCGACCTCGTATCCGCGCAGCTTGTCGAACGACGACAACGTTCGGAGCGTGTCGAAATAGTCGTCGAGGATGGTGACCTTCATGACGCGCGTCCTCTGCTAGGATGGCGGATCGTCGCCGATGCGGGAGCAATTGATGGAGGACCTGTGAACGAGACCCCGCAGGAGTACACGCAGCGTATTCTCGGCTATGTGGAAGGCAAGGAGCCGCTCGCCGTGCAGGCGGCAACCGCCAAGAGGCTCGAGCAGCTGCTCGCGGGCGTGCCCGCGGCCAGGCTGCGCAAACGTCCCGCTCCAGGGAAATGGTCGGTGAGCGAGATCGTCGCCCATCTGGCGGACGCAGAAATCGTCGGCGCCTTCCGGATGCGGCTGATCCTCGGCTCACCAGGTGTGGCGATCGCCGCGTACGATCAGGACACCTGGAACACCAGCGGACACTACGACGCGCGCGATCCGCGGAAATCGGTCGAGCAGTTTCGCGTGCTGCGGGCCGGCAATCTCGCGCTGCTCGAGTCGCTCACGCCCGAACAGTGGAGGCACGACGGCGTCCACTCCGAGCGCGGACGCGAATCGATCGAGCTGATGGCGCGCATGTTCGCAGGGCACGACATCAATCACCTGCGGCAGGTCGAAGCGATCCTTCGCCCGTCTACGGACGCTTCCCGCTCGAGGCCAGGCCGTCGAGCGTCGCCTGTGCGGCGGCGCGGTCGGCGTCGGGGAGGCCGAGCGTGAGCGCCTGACGGAGCGCGGCGGCGGCAGCCCGTCGGTCGCCAATCTGGGCGTGTGCCAGACCCAGGTGATAGTGATACGTCGATTTGTTCGGGGCTTGCGCGATTGCGCGCTCGAACGCTTCGATGGCGGAGCGCGACTCGCCCCGTTTGAGGTACACCCAGCCGAGCGTATCAATGGCTTCCGGCCGGCTGCGAAGCGCCGATTGCGCGTCGGTGGCCAGCCTCAGTGCTTCGTCCAGGCGGCCGTCCTGCGCGTAGAGCCACGCGAGGTTGTTCGCCGCGACCGCCGCTGACGGATTCTTCGCGAGCGCCTGCTCGTACTCGGTGCGCGCCGCAGCCGCGTTGCCGCGCGCTTCTTCAATCAGACCGATCATCGTGAGCGGCCCCACATCGGCGGCGCCACGGGCGGTGAGCGCCTGATACTCGCCAAGGGCGCGATCGAGTTGCCCCTGCGACACGTAGAGCTGTCCCAGCAGCTCGTACGCTTCGAGCGCGGACGGGGTTGTCGTCGTCACGTCGCGGAGCGTGCGTTCCGCCGATCCGGCATCTCCAGCCGCGAGCTGCACCTTCGCCAGCAGCACGCGCAGCGAGGCATTCGACGGCGACTCGCGGAGCCAGCGCTCGGCCAGCGTGCGCGCCCGGTCAGTCGCTCCGGCCGCGATTTCGGCTGCGACCAGGCCGGCTTGCGCCTCGTCGAGTTGTGGATCGACCTGCAGCGCGGAGGAGAAGGCGCTGCGTGCGGACGCGAGGTCGCGGCGCTCGAGCGCGACCCAGCCCATTTCGACGTTCAGCGGCGCGGACCGCGGCTCCTTCGTGAGTCGCGAGCTGAGCTCCTCGCGCGCTCGGGACAGATCGCCGGCCGCCCGCAGACTGCGCGCCACCATCACGCCGGCGGTCGGGTCCCCTGGCTGCAGTTTCGCCGCGCGCTGCGACGCTCCGACCGCTCTTGCCGCATCTCCCTGTGCCAGATGGACGCGCGCCAGCTGGAGCTCTGCGGCGGCGGCGCGCGGGTTGATCGTGAGCACCTGCCGGAAGGCGCTCTCCGCGTCCTGGAGATTCCCGCCTGCCAGGGCCGTCAGACCGGCCGTGTATTGGGCCGGCGCCGATTCGGGACGCGCGTTCACCGCTTCGCGCGCGTAGCGGTCCGCCTGTGCGACGTCGCCGTCGCGGATCAACCATCGCGCCCTGGTCAACCTGGGTTGTTCATCGTCAGGCTGCTCCCGCATGAGATCGTCCAAGGCGCGGTACGCGATGGCGGTTCGGCCGGCGGCGTAGTCGATCATGGCGATGCGCAACCGCGCAGCGCGAGCGTGCGGCTTGTCCCTGCTGTCGCGGATCGGCGTCAACACGCCGAGCGCCGCGTCGCGGCGGTTGAGGGCGAGATAGTAATCCGCCAGCGCGATGCCACCCTCAGGCCGGTTCGCGAGCGCTTTCAAGTGCGGCTCGGCCGCTGCGGCGCGTTTCGTCGAGAGGTACAGCAGCGCCAGCGCGTGATGCGCGACGCGATGATCGGGATCGAGCGTCAGCGCCACGTCCAACGCCTCTTCGGCGCGCCGCGCATCGCGGGTCGCCCAGCGATACTCGGCGAGCGCCAGCCGCGCGTCCACTGACGCCGGTGCCAGGACGACCGCCCGCTCGAACGCCTCCTCCGCGTGCACGCGGTCGCCGCTCCGCAGGCGCGCTGCGCCGAGGGTCGTCCACGCCGGCACGGACAACGGATCGAGCGCCAGCGCTTCCTCGATCTGCTGAATGGCCTGTTCGGGTTGACGCAGTCCCGCCAGCGCCTGGCCAAGGAGCGTGTGCGCCGCCGCGTTCTGCGGATCGTTGGCAATCACGCGCTCTGCCCAGCTGCGGGCTGCCTCGAAACCGTCGCCCCTCAACGCCAGGGATCCAGCCTGGAGCTGCACGTCGACATTCGCTGGATCGAGGTCCGCCGCGCGGACGAACGCGTCATAGGCGTTCGCGCCGTCGCCGAGCGCGAGATACGCGCGTGCCCGCTTCACGTACGCCTCCGCCCAATCGGGACGCGCTTGAATCGCGCGGCCGAATTCGATTGCCGCTTCGCTGAACTGCCGGTTCGCCATATAGCGATCGCCGCTGGCGACGTCGCGCGCGGCCGCCGCATGCGGATCGCGCGAGCACGCCGAGACGGCACTCGACAGCCCGATGACGATCAATGCGCGCGCGAGGGTCACGAGTGGGCTCCGGCGGCAACGCGGAGGCGCCACGTGAGCTGCCAGGCGAGCGCACGCTCGAGCACCACGAGAGCGGCGCAGGCCACGACGAACGCCACCCAGCCGGTGAACGCATGGAAGAAGCCGTCGGCGGCCGCCGGACTGATCCATGCGGACGCGAGTCCGGTGCCGGCGACGCGAAGCGCGTTGGCGAGGATGGCGATCGGAACGGCCGCCGCAGCGATCGCGATGCGCTGTCCTGCCCGCGCCCTCGAGACGTGCCCGAGCAGGATCGACAGCATCAGCAGCGACATCAGCGATCGGATCCCGCTGCAGGCCTCCGCCACCTCCAGCGTCCGCGTCGGCAACTGTAGAACGTTCCCCTCGCGCAGCACTGGAACCCCCGCCGCCGAGATGACAGCCTCTCCGACCCGCGACGCCACCAGCTGGAGGGGAAACGTGATCTGGTTGAAGACGATCGCCGGGAGCGGAACCATCAGCGCGAGGAAGGCGAGTGGAAAGGCGAGGACGCGAACGTGTGAAGGCCCCCAGAGCAGCAGGATGACGCCAGCGAGAACGCCAATGCACGAGATTCGCGTGAGGAAGAGCTCGGCGGCAAGCGTGCCGGCGAGGAAAACGATCAGGCTGCCCGCGACGATGAGGAGGCCTGCTGAGGCTGGTCGGAGTGCCGCCTGAGCGAGGTCGTCGCGTCGTTGCCACGCGAACAAACCGGCGAGCGGAACGACGAGGAACCCGTGCGAGTAGCTCTCGTCAGCAGTCCACTGCTGCGCAAGCCCGCGAAACACCGGCCCGTAAAGCCAGACGAACGCGATTGTCAGCGGGACCCATCGAAAGGCTGAGCTGCGCGGATGATGCACCGCACGGCCGACAGCAAAGCGCGGTCCCGGACTTCATGTGGCAGAAACGGGAACAATGGAGTGAGAACCGGCAATCGTTTTCAGCTTATGGGCACGCCGGTGACGGCGCGGCGGCGCGATCGATCTCGCCGAGCGCGGCGCATCCCGATAATTGCCGATCTTTTTTTTTCGCATCGAAGCAGGTTTGGGCGCGAGAGTTGCACAGCGCGCCGGCGTTCCGGCGCTGCGACGACACCAGGTTGTCGCGGACCGCTCGGGAAGACAAGAAAAGGAGTGGGCCTCGATGCTGCGCTTCCGCACCGCCATGATCGCCGGGATGGCGCTCGTCGCTCTGACCGTTTCAGGTCGCAGTGAAGCTGATCCGATCGTCATCACCGGTGGAAGCGTCGGCATGGTCAATGGCATCGACCTTCCCGGGTTCACGGTCACCGGCAGCAATTCGAGTTTCACCGGCATTCTCACGATTGCCGGCGTGCTGTGCTGCGTGTTCAATCCGGGCGATGTCGTCCCGCTCGACTTTACGTTTCCGGTCGGCTCGTTGGCGCACCAACCCAGCGCCCAGACGGTCGACGGCACTGATTTTCCCGCGGCATTTTTGACCGGCAACTTCAGACTCTCGGGCGAGCCGCTCGTGGCCCCACCGATTGGTGGCACGTCGTTCGCGCTCACCACTTCGTTCAGCATGGCCGGGCTCATCTCGGGATTCTCCGACTTTCCAGCCAGTGGTCAGTTATTTTCGGTGCCGATCACCGGGACGGGCACTGCCACAGTGAGTGGGCGCATTCAGGGCGGGACTTACATCGGATCAAGCGTGTCTTACCAGTTCCAGGAAGCCGCGCCGACGCCGGAACCGGCGACGATGTTGCTCGTCGGCACCGCGATGCTCGGACTTGGGCTCGGAGCGCGGCGCAGAAAACGTAGCGCGAAGCCTCCGTCCTTCTGAAGCTACGGCGGACGGGTCTGCCGTAGGTCGCCTCGTCGTTCGCTAGAGCACCGTCCACGCGATGCCGTACCACACCCAGTCGGTGCCCGACCATCGCCGAATCACGATGTCGTAGGTCGTTCCAGGCGTGCCGAGGAAGTCGACGATCTCGTAGCTGTTGTCGAAGCTGCTGCTCCACGCGACGAGCCGCGTCCCTTCGTAGACCTGCAAATCGAGATCGACCGTGAGCGTGGATTTCACGTTCTTGATCGGCGGCGTCTGCGTGGGATCGTCTTCGTAGGTGACCTTGCTGCTCCAGGCAAGGGCGACACGCACCGGCTTGCGCGACTCGCCGGCGGGCACGACGACCTGATGGCGGAAGGTAGCCTTGCCCTTCGCATCGAAGTCGGCGCTGTAGAGCGTGCCCACGTCCCAGCCGCGGCGGGTCGCGGGGCTGTTGCGCGCGTTGCGGGCCTGGGCGATATAGACGCCTTCGCGCGTGTCGAGCGCGCCGGCGCCGTCGCGGCCGTCCACGCGATGGTTGACATCGTCCCACCACGTGCTTCCTTTCACGTTGCGCCCCGCGGCGGCCAGCAGGATGGCGCGGCAGCCCTCGGGCCAGTTGAACAGCGTATTGGCCGCGTTCTGCAGCAGCGCGACCGATCCGGCGACCGCCGGCGACGCAAAGCTGGTCCCGCTCATCGTCACGCCGGCGGCGGAGACGTTGTCGCCGTTGGCGCACAGTTCGGGAAGCTCGCGATCCTGGTGCGTCGACGTCGGGTTGCGAAACACGGACGTCGGGTCGATGCGGCGGGCGCTGTCGTCGTGATTGCCCACGGTCACCGAGTTGTAGCCCTTGTGGTTCACGTATTCGGTGTTGGCGGTCGGCGTCTGGTTGCCGGCGGCGTGGACGATCGTCGGGTAGGGGTAGTGCGTCGCGAAGTAATCCTTCACCAGGTCGTCGAACGACATCACGCTGCTGGTCTGTTCGGCGTCGCGATGAAAGCTTTGATTGATGACGCGGCAGCGCTTGGTCACCACCGCCCAGTTCAACGCCTTGATGTCGTAGGAATTCGCCGAGTAGATCTTGCAGTCGGGCGCGTAACCGTGCGGTCCGCCGGACTGGCGGTTCTTGATCACCGCCGTCGTCAGCCGCGCGTGATTCGACGTGTTGGCCTGTGCGGGGTCGAAGAACTCCTCGATCCGCAGGTCGGTCAGCACATCGGGCCCCTGCTCCCAGAGCGACACGCGGATGTTGGTGCCGCGCCACCCGGCGCCGACGATCGGCGTCGCGCGCGCGATGCGCATCGAGTCGGTCAGGTCGTCGAAACCGCGCGGGTCGTAGAAGAAGAGCCCGGCCACTTCGGACCGCGCGGACATCGCGCGGATCTGGGCCGCGGTTGCTTCGACGACGAGGCTCGGCACCGCGCCTGGCCGGTCGAGCACACGAACGCCGGTGGCCGCCGGCAGCTCACGCGCCGCCTGTTCGACGACGGCGGTCACCTGGCGGCGGTAGGCGACCATGCGATCGTCCGGTCCCGGGTCGGGTGGCGAACCAGGCTCGCGGCCACCGGGACGCTCCGGCGGACCGATGATCGCGGTCTCTGACGAGGCGACGAGCGGGCGGGCCTGCGGCGGTCCTTCGCGGAGCATGCTTCCCTTGTCGAACAGGTCCTCGCTGACGTAGAGCCACACCGCCACCCGCAGGCGGTCGCCGGCACGCGCCCGCGACATCATCGCCGACAGCGCAGGGTGAATCTGGCGATGTCGCCGGAGGTGCGCTCTCGCTTCCTCCGTGATCTTCGTCTGCGCATCGACCGGGTGGCCGGCGCCGGTGGTCGCGCGCGTCGCCGGCGTGTCGGTCGCGGTGTCGAGGACCTTCGCGACATCGAACTCCTCGCCGAGCGTCGGCAGGCGAACGTGCGCGCGCCGGAGCACGACCGACGTGGCCGAGGCGGGGACGGCCGCCGCAGCGGCCATGCCCGTTGCCACCGCCGCCGCCGCGGTCGGAACGGTCGCCGCGGCTGCTCCCGCGGCGGTCCCGGCCGCCGCCGCCGCGACCGGCGACGGCGAAGACGCGGCGGGTTGCGCGATGGGTTCCGCAACGGCCTCGTCGCTCTCGCGGGCGTCCCACGGGCGGCGCACGGACGCCGGCGCCCCCCTCGACCCCCGGCGAGTCGTGCCGAACAGATCGCGTTCAAACCGGTCCGCGGCCGCGACATCCTGGTCGGACCACACGTCGGCCCACTGTGTCAGGCGCCTCATGCTGTGTTCCCCTCCACGGCGAACCGTGGACGCGCGCAGGATAGAAACGAGGAAGCGATACGTCTGTGCGATACCGCACGAAGCGGTGTCAGCCGCGATTCCAAAGAGTTGAAGAACGAGCCATTTCAGCCCGTAAAACGCGCCCAATCGCCTTGACTTGGCCGGGTACCCGGCGTAGCCTCGTCCGCGCTAACGAAAAAATTAGGCCGAAAGGAGCGGTTCCTATGCGCCGGAGTCTCGTCGTGGGCTGGACCTGGTTGCTCCTCTGTGTGCCGGTGTTTGCACAAACCCTCGGTACGATTACTGGAGAAGTAAAAGATTCCACCGGGGCCGTGATTCCCGGCGTCACGGTCACCGTCACGAACAAGGCGACCAACGCCACACGGACGACCACGACCAATGAGGTCGGCCTCTTCGACTTCCCGGCGCTGCCGCCGGGAAGCTACGTCGTGAAGAGCGAGATCGACGGCTTCAAGACCGTCACTCGCGACCTCGAACTGCAGGTGCAGGCGACAGTGCGCGTGGACTTCGCGCTGGAGCTTGGCACGATTTCGGAGCAGGCGACGGTCACCGGCGTGTCGCCGCTCGTCGAAACGACGAACGCGACGGTCGGCACCGTCATCGAGAACCGCCGCATCGTCGAGCTGCCGCTGAACGGCAGAAACTATCTGCAACTCGTTGCACTCAGCCCGAACGTCAGCGCCGATTTCGCTGGTCCCGGTCAGGCGGGCGACCGGCAGGGCGGTACGCGCGCGGCCCAACAGCTGTCGGTGTCGGGGCAGCGCCGCGAGTTCAACTACTACACCCTCGACGGCGTCGACAACACCGACGTCAACTTCAACACCTACATCTTCCAGCCGTCGGTGGACGCGCTCGAAGAGTTCAAGGTGCAGACCGGCGTCTACTCGGCGGAGTTCGGCCGCGAAGCGAGCCAGGTGAACGTCGTCACCAAGTCGGGCACCAACAACCTGCACGGCACCGTCTTCGAGTTCCTTCGCAACGACGCGCTCGACGCCCGGCCGTATTCCTTCACCGCCGCGCAGGCTGCGGCGCAGAAGGCCCCGTTCAACTGGAACCAGTACGGATACACGCTCGGCGGCCCGGTGATGAAGAACCGGCTGTTCTTCCTGTCGAACTGGGAAGGCTACAACGACCGCAAACAGTTCCAGACGCCGTACAGCGTGCCGTCGAAGGCAATGCGCAGCGGCGACTTCTCGGAGCTGCTGGCGAACCTCGGCGCGGTCAACCCGCAGACCGGGCAGCGCGCCGGGATCATCGTCGATCCGAACCAGTGCACCGTGGTCGGCACGACGCGGACCTGCCAACCGTTCGCGGGCAACATCATTCCGGTGGGCCGGCTGGATCCGACATCAAAGCAGCTGCTCGAGTTCTACCCGGAGCCGACCTCCGGCGGACTGACCAACAACTACCTGGCCTTCCAGGATCGCGTCATCGACAAGTACCAGTACACGCAGCGGATGGACTACGTGCAGAACTCGAAGTCAGCCTGGATGGGCCGCTACAGCTACGCCAAGGAAAACGAGACCATGCCGGCGCTGGCGCAGAACGGCACCAAGCTCGACACGCACGTGCATCAGGCGGCGGTGGGGAATACGTGGACGATGTCGCCGACGCTCGTCAACGAGTTCCGCTTCGGTTTCAACTACTTCTTCAACAACTTCGGCCGCGAGCTGGCCAACGTCCGCGACGTCAACAAGGAGCTGAACATCCCGGGGCTGATGGATCCGCCGCCGGACGCATGGGGCATTCCGCAGGTGTCGATTACCGGGTTCAGCACGTTCGGCGACAGCACCGAGGGGCCGTACACGAACAACAACTACGCCTACGAGTTCAACGATAACGTGTCGTGGATTCGCGGCCGCCACTCGTTCAAGATGGGCGGCAGCATCCGCTACGACCGCTACAACCAGACCGGGAACCAGTTCGCGCGCGGCAGCTTCCAGTTCCAGAACATCGCCACCGGCTACGCGTTCGCCGACTACATGCTCGGCTACACGCAGCAGAACGAAGCGGCCGTCGCGCTCGCGGTGACGAAGTTCCGGGCGCTGAGCCAGGCCTACTACTTCACCGACACCTGGCGGGTCCGATCGGACATGACATTCGATCTCGGCCTCCGCTACGAATACACCCCGCCATGGTTCGACGCGAACGGCACGCTGATGAACGCGTCGCTGCCGTGCCACGACACCACGCCGCAGGTCGCAAACCTGGCGTGCCATCCGGTGATGGTGCGGATCGGCAGTGGCGACGTCTATGAGAACACGGTGCTCCGCTTCGCGCCGAACATCCAGGTGGCCCGCGACGGGCGCCTGGGCGACAACCTGATCACCGACGACAAGACCAACTTCGCGCCGCGCGTCGGCTGGGCGTGGACGCCGACCGAGAAGACATCGTTCCGCGCCGGCACCGGCATTTTCTACATGCAGGACACCGGCAATCCGCGGTTCGACATGGCGCGCAACCTCTCCGGCCGCCGCCGCGACAACACGCTGCTGCTGACGCCGGACCTGACGTTCCAGCAACCGTTCAGAGGTGTCGGGACGAACAACGACTGCGGCGTCGCGCCGCCGCTGGTCTGCCTGACGAACATCTACGTGCTCGGCAACATGCCGGAACGCAAGACGCCGTACATGTTCCAGTACCTGTTCAACGTCCAGCGCGAGCTCGGTGCCCAGACGGCGCTCGAGATCGGCTACCTCGGCTCGCACAGCTATCGCCTCGAACGCATGTTCGACTGGAACGAGACCACGCCGTCGGTGACCGGATCGGTGCAGAGCCGCAAGCCGTACCCGGAGTACACGAAGGTCCAGGAGATCGGCAACGTCGCGCAGGCCCGATACGATTCGATGGCGGTCAAGCTGACGCGCCGGCTGCACCAGGGCCTGTCGGTGCTCGGCGGCTACACGCTGTCGAAGTCGACCGACAACGGCAGCGGCATCCGCGTGCTCAACGGCGACACGCTGTTCCCGCAGAACAGCTTCTGTCTGGACTGCGAATGGGGACCCTCTGTGTTCGACGTCCGCCACCGCTTCGTTGCGTCGATTCTCTACGAGCTGCCGTTCGGCGGCGGGAAGCCGTTCATGCAGGAGGGCGTCGGCGGCGCGATCCTCGGCGGCTGGCAGATCAGCACGATCATCACGAAGTCGAGCGGGTTCCCGAGGACCGCGTACGTTGGCACCGATCGATCGAACACCGGCGGCGGCCAGGATCGGCCGAACGTGGTCGTCGGACAGGATCCCAACCTGCCAGGCGATCAGCAGACTATCCAGCGCTGGTTCAACACCGATGCGTTCGTGCTCCAGCCGCTGGGCACGTTCGGCGACGCGGGCCGCAACACGTTCACCGGTCCGGGGATCACCAACGTCGACGCGTCGATCATCCGGAACTTCCGCCTGACCGGCGCCAAATCGATCCAATTCCGGCTCGAGGCGTTCAACGTGCTGAACAACCCGATCTGGAACGAGCCGAACACCACGTTGACGAGCCCGCTCTACGGCACGATCAACAGCACGAGACGGCCGATGCGCGAGGTGCAGATCGGTCTGAAGTTCGTGTTCTGACGGCCCGCGACGCCGTAGCGCGAAGGATCGAGCCGGGCGACCGACGCTCGTCTGAAGCCTTCGCGCTACGCCATCCTCGTCCTGGCGCCAGCCTCTCGAATTCTCCGATCACCGTCCCGCCGCTGGAGTACTCTTCGCGATGCCATGCGGTCTTCATCCTGAATTGCGAGGAGCCGTGACATGCGCACGATCGTTCTGCTCGCAGCTTTCGCACTGGTGACGCTCGAAGGCGGCCAGCAGCCTGCGCCAGCGCGACTGCCGGCAACCGAACCGGCGGCCGCGGTGTTCGCCCTCGACAACGCCTTCCTCCAGTGGCCCCTTCCGGCAGGTGGACAGGCGTACGCCGACATCGACGGCAGGCATCTTCACCGCTACGTCGTCGATCAGGCGGCGATCGCGCGCCGCTATCGTGACCAGGGGCATCCGCAGTTCTGGGGCCGCATTACCGGCACCTCCGCAGACGCCGCGTCCGCACAATGGCTCGCTGCCCACTTCACGCGCATCGGGCTGACCGGTGTGCGCGTGCAGCCGATCGACCTGCCGCCGCAGTGGATGCCGCAGTCGTGGACGGTGACGGCGACGTCCAGCGGGACGACGCTGCAGCTCGATCGATCGGCGCAGCCTGCCTACGGGAG
The DNA here is from genome assembly GCA_035259385.1 of Vicinamibacterales bacterium. GTDB lineage: Bacteria > Acidobacteriota > Vicinamibacteria > Vicinamibacterales > CAVVIG01 > QHWK01. The sequence goes on along the minus strand of DATFWL010000243.1, from coordinate 26,145 downwards.
CCCGGGAACAACCGCCGAGGGTCTCGACGTCGACGCGGCGTGGGTCGGCACGGGCAGCGAGGCCGATTTTGCGGGACGCGACGTGCGCGGCAAGGCAGTCTTCATGTTCAGCATGCCGCTGCCGGGATCGATGAACAACACGTCGACCGCGGAGGGCGGCCCGAAGCGGGCCGAAATGCACGGCGCGGCGGCGGTGTTCGAGATCATCGCGCTTCCGGGCAACATGCGGAACATGCTGTATCCGGCGCGCGTGAACGTCCCGGTCTTCGCGCTCGGCATGGAAGACGGCTACGCGATGCGCGATCTGATCGGCTCGGCAAGCCGGCCGCCGCGGGTGCGAATCCATCTCGATGTGCGTGAGGTGCCGGACGAGAAGTCGGCGCTCGTCTGGGGGACGCTGGCCGGCGCGACCGACGAGACGATCTACGTGATGGCACATCGCGACGGCTGGTTCGACGCCGCCACCGACAACGCCTCAGGTGTGGCGACGATGATCGGCCTCGCCGAGCACTTTGCCGGGCTGCCGCGCGAGCGCCGCCGGAGAACGATGATCTTCGTCGGCCTCGACGGACATCACAACGACGCCGGCGTCGGCCGGATGTGGATGGTGGCGCACAAGAACGAGCTCTTCGCGAAGACCGCGCTCGCGATCAACGCGGAGCACACCTCCACGCTGCAGACCTACTTTTATGGCGAGCGCATCCGGCGCAGCAACACCTACACGGCGCAGCTGTGGTACGCCGGCGGCCCGACCCGGCCGAAGCTGCAGGACCTCGCGATCGCCGCGTTCCGCGAGTTCGGAGTCTCGATCTACGCCGAGCCCGAGCAGGCGCCGCCGCCTGGCGACCTCGGCCGCTTCTTTCGATTCGTGCCCGGCGTCGACGCCAGAGACTTCAATATGTACTTCCACACGGACGGCGAGACGCCAGAGACCGTACCCTGGACGGGGCTCGAAGCGTCGACGCGCGCCTACGCGCGCATCGTCGATGGCGTGAACGGTCTCGAGCTGAGCGATCTGCAGCGGCCGCCGGAACCCGAACCGACGAGCGGACGTCCATGAGCCTGGTCGCGCCCGCCCGCAGTAGAATCTCCGTGGCATGCGCATAACGATTCACCTCACCGCCGCAGCTCTTCTGCTCATCGTCCCGCTGCTCGGCGCTTCCAGCGGCAAGGCTGTCGTGCCCGCGCCCGGGTGGCAGGCGCCGGCGGCCGATGCCGCCGACATCGCCGAGGGCATGCGGCTCTATCTGCAGAAGGGCGACTGCCAGGCGTGCCACGGCTGGGCCGCCGACGGTCGCAAGATGGACAGTCAGATGCCTGACGGCTCGAACCTGCGCGAGACGAGGCTCGATCGCGCGCGGCTGACGCAGACGATCAAGTGCGGACGCCCGGGAACCGGCATGCCGGCGTTCGACAAGTTCGCGTACAGCGACGGCCGCTGCGGCCTGAAGCAGGCGGATCTCAAGACGCCGATGCCCGATCCGCCCGCGACGTTCCAGCAGCGCGAGATCGATCTCGTCGTCGCCTTCCTGATGGAAAAGGTCGTCGGCAAGGGTCCGATGGACCGCGCGAAATGCATCGCGTACTGGGGCTCAGAGGTCGAGGCGTGCAAGGAGTTCAAGTAGGGCGGGCGGGCCAGGTAGGTCGAGTAGGTCAGGTAGGTCGGATTCTTCGCAGCGCGAAGGCTTCAGCCGGAAGTAGCGCGAAGGCTTTGGCCGAGCGATGAGGTGGACCGGACGGTTCTTATAGTCCGACCCACCTGGCCCACCCGACCTACCTGACCCACCCGACCTACCTGACCCACCCGACCTTAGTTGAGCGCGAACACGAACAGATAGCTTGAGTTCTCGAGCTTGTCGAACTTCACCGGATGCAGGTGACGGCCGCCTGACTGCACGGCGACGTACTGCTTCGCACCAATCGAATAGGTGACCGGCGCGCCCTTGAGCGGCGTGCCGACGTTGAACCGCCACAGTTCCTCGAGCGTTTCGTCGTTGTAGGCGACGACCCAGCCGTCCTGCAGCGCCGTGAATACCAGGCCGCCGGCGGTTGCCGTCGCGCCAGATCAGACCTCGATGTCGGTGACCGCCTTGGCGAGAATCTTGTGATTCGCGGTGTCGAACGCGGTGATCGAGCCGTAATACAAGTCGCTGCTGTAAGTGCGCTTCTCGCTCTTCTTGTCGTCGATCCCGCCCTCGGGTGACAGGTACGCAGTCGCCGCGCCGTTCTGCGTGAAGCAGCCTTCGATGCCGACCCCATACGCGATGTTCTTCACCGGGTTGTAGGCGGTCGGCTGATGCGCGATGCCGCCGTGCCAGGTCGGGCACGTGCGCTTCTGCCCGTCGCCGCGCAGCGCGCGCGCTTCGGGGTTGTAGATCTGCACGTCGAGCTTCGGATCGTAGTCGAGCGGCTTGCCGGTTTTCTGATTCAGTCCCTTGGTCCAGTTCAGGTCGTTGACGTACTGGCCGCCGCGCAGGAACTCGCCGTTGGTGCGATCGAGCGAGTAGTAGAAGCCGTTGCGGGCGAAGTGGCCGACCAGCTTGCGCGCGCGCCCGTTGACGGTCGCGTCGTACAACATGTGCACGCCGACCTCGTCGAAGTCCCACGAGTCGTTCGGCGTGTACTGGAAGTACCAGGCGAGCTTGCCGTTGTCGACGTTCAGCGCCACGACCGAGTTGGTGTAGAGGTTGTCGCCGGGACGCGCCTGCGGGTCGTAAATCGGCACCGGGTTGCCGGTGCCCCAGATCGTGAGCTTCGTCGCCGGATCGTACGAGCCGGTCTGCCACAGCCCGCCGCCGCCGGTCTTCCAGGCGTTCGTCTTGTCTTTCCACGTTTCGCTGCCGGGGTCGCCCGGCTTCGGCACGACGTACCAGCGCCACAGTTCCTTGCCGGTGCGCGCGTCGAGCGCGGCGAGCCAGCCGCGCGTCTTCGCGTCGCCGGCGCCGTTGGCGATGATCACCTTGCCGTCGGCGGTGATCGGTCCGGCGTTGAACCGCTCTCTGCTGCCGAACTCGTTGGTCACGGCGACCATCTTGTCCCAGACGATCTCGCCGGTGCTGGTCTTCGCGGCGATGACGCGGCCGTCCGGCAGGTTGGCAATCACCAGGTCTTCCCACAACGCGATGCCGCGGGTCTGCGGCTTGTTCCCCTGGTGCTTGACGCCGGGATCGGTCACCCAGACGAATTCGCCCTTGTTCGGATTTCTGCCGTTGATCTTGTAGAGCGTGCCCCACCCGTCGCTGGTGTAGAGGAAGCCGTTGTCGACGAGCGGATTGATCTCGCTCTCCGGGCCGTTCTGTCCGACGTCCTGCATGCCGCCGAGCGCCAGCGCCCAGACCAGGTGGAGGTTCTTGACGTTGTCGCGGTTGATCTGCGTCAGCTTCGAGTACCGCGTCGACGCGTAGTCGCCGTTCTCGATCAGCCAGTTCTGCGGCTCGTTCTGCGCGTTGATCAGACGGTCGTTGTTCACCGTCATCGAATACTGCGCCGAGAGCGTCACTGCCGCGACCGCGGCAGCCGAAAAGCCCGCCAGTGCCGACACGTGATGTCTCTTCATGGCGCGGATTGTAGCCCAGCCGCCGGGAGAAGCAACCCGTGCCGGACCTCGCGCGCGACCGGCTCGAGACGGGGCCACAAGGGCGCGCAATTCCCGGCCATTCCCGGCTGCGAAACCGATATGATCCGCCGACGGATTCGCGTCCGGTCGACGCGGCACGACGCGATCCACGCGTAGCGGCGGTCGCCAAGGAGGCTGACATGACACGCGATGTCCTGGTGGTTCTCGGTGTCGCGCTCCTCGTCACGTTCACGGGCGTTCGCGCGCAGCAGGCGCCCGCCGGCGGCGGCGGACGGCCCGAGGCGATTCAAGGCAACAGCGGCGCGGAGCCGTGCCGGCAATCGCCGATCTGCGCCTGGGGTCTCGAGCGCAACATCATCAGCCACGAACTGCGGAAGACGGATCTGGGGTTCACCTATGCGTATCCGTTCGCGCTGCCCGAGGGCGGCGGCGGCGTCTCCGCGGTCGCAATCAATTCGAAGGGACATCTCTACGCCTTCCAGCGCAACGCCGCTGGCAAGCCGCAGCTGTTCGAGTTCGATCAGAACCACAAGCTGATCCGCTCCCTCGGCGACGACGTCATCGGCCATCAGAACAAGGCGCACGGGATGGCGATCGACGCCGACGACAACGTGTGGATCTGCGACGAGCACGGCGACACGGTGATGAAGCTCAGTCCCGAGGGCAAGCTGCTGATGACGATTGGCGTCAGAGGGCAGCGCGGCGACTGGGACGAAGCCAACGGACAGCGCCTGCTGTGGCAACCGCTGCATCTCGCGTTTGCGCCCAACGGCGACATCTACATCGGCGAGGGGCACGCCAACGAGAGTCCCAACGACAGCGACAAGTCACCAACCAACAAGAGCGGCGCCGCGCGCATCCTGCACCTCGACAAGAACGGCAAGTTCATCAACCAGTGGTTCGGCAACCACGCGGGGCAGGGGCACTTCAGCATGGTGCACGGCATCGCGATCAATCCCGACAACGGCAACGTCTACATCGGCGATCGCGAGGAGTACCGGCTCGTCGTCTACGACGCGCATGGGAAGTTCATCAAGACCATTCAGATGAGAAACCTGACGTGCGCGCTGTACGTCGACCCGCACAAGCAGCTCTGGCTGGCGACCGGGCAGGATGGGCAGATTTTCAAGATCGACTGGGACGGCAACGTCCTCGGCGCCATCGGCAATGGACCGGGCAGAGGGGAAGGACAGTTCGTCGAGTCCAGCTACATGGCGATGGATGCGCAGGGCAATCTGTATACCGGCGACACCAGCGTCGGCCGGATCACGAAGCTGGTGGCGCCAAAGAAGAGCACGCGCGAATAACAGGTCCGGCTAAAGCCGGACGCTACCGCTGTTTGGTCCCAGCGATCGTCCACGAAACGCAGAAACCGCGGAGTGTCGCGGTCTCAGCGGCACTCAGCGAGCTCAGCGTTGCCCTTTGATGTCACGAACGAGGTTAGCGCGCCGCTGACGCGAGCTCGTCGTAGACGCGCTGCACGTCGGCCTTCGCGTTTGCCATGTCGTAGCTCCGGTACTTGTCCGGTAGCCCGAGACTGCCGGCGGCCTGGTCCGCGCTCTTGCCGGCCTTCTGCGCGGCTGACGCCGCGTCGACGAACGCGCGCGTGAACTGCTGGTACTCCTGCAGATCCGTCCACTTCATCACCGGGTTCGAGCGTACGGACGTCACGTTCGCTCCAGACCCGACCTGTGTGGTGCTGTGCCCGGTGACGACCGTGTCGACGTCCTTGATCGTCGCGAGCACCTTCCCCAGCGTCTGCGGATATTCGATCGCGCTGCCGCCGTTGTTCGCGTCGACGAGCGGCGCCCACTTGCGCGCGAACAGATCGCCCATGACCGCCGTGCGCAGGGCGGGGAAGACGATCACGGTATCGCCGTTGGTGTGACCGCGGCCGAAGTAGTACAGCTCCATCCGATCGTTGCCGCCGAAGAGCGACAGCCGATCGGCGAAGGTGCGCTTCGGCAGGAACGCGGCACCATCGCCCTTGAACGCCTCCATCCGCGTCATGTTGGTCTTCGTGTTCTCCTGCGCGACCACCTGCACGGTGCGCGGAAACTCGCCGTTGCTGCCGGTGTGATCGCCATGCGTGTGGGTGTTGACGATCATCGTCACCGGCTTGCTGGTCACTGTCTTGATCTGCTCGAGAATCCGGTTGCCGAAGCCGGGATACTTCGTGTCGATCACGACGACGTCGGTGGCGGCGAGGAACACGGTGGTCACGCCGCTGATGCCGCCCTGCGTCGGGGTCGCCCGGCCGCCGGTGATCAGATACAGGTTGTCCTTCACCTTCTCCAGCCTGATGCCGATCACATCCTGCTGCGCGTGCATGACGCCGGTTGACAGCGCGCCGATGGCGATGAGGATGATGATGAGAACGAGTCGTCGCCGCATCTGTGTCCTCACTTTCGCGCTGCGGGCGAGCCGGCAGCGGACGCGCCGCCGCCGGTCGACCCCTTCGCGGTCACGACGTTGACGATCACAGCAAGGATGATGGGGGGTTCGCACGAGGAGTCCCTCAGAAATTGAACAGCACCGCGAGCCGCATCATCCGGCCCTGCAGCACGTTCTGCGGCTGACCCAGGCTCGACCCGAACGACTGGACCTCCTGCAGTACGGTATTCGCATTCAAGGCGTTGAAGACCGCGATCTGTCCCTGGATCTCCTTCCGCTGGAATCGGAACGTGCGCTTGGCGCTCAGGTCGAGTTGATTCCAGCGCGGTTCGAATTTCGAATTCGGCGAGATGAGATTCAAGCCCGGCGCCTGGGTTTGCGTGCCCGCCGCAAGCAGAATCGGCGCCGATACGACTGCGCGCGTGCGCTGACCGTTCGGGAATACGCTCGCCGGCACCGTCCAATACACGCCGAGGGATGGATCCTGCGCCGTGTAGCTGTTGCCCTTGCCGGCGAAGCTGATGAAGACGCCGCTGACTTCGATGTTCCAGGGCAGCGGGTAGTTCGCCGACAGCTTGAAGTCGTTGCGGAACGGCGGCTTGCTGGTGGCACCGTACTGCTGGAACGTTTCACCGGTCTGATCGCAGAACCGCAGCTTGTTCGGATCGTACTGATCACAGGTGATCGTCATCAGCCGATCGTTGCTCCAGCCGCCGAACACGTTCGCGCCGCGCGGCAGCCGGGCGTTGAAGCTCACCTCGAATCCGTCGTAGATCGTGCGGTTGATGCTCGAATTGATGTCGATGAGCTGCTTGGAATAGAGTCCGGCCTTCGCGGCATCGAGGTTGAAGAGCGTCAGCGTCTCTCCGTTGCCGGTCGGATTGGCGACCTGGAACGGCGTCCAGTCGTCGAGGGTCAGCAGCGGATTCTGCTGCGCCTCCTGGTTGTAGAAGTGGCGATGATAGTAGCCGCCGTAGAGCGCCAGCCTCGGCAGCAGCTGGTGCTGGAACCCGACCGTGGTCTCGACGTTGTATTCACGCGCGAGCCCCGGCGCCGGCGACCGCCCCGTCGAGATCCCGAAGTTGGCGTTGCCGCTCGGACCGATTTCGTTGTCTTGCGCGATGTTGTCGCGATTGAGATCGGTCCAGTTGCGCGTTTCGCTGACGGTCGTGAATGGATCGTAGCGCTTCGCCCAGCCGCCGGCCCACGGCAGCATGTACTTGCTGACGCTCGCCTTGAGTGCCGTCTTCGAGTCGCCGAACAGATCGTAGACCGCACTGAAGCGCGGCGACAGGTTGTTCCAGTTCGGCACGTCGGGGACGTCGGGCTGGCAGAATGCCGCCACGAACCGGCCGGCCGTGCGGCAGCCGCCCTCGGTCTTCGCGTTGAAGTGATCGTAGCGGACGCCCGGACTGAGCGTCAGGCGCCGCATCGTCCACACGTCCTGAGCGTAGATCCCGATGTCGCCGTTGACGTACTCGTAGTACCGCGTCGGCGTGTTGTAGACGGTCACTGAATTGGGAGTCTCCACGCCCGCCGCGTTCAGGATGTAGTTCTGGACGAGGTCGCCGGTCCGCAGCTGCGAGTTACCGTCGACACCGAACGACCACTGCATGCCGGTCTTCAGCGCATGCGATCCGCTGACGTACGAGAGAGACCCCGAGAACACTTTCCGATCGGGATACGTTCCGGTCGATCCGCCAGGCGCCGCGCCGGTGACGTTGGCGGTGGTGGCGTTGCTGTGCGTGACCTGCGTGTACCACTCGGGCGTGAACGGGTGGTTGGCGATCTCCTCGATCGCCGGCTGGTAGCGCTGGCTGAGACGCTCGATGTTCGTCGAGTATCCGGCCTCGAGGAGCAGCTTGCTGGTGAGCGTCGACGTGTACTTCACCTGGCCGACGTAGTAGAGGGCGTGGCGCCAGTCGCGGATGTCCGATGCCGTCACCGGATCGACGTTCGGCGCCAGCTCCGGATCCTTGAACTTCCAGATCCGCTCCATGTACGCACTCAGCTTGTTCCTCGGCGTGAGCTGCGTCGTGAGACGCACGAGCGCGTCGCGCACGAACTGCTCCTGGATCGCGGGATCCCCGACCTGATGATCCTGATAGGGCACGCGGTAGTAGGTGTTGGCCACGCCTTCGTCCACCGACACGTGTCGAGCCGTGGTGAAGAACCACAGCTTGTCGCGGACGATGGGACCGCCCATGTTGACGTTGAAGTCCTGCACGTGCTGGACGAAATTCCGATAGAGGAACCCCCGCGCCCGCAGCGCATCGTCATTGTTGTCGCTCTGCCAGCCGTGCGCGGTCCCGCCGATGAAGCCGCCGCCTCTGAACGTGTTCCCGCCGTCTTTCGGGATCATGTTGACGCGGACGCCGCCGGAGGCGACTTCCGCGGGGAGGGCGCTCGTCTGAAAGACCACCTGCTGCGCCAGTGCATCGTCGTTGTAGGCCTGGATATTGCCGTCGCCCATCGAGCTGTTGACGATCATGCCGTCCACCTGCATGCTGGTGTGGCGGTCGTCGGCCCCGTGCGTCCGCATGTAGGCCTGCTCCATCCCCTGCGAGCCGCCGACGTCAGGGCGACTGAGCTTCACGCCGGGAATCGGCGCGCCGACGGTCTGCATGTTCCGCGTCGTCGGCAGCGCGTCGAGCACCGAGCGCTCCAGCACGTGCGTGCGCTGCGCGTTCTGGACATCGACGAGCGGCGACTGGCCAGACACCGTCACGCTCTCCTCGATCGATCCGACCTTGAGCTCGACGTTGATCGGCACCGTCGTGTTGCCGGGCAGTTCCACACCATCGCGCACCACCGTCGCAAATCCGGTCAGCGTGAACGTCATCGAGTAGGTGCCGGGGCGCAGATCGACGATGGTGTATCGCCCGGCGCCGTCGGTCACCACCGACCGGGTCTTCTCGATGAGGACCGGGCTGGCCACTTCGACGGTCACCCCGGGAAGCACGGCGCCGCTCGGGTCGTGGACGACACCGGAGAACGCGCTCTGTGCGTATGCCGCAATTGGAAGGAAAAGGAGCCAGGCCGCCGCAACCAGGACCACTGATCCGAGTCTTCGCCACATAGCCACCTCCAATGTGTGCGACTGCGACTCTGTGTGCCCGACGCGATGCGTGAACCGATCGGCGTGTGCGACGCGAGACAGCGCATCATGCCACAAGGCGGCAGCGGCGGCACGACCTGTTCCCGCAGCCGCTTTCCGTCTGCACGGGGAGCGGAACGTTCGGATCATGGCTTCGGCGTTCTCCCGATGACACATTTGACATGCAAGTATTTACTTGCATATCATTCCCGGCGACTGCCGGCCCGATGGACACCGACCTGGTCTTCAAGGCGCTCGCCGACCGCAGCCGGAGGCTGCTGCTCGACAGCCTCAACGCGAACAACGGACAGACCCTGAGCGAGCTCTGTCAGCACCTCGACATGACCCGCCAGGCGGTGACGCAGCACCTGGGCGTTCTCGAGGACGCCAACCTGGTGGCGGTCACGTGGCGGGGACGCGAGAAGCTGCATTTCCTGAATCCGGTGCCGCTTCAGGAAATCTACGACCGATGGATCTGCAGGTTCGAGCGATCGCGGCTTCGCGCCATGCGCGATCTCAAGCGCCGGCTGGAGGGAGCGCGGAGTGCCTAAGTCCACGTTCGTCTACGTGACCTACATCGCCGCATCGGCGGAGACCGTCTGGAAGGCGCTGCTGGACGGCGAGTTCACCCGGCAGTACTGGGGACATGAGAACGTCTCCGACTGGACGCCGGGTGCCAGCTGGGAGCATCGGCGCACCGATGGCGCACGCACGGCGTCGATTCTGGGCGAAGTGATCGAGGCCCGGGCGCCGCGTCGGCTCGTGATCACGTGGGCCGATCCCGCGAACCGCGCGCACAAGGACCGGCATTCCCGCGTGACCTTCGACATCGAGCCGCTGTCGGGCATGGTGCGTCTGACCGTCACGCACGACGAACTGGAGCCCGGTTCGGACATGGAGCGCGCGATCACGCAAGGCTGGCCGCGCGTCCTCTCCAGCCTGAAGACGCTGCTCGAAACCGGCCGCGCCTTGCCGACGTGGGCCGAGCGCTAGTGGAGGACTGCGACATGGCGACAGCCGAGAGCTCGCTGGCCAATCATCCCGTGGTTTCGCACGACGAATGGCTCTCAGCGCGACGCGCGCTGGTGGACAAGGAAAAGGCATTCACGCGTCAGGGCGACGAGCTGAGCCGGCTGCAGCGCGATCTGCCGTGGGAGCGCGTCACCAAGCAGTACGCCTTCGACGGGCCGGACGGCGCACAGACGCTCGCCGATCTCTTCGCCGGACGCAGTCAACTGATCGTGTATCACTTCATGTTCCATCCAGACGACGTCGCTGGATGCCCGCACTGTTCCCTGCGCGCCGACGGCTTCGACGGCATCGGGGTGCATTTGAATCAGCGCGACGTGACGATGGTGGTCGTGTCGCGGGCGCCGTACGACAAGCTGCGGGCGTACCGGAAGCGCATGGGGTGGCGCTTCACCTGGCTGTCGTCAGCCGGCTCGGACTTCAACTTCGACTACCAGGCGTCGTTCACGCCGGAGGAGGTCGCGTCGAAGCGAGCCTTCTACAACTTCTCGCTCCGCGATCCCGGGGCTCCCGAGCGCGAAGGCCACAGCATCTTCTACAAGGATCAATCCGGTGCCGTCTTTCACACCTATTCCTGCTACGACCGCGGCAACGACAACCTGAACCTGCACTACCACTATCTCGATCTGGTGCCGAAAGGACGCGATGAAGGCGGCCGCGGACCGTACTGGGTGCGCCGGCACGACGAGTACGATCGCTCACGCTGATCGCGTCTCGAGATGAAGCAGCGCGTGCCGGCGAAATAGCGACCACCCGGCGGTCAGCTCACACCTCAGAGCCGCGCGTTCCGGCTTCCACGGGATGATGCGGCCAGATCGAATCGTGCGCGGCCTGCCGGCTGTAGAGCGCCGGGTCGAAGAACTTCTCGTAATACTCCAGCTCGAGGTGCGAGAACTGCATCCACACGCCAGGCAGATGGAACGCATCGACGTGCGCCGGGAATCGGCCGTAGGTGTCGTAGATGTAGTTGCACAGCACCTTCATGTACTCGACGGTCTTCGTTGAATACTGTTTCTGCGCGCGCTGCAGGTAGGCCTCCGCGTCCTCGACGGTCCGATACGCGCGCGCGAACTGTGCGACGTCGCGATAGGTGCCCTGGTTTCCGAACTTCTCGTCGAGCACGCGATCGACGGCATCGTTCATCGACATGTAGGGCGGGCACAGCGCCTGGATGATCCCGTCCAGCCCGACCGGATTGGCCAGCGTCGACGGCACCGGCGGCCAGCGGCCCCACTCCTTGTCCGGCTTGTGCATGCGAAACCCGAGGCCGAAGATCCCGTTGGCGGGATCGCGCTCGTAGATGAGCGGCGCCGGCGTACACGCGTGCAGCCACCCGCCGAGACCGATCGCCTGCCCGGTGAGCACGAGGTTCTGGAGCAGCAGGATCGCTTCGTAGTCCACCTGAAACGTGTGCGCGAAGCCGAGCGGCACGCGGATCTTCGGGTTGACCGTCCCGCTCTGCGCCCATTCGACGCCGCCGACCGGCTGATACGGAATCCGATCCGGCAGCAGCCCGAGTCCGGCGGCGAGCCACGCGCCGACGTCTGCGGGCGTCTTGGGCACGAACGGCTGCCAGTCGTCGAGAAACAGCGCGCGCTCGGCCTCCGGTTCGGACAGGATGTTCAAGACGACGCTGATGAAGCTGCGCGTCATGTCCACGACCGGAAGGAGCAGCGTCGTGCCCGGCCGGTTCGAGAGCGCCTTGTTCCACATGTGATAGTACGGGAACTGCCGCGGGAACTGGAGCCGCTCGTTGAAGACCTTCTGCGTGACCGCCTGCGCGGCGGCCAGCCAGTCGCCCTCCGACCAGTCGGCCCATCGCGGCGGCACGTCTTTCAGAAACTGCAGCGCCTCCTGCTTCGTGAGCTTCTTGATCAGGAAGACGCCCGAATCGTTGACGAGGAAGAACGACGTCGGCTGCGTGTTGTCGGGGCTGCCGGCGGCGCGGCCGCGTGGCTGCATGAAATAACAGCCGGTACCGAGCTCGCCGCCGCCGCCGACCGGGCCGTCGTGCATCAGGAAGCCGGTCAGGCCGGTGGTGACCGCCAGCACCGCTTCCTCGAGCGCGCTCAGCGGCGCGGGCGCGTTCGTGCTCTGGTGGCTCAGATCGCCGCCGGCGATCGACGTCCCGCGGCAGACGCGGCGGCTGCGGCGTTCCACGATGGCAGACATCAGCGGATAGCGGAAGAGATCGGCGAGACCAGGATGCCGGTTGCCGGGATCGGGCGTGTCGCTCATGAGGCCCTCACGAATGGTGGTCCGCGGCATTCTAGGCCAGCGAGGCGACAGTCAGTCGAGAGTCACCTTCTGCGGCCCACCGTATAGAACAGCCCGCCCTCGCGGCCGAGCGTGCCCATCCACCCGAGCTGTGCGAGCCATCCTTCGGGCCGCCAGTTGTCGCTCGCCCGCTCGAACAACGCGCCAGGCTCTTCGCCGAGCACGGCGCTCGGGTACGCACGCAGGTACTCGACGTCGTTGGCCGCGAACCAGCGCTGCACTTCGCCGAGCGTGTGGCGGTGTTCCTCCGGATGCCGGTATTGATCGCGCAGCCACGCCTCACGGCGCGCCGGCTCGTCGTTCCGATCGCGCAGCACCGGATCGAACAGGATCAGCCGGAACCGGGTGAGGCGCGCGATCAGCCGCCGGACGCGAAGCGGCATACGCGCGAACGTGTTGTAGACGCCGAGCACGATGATGCCGCCCGGCCGCGCCAGCCGGACGAGGCGTGCGAAGGACGCCGACGGATCGCGCGTGTGGTGCAGCACGCCGGACGAGTAGACCAGATCGAACGCACCGTGCCTCAGGCCCGGGCGCTGCAGATCGGTCTCCACGAACTGCACGTGGTCGATCGCAAACCGGTGCGCCGCGGCCGCGCCGAGGAGCAGCGACGCGCGCGTGAGGTCGGCGCCGACGACGATCCGATCCGCCCGCGCGAGATAGAGGCACATCTGGCCCGTACCGCAGCCGACGTCCACGATCCGCGCGTTGGACGGGATCGCCTGATCGAGCAGCCGCGCGAACACGCTCCGGTCCGCGCGCGCGCGCAGCCGCTGCAGCGTCTCGTGGGGCGGATACGCAGGAAACGGCGCCTCGCCGTAAAAGCGCCGGACGATTTCGGTGGTGCCGTCGCCGGGCAGCCGCAGGTTCGGAACGCCGTCCGCCGCGTCGAAGCGCGCGCCGCACCCGCGACAGGACCAGTCGGCGGCAAGCGGTCCCGCGCACCCCGGACAAGCGAGCAGGTCGCGCGCCCGCTCCATGCGTCACCGGCCGTCAGAAGATCGCGTAGATGAACGGCGCGAGCGCCTCGACGGTGGTGGCGAGGATCAGCACCAGGCCGAACACGCAGAGAAAGATCGCGAGCGGCAGCAGCCAGCGCTTGCCGGAATCGCTGCGCCACAGACCGCGCGCGAGATCCGCGATCGACCCGCCGGCCGTGCCGAGCATGATCAGGCGGCGCCGCGTGCCGCCGATTTTCTTGATCACGCGACCTCCTCCGCGATCGGCGCCGTGGAAGACGAAGCGCGCTTGGTGACCACGAACGGTCCCGCCACCAGCGCGTCGATCCCGCAGCGCCTGAACGTCAGGTAGCCTTCGAGCGCGCGGTTGACGATCGGCTCGCCGGCGACGTTGAACGACGTGTTCAGCAGGACGGGCAGACCGCTGCGCCGGCCGTACGCCTCGAGCAGCGCATGCATCCGCGGCGCCATCTCGCGATCCAGGACCTGCACGCGCGCCGAGCCGTCGACGTGGGTCACCGCCGCCAGCCGCGATCGCCACTCAGGGCGAACGGGAAAAACCCCGGACATGAAGCGGGCGAGCCGCGCCCCTCCGGGCGGCAGCTCGAAATACCGATCGGCAGCCTCCGCGGGCACGACCGGCGCAAACGGCCGGAACTCCTCGCGGTACTTGATGTCGCGGTTGATCCGATCGCGCATCGCGCTCGAATGCGGCGCGGCCAGGATGCTCCGGTGCCCGAGCGCGCGCGGGCCGAATTCGCACGCGCCGTCCATCCAGCCGACGATCCGATCGGCGGCGAGCGCATCGGCGATGCGCTCGATGAGCGGCTGCTCGTCGAGCTCCTCGACCGCCTGGCCGTCTTCGCGGGCGGCACGCGCCAGGTCGTTGGCGTCGACCGGCGGACCCCAGAACGGATGATCCGGCACGTCGCGATCCGGACTGCCGAAGTAGACCCGGTCGGCATAGAGCGCCGCGCCGAGAGCACAGCCCGCGTCTCCAGGCGCCGGCGGCACGAAGACGCGCGCGAAGCCGGACTCGGCGAGGATGCGGGCGTTCGCGACGCCGTTCAACGCGACGCCGCCGCCGAGACAGAGATCCGCCAGGCCGGTTTCCCGCCGCAGGGCGCTGGCAATATCCACCAGCGTCTCCTCCAGCACCTGCTGCACGCTGGCGGCGCAGTCGGCGAAGCGCTGTCCATCCGGCGTGCTCAGCTCGATCGGTTCGTAGGCGTGGCGCGGCGGCCCGAACAGCTCGACGAAGCGCGGCGAATACGATCGCGTCGCCGTCGTGTGGTGATCGAAATAGTCGAGATCGAGGGTGAACGCGCCGTCCGGCGTGCGTCGGATCAGCGTCCGCACGCGATCGACGTAGGCCGGCCGCCCGTACGCGGCGAGCCCCATCACCTTGTACTCGCCCTCGTTGATCGGAAAGCCCAGATACGCGGTGAATGTCGAATACAGCAGGCCGAGCGAGTGCGGAAACCGGATCTCGCGCAGCAGCGTGAGCTCGGTCCGGCCGTCGCGGCGGCTGCCGTGGCCGACGGTGAGCGTCGCCCACTCGCCGACGCCGTCGGCGGTGAGAATCGCCGCCCGCCGGGTCGGTGCGGTCAGGAACGCCGTCGCCGCGTGCGCCGCGTGGTGCTTGGTGAACAGGATCTTCTGCCCCCGCACGCCGAGCTGAGACGAGATGATGCCGCGAACCCACACCTTCTCGCCGAGCGAATTCCTGATCGCGTGCGGAAACGACTGCCACGAACGCGGGAAGGCGCGGAGCGCCGAGGTGAGAATGCGTTCGAACTTGAGCATGCTGCGTTCGTAGAACACGACCGCGTCGAGATCGGCCGGATCGAGCCGCGCGTGCTCGAGGCACCACTCGATCGCGGCAAGCGGGAAGCCGGCGTCGTTCTTCCGCCGCGACAGCCGCTCTTCCTGCACGGCGCACACCGGCAGGCCGTCGACGACGAGCGCCGCCGCCGAATCGTGATAGTGCGCCGAGATTCCGAGAATCTTCACGTCAGTACTGGCTGGTGAGCGATCGATCGCTCGCGTCCGCCACCGGCGTCCAGCCCGCATGCTCACGGCGGCTGGCGCGCTTGGCGAGCCATGCGAACGGCGGCAGCGCGACGAAATAGAGAATCAACAAAACCAGCGCGCCAATCACGCCGGCGGCGCCGGCCGCGAGGCGCAGGTAGCGGTTCCACAGCCGGGTGGCGCGCGCGCGCCACACGTGCGGCCGATGCGATGCCGGCGCGATGCGCGCGAGCTGGGTGTAGGTGTAGTTCATGTGAAAGACTTCGTCGCGCAGCACCTGGTCGAAGATGGCGCGCGTCGGCGGATCGTCCGCCACGACGTCGCGATAGATCGTAAACCGGCCGGCCGCCGACTTTTCCGCGACGTGCAGGAACGCGAGGAGACGGTAATCGGGCTCGCCGTCGATGCGGAGATCGTCGAGCCCGTGACCGCCGGGCAGCGGCGTGCCGGTGAACAGCGTCGCCGCCCCGTTGGCGCGCGTCCGCAGCAGCGCCGAGCCGCGCTCGCGGAACAGATCGCCGTGCCGCAGTTCGTCGATCGCGTGCTCCAGATACAGCCGCCGCAGCAGCGGATCCGGCGTGACCTCAGCGGCGCGCAGGATGTCGCGGCCGCCGTCGGTCTCGACTTCAGCGAATGCGAGCAGCTTGCGCACGCGCCGATCCCAGTCGGCCCACACCCAGCGATGCAACGGCTTGAGCAGTCGATCGACATACGTGGCGCGCGTGGTGGCCATGCTATCGCTAAGAGCGTAACGCGATCTGCCGCGACGCGTGACGATCGGATGACCGAAAATTTACGTATCCCAGCTCGGCGGACCGACTGATGTGAATCATTACGTCGCTTCCTGCGCGTCGATCCCTCGACCACTTCCCCGTCCATAGCTCAACCGATGTCGCGATGTGGTACTCCGCTTGCGATGGATCCGCCAGGACCGCGGCCACGCGAGCGCGCGTCCGATCAAGGTGAGCGACGTGAAATTCAGATTCATCACCGCGCTGCTGGCGACCTTCGTCGTCGAGGCTGTTGCGGTCGTCGGCGAGCCGGTACGCGTGCGTCATGCGGAAGGCCTCGTGCACGGATTCCTCAGTCTGAGAACCCTCGACGGAACACTGCTGGCGGACGGCGACCTGCTGCAGTCGTCCGTCGGCAACCGCGTGACCAGCCGGCTCGTGTTCCACTTCAAGGATGGGTCGCTGCACGACGAGACCGCTGTCTACTCGCAGCGGCAGCAGTTTCGATTGATCAGCGATCACCTCGTCCAGAAGGGACCGTCGTTTCCGAAGCCGGTCGACATGACGATCGACGCGTCGAGCGGACAGGTCGTCGTCCGCTACACCGACGACGGTGAGCAGAAAGTCGCGTCCGAGCAGATGAAGCTGCCCGTGGATCTTGCGAACGGCCTGATCATGACGCTGCTCAAGAACGCGCGGCCGGATGCGCCGCCGAAATCGGTCGGGATGGTGGCCGCGACGCCGAAGCCGCGCCTCGTCAAGCTGGAGATCTCGTCGGCGGGCGAGGAGCCGTTCTCAACCGGTGGCACCGGGCGCAAGGCGACACACTACATCGTGCACGTGGACATCGGCGGGTTGTCGGGTTTGATCGCGCCGCTGATCGGCAAGCAGCCGCCGGACTCCCACGTGTGGATTCTCGGCGGCGACACGCCGGCGTTCGTCAAGGCCGAGCAGCCGTTCTTCCTCGGCGGCGACGTCTGGCGAATCGAGCTGGTGAGCCCGGTGTGGCCGAAGAGCACCGCGCCAGCAAAGCCGACGCGGTAGTCACAACTCACGAAGTCACGAAGTCACGAAGAAGAAGATTGGTCTTTCGTGATTTCGTGGCTGACTACCGCTGCGGCTGCATCTCGCCGCGATACGGAATCACCTGTCTCGCGATGATCTCCGTGTCGAACGCCATCGTCTGATAGCCCGCCGCACGGATCTCGATGTGATGGCGGCCTGGCGTCAGCGTCAGCGGCATCGACGTCGGCGAAAACTCGGCGACCGTCCCGACGTTCGTGCCGTCCACGTACACCGTCGCCGTGTTGGGCGTGATCTCGAAGCTCACGCCGCCTGAGTCCTGCCCAGGCTGCAGCTCGATTGATTCGTTCGTCGGATACGCCTGCGCCGGCGAGGCGGACAACGGGTAGTTCGACGTTGGATACGACGGCGTCGGGTACGACCCTGCCGGATATGCCGTCGTTGGATATCCGTACGACGGAGCCTGGTAGCCGTACGTCGAATACGGGTACGGGTAGGGGTATGTCGTGGCGTACGGATATGGGTATGGGTACGGATACGGATACGCGTACGGGTAATAGTACGGGTACGCGACCGGGTATCCGGCCCACAGACCAAAGCCGAAACTGAAGCGCGGCCGGAACGCATAGAACGGGTGCACGAAGTGATGCGGCGCCACGACGATGCGCGGTCCGACCACGTGCGGCGCGAAGCCGTGTACGGCCACGACGCTTCGAGGCGCGACTACGACGCTTCGCGTGGCGACGAATCCTCGGTTCGTCACCACCGGGACTCGCGTTGCGACGACGCGGCGGGTCGCAAATGCGGGGCGCGCGCCGGGGACGACGGTACGCGGTACCGCCACGCGCGCGCCGTTGAAGCGCGCTGCGTTGAATGACGGCGCAACCCGTGACGGCGCGATCCGCGGAGCGAACGTCGCACGTGGAGCGAACACCTGTCGAGGCGCACCAAACGACGATCCGCCCACGCGAGGACCGCCACCTCGGGCGACAGCGGCGCCGACATGCATGCCGCCGCCGACAGCTCGCCCTCCGCCTCCGCCGCGATGCTGCGCAGAGACGGGTACGGCGAGCGCGAACAACCCGATTGCCGTTGCTGCTGTGATGAACCGCTTCGACAAACCCATAGGCAACTCTCTGGACGGGCGAAGGCAGGCTGGCTTTTTCATTATACCGCCGCAAGAAACGTGACGCGAAGGCTTTAGCCGAGCGACGGACGTCCGGGTCCGTTCGCCAGGTAACGCTCGAGATGCCCGATCAGGTCGCGCGCGTCGTCTTCGACGCCGTGAATGAAGCTCGACTTGCGCCGCCGCAGCACTGGGAGACCGAGGGCGTAGAGTCCAGGGGCGTCGACGACGCCGCCATCGTGACGCAGGTAACCCTTTCGATCGAGCACCGGCACCTCGAGCCAGCTGTAATCCGGCCGAAACCCGGTTGCCCAGACGATCGAACGGATCTCGCCGCCGCGCAGATCCAGCTGCAGTCGGGACGCCACAGGCGCCCGCGTCGGCTCGAAGCGCTCGACAGGGCCGACGTCGATGTCGCGTCCACCATCGCAGGCCCAGGCGTCGAACGTGTCGAGCAGGCGATTCATCTTCAGATCGGCAAGGGCGAACTGGTTGCGCAGTCCACCCGAGAATTGCGCGTGGCCGTCGCGGACCCCGGCGAGGCGGCCGACGACCTCGACGCCAACCGCGGTCAACGCGTTGAGATCGAGCGTCGTCCGCTCTGGCGTCCCCACCAGTTGCGGCGACGGCAGCCGGCGCGCGCGCGTCAGGTCGTCGATCCCGTCATAACGCTGATTCCACACGCCGGACGCGTCCATCCACCACAGCACGTCGCGGCCGCGATACGTGCGCGGCAGCCGCACGTGCTCGCCGACCGCAAGCGTCACCGGACGGCCCGAACGATGGATTTCGTCCGCGAGTTGAACGCCCGTCGCGGACGCGCCGACGATCAGCACGCCGCCGTCGGGCAGTTGCGTGGGATTACGGTACTCGAGCGCGGTGACGCATTCGATCGACGCCGGCAAGGCCTGTCGAAGCGCCGGCACGCTCGGGAGGTTGCAGGCGCCGCTGGCGAGGACGACGCTGCGGCAGCGCAGGTCGCCGGTGGTCGTGGCGACTTCGTAGCCGGCCGCGGTCTGCCGCATCGACGTGACCGTCGTGTGCGTGCGCACCGGCGCGCCGGCGACGAGGGCGTAGCGCGAGATGAACGCGATCACCTCGCGCATCGTCATGAAGCCATCGGGATCGGCGCCGTCGTAGCCGTAGCCCGGCAGCCGGCTCAGCCAGTTCGGCGTCAGCAGCCGCAGGGAGTCCCAGCGTTCGCGGCGCCAGGAATTCGCGATCTCCCCGCGCTCGAGCACGACGTGATCGATCGAGCGCTCCGTGAGGCAGCGGCTGGCCGCCAGTCCGGCGTGCCCTGCACCGATGACGACAGTCGTGACCTGTTCAGTCGTGCTCACGGTGAACGCACGAACGCCGCACAGAACCGCGACCCGCGTTCTCTGCGACCGTCAGACGCACTACCGCCTTGGCGCTTATACGACTTCGACGGTGACGTTGGTCGGGTTGGTGACGATGTCGTAGACAGCCGAGCGCTTCTGCGACTGTGCGACCAGCGCCTCGATGTCGGCCTTCGACGCATCGGCGTCGACATTGAAGGTGACCTTGATGTTGTCGTAGCCGTTGCGGACGTCGCTGTCGATGCCGAGGATGCCCTGGATGTCCATCGATCCTTCGAGCGTCGCTTCGACCGAGCGCAGCTGAATGCCGCGGTTCTGCGCCACCGCCGCGACGCCGGCGGTCAGGCAGCTCGCGAGGCCGCACAGGACGAGTTCGACGGGTGTCGCGCCGAGATCCTCCGACGCGAAGACCTCCGGATGATCGGCTTCGAATCGGAACTCGGTCTTGTGCTTCTGCTCCTGGCCGAGTCCATGAAAGCCCTGCACCGTCGAGACGCTGTGCGTGCCGTTCTTCCACCTGCAGGACGCCCGCCACGTGAACTTCGCCGCCTCCGGTGCGCTCTTCAAGGCTTCCCGCGCGGCCAGCAACGCCCCGACATTGACTCCGTTGTTGACACTCGTCATTGACATCGTACGCTCCCTCGATGACGGTTGATTGATCGTGTGAGGCTGCGGAAGTTTGGCATCATACAACGGCGCGACGCGCGAGGATATGATCGATCGCATGACCACCGATGCGCCGAAGACGGCGGCCGGCTCGGTCGGCACGGTCGAGACGCAGTACCTCGATCTGCCGAAGCCGGTGGCGCTCGACTGCGGGCGCGAGCTGTATCCGGTACGGGTCGCGTACGAAACCTATGGAACGCTGTCGCCGGCCCGCGACAACGTGATTCTGGTCTGCCACGCGCTGAGCGGGGACGCGCATGCGGCCGGATCCACGACCCGACCAGTCGCCGCAAGCACCAGAGATGGGTTCCGCGCCGACGAGCGCGACGCCGGCCGCAGCCAGGGCCTCGGCTGGTGGGACGGCATGATCGGTCCCGGCAAGGCGTTCGACACCGATCGCTTCTTCGTCGTCAGCACGAACCTGCTCGGCGGATGCCGCGGCACCACCGGGCCTTCATCGACCGATCCGGAGACCGGCCGTCCCTACGGCTCGACGTTTCCGGTCATTACCGTCGCCGACATGGTGCGCACCGAGCGTGCGTTCCTGAACGAACTGGGGATCACGCGGCTTGCCGCAGTCTCCGGCGGATCGCTCGGCGGCATGCAGGCGCTCGAATGGGCCGTGCAGTACGGCAAGGACGTCGACGCGATCATTCCGATCGCGAGCACGCACGCGCTCCAGCCGCAGGGCGTCGCCTGGAACGCGATCGCGCGCAACGCGATCACCTCGGATCCCGACTGGCAGGGCGGCCACTACCATGGCACCGGGCGCGCGCCGAACGCCGGCATGGGCGTCGCACGGATGGTCGGCCACATCACCTATCTGTCCGCGGTATCGCTCGGCGCCAAGTTCGGCCGGCGGCTGCAGTTCGCCGACGACATCCGCTACGTCCTCGCGGAACCGGAGTTCGAAGTCGAGAGCTACCTGCGTCACCAGGCGGACAGCTTCGTGAAACGTTTCGACGCCAACACGTACCTCTATATGTCGCGGGCGCTGACGTATTTCGATCTCGCGCGGCAGTACGGCGGCGGCCGCCTCGCGGACGCGCTGCGTACGGTGACGGCGCGAACATTGCTGATTGCGTTCAGCTCGGACTGGCTCTATCCGCCGTCGGGCTCCGAAGAGCTGGCAGCCGCGCTTCGCGCCAACGGGCGGGAGGTCGAGCTGCACGTGATCGAGGCCCCGTACGGCCACGACTGTTTTCTGCTGGAGGAGGCGCGGCAGACGCCGATGATCCAGCAGTTCCTGGCGCGGTCGCTCGGCTGACGCCCTCGCGCGGCGTTGGCGCCTGACATGCTGGTGTAGCGCGAAGGCCGCAGCCGAGCGTCAGCGCGCTACGCTGTTCTGCGAGGAGACAGGCTCGATGGAAGAGTCCCGCCGGTTTGGATTTGAAACGCGTCAGGTGCACGCGGGGCAGCGTCCGGATCCGAATACCGGAGCGCGCGCGGTGCCGATCTATCAGACGACGAGTTACGTGTTCGAGGACCCGGAGTCGGCGGCGGCGTACTTCAACCTGCAGGAGTACGGCAACACCTACTCGCGCATCATGAACCCGACGGTGGCGGTGTTCGAGGAGCGCGTCGCCAACCTCGAAGGCGGTTGCGGCGCGGTCGCGTTCGCCAGCGGGATCGCCGCGCAGGCGGCGGCGCTGTTCACGATGTTGACACCGGGCGATCACGTCGTGTCGTCGTCGGCGCTGTACGGCGGCACGGTGAATCAGCTGAAGCACCTGTTCCGCAAGATGTCGATTGACTTGACGTGGGTCGACCCGGACGATCTCGACGCCTGGAAGGCTGCCGTGCGTCCGAACACCAAGGCGTTCTACGGCGAGACGATCGGCAACCCGGGCGGCAACGTGCTCGACATCGAAGCCGTCGCCGCCATCGCGCACGAGCACCAGCTGCCGCTGATCGTCGACAACACGTTTGCGACGCCGTATCTCTGCCGGCCCATCGAGTGGGGCGCCGACATCGTCGTGCACTCGGCGACGAAATTCATCGGCGGCCATGGCACGAGCATCGGCGGCGTGGTGGTCGACTCGGGCGAGTTCAACTGGTCGAACGGCCGCTACGCGGTCGTCGCCGATCCGTCGCCGGCCTACCACGGTCTGCAGTTCCACGAGACGTTCGGCACCTACGGCTACCTGATGAAGCTGCGCGCCGAGACGCTTCGTGATCTCGGGGCCGCGATGAGCCCGTTCAACGCGTTCCTGTTCCTGCAGGGGCTCGAAACGCTGTCGCTGCGCATGGCGCGCCACGTCGAGAACGCCGCCGCGGTCGCCGGCTTTCTCGAGTCGCACGAGCTCGCCTCGCAGGTCACCTTTCCGGGCCTGCGCTCGAGCAAGTACCGGCCGCTCGTGGACAAGTACCTGCCGCGCGGCGCCGGCGCCGTGTTCTCCTTCGACTGCCGCGGCGGCCGTGCAGCGGGGCAGGACTTCATCCGCGGCGTCACGTTGTGGTCGCACCTCGCGAACGTCGGCGACTCGAAGAGCCTGATCATTCATCCGGCCAGTACCACGCACCGGCAGCTCGGCGATGAGGAGCTGCGCGCGGCGGGCGTCGGGCCGGGAACCATCCGGCTCTCGGTCGGCATCGAAGCGATCGACGACCTGATCTGGGATCTCGAACAAGGCTTCGCGCGCGCCGCCGCGTCGGCGACGAGAGAGGTGGCGTCGCTGTGAGCCCGTCGTTCGATCTGAGCCGGTATCAGGATCCGCTGACCATCCAGCGCGCGATCCACAGCGCGAAGACGGTCGCCATCGTGGGGCTGTCCAAAAACCAGATGCGCGCCAGCTTTTTCGTCGGCTTCTACCTGCGGCGGCATGGCTACCGCGTCATTCCGGTGAACCCGCGCGAGTCGGACGTCCTCGGCGAGCCGAGCTTCAAGTCCCTCCTCGACGTTCCAGGTCACGTCGACATCGTCGACGTGTTCCGCGCGCCCGACGCGCTGCCGGGGATCGCGGATGAAGCGGTGGCCATCGGTGCGTCGACGCTGTGGTGTCAGTTCACGGTGATCAACGAGGAAGGCGGACGCATCGCCGAGAAAGGCGGCCTCTCGGTGGTGATGGATCGCTGCCTGAAGGTCGAACACGCGCGTTACATCGGCCGCATGCACTGGCTCGGTTTCAATACACAGCGCATCACGTCGGTCCGCGGCGGCCTGCAGTAAGTGCGCCACGGGCTCGTGAAAGGTGCCGGGCACGTGCCGGGCACCCGGCGGCAGGCACCTGGCACGTGCCTGGCGCCCGGCCGTCGACCGCGCGGCGGCGTCGGCCGGGCGCCGCGACGATCTCGATCGCCCGCGTGGTAGACTCCCGCTTCAACGACAACAGCTGATCACTTTCAGGCAGGTGTGCCATGCGCAGGGGCGAGTTCTCGATGCGGGCCACACTGGCCGCCGCATTGATTGGCGGCTTCACGTTTCATCTGTCGGCGCAGCCACCGGCGCCGGTGATCCCGGACAACGCACGCAACCCTCTCGCGGGCGATCAGCAGGCCGTCACGAAAGGCGCCGTGCTGTTCCGGCAGGAGTGCATGTACTGCCACGGCGTGAGCGCGCGCGGCGGCATGCGCGGTCCTGATCTGACGACGGGTGCGTGGAATCACGGCGGCAGCGACGTCGATCTCGCGCGAACGATCACCGACGGTGTGCCGGGGACCGACATGCCGCCGCACAGCTTCAAGATCGAGGAGATCTGGCAGATCGTCTCGTACCTGCGGACTGTGCAGCAGCCGGCCGCGCCCCCAACCGGCGATCGTGCGCGTGGCGAAGCGCTCTTCTTCGGCACCGCCCGCTGCTCGACCTGCCACATCGTCAACGGCCGCGGCGGACGACTGGGGCCGGAGCTGTCGACGGCCGGCTCGGCGCGGTCGCGCGCCTACCTCGTCGAGTCGATCCGGCAGCCGTCGAAGCAGCTGACGCAGAACCGCTCGTTTGGCGGGGACGCGCTGAAGTACGACACCGTGACCGCGGTGACCGCCGACGGCCGCACCATCGTCGGCGTGCCGATGAACGAAGACACGTTCACGGTGCAGCTGATGGACATGAGCGAGCGCGTCCACAGCCTCGACAAGAAAACGTTGAAGAGCCTGCGCCACGAGAGCCGATCGCTGATGCCGGCCTACGACGCGAGCCGGCTCTCCGACGCCGATCTGGACAACGTCGTCGCGTATTTGCAGTCGCTGCGGTCGCCGGCGACGCCTGCGAAGGGTGGCTCCCATGACAATTGATTCGACGCACGACGATCGGGCTGACGCGACGCGATCCGCCAATCGCAGTTACAGAGAGAGAAAGATGATCTCTGCGAACTCCGCGATCTCCGCGGTTGCTTTTCTGTCTCTCGCCGTGTCGCTGTCCGCGCAGGTGACGCCGGAGCGGCTCGCCAACGCACCGTCCGAACCGCAGCAGTGGATGATGTATTCGGGCGCCTACGACGGCAGCCGCTTCTCACCACTCGATCAGATCAACAAAACCAACGTGCAGCGCCTGTCGCTGCAATGGGTCTTTCAGACCGGCGTGCGCGGCCGCCACGAGACGACGCCGCTGGTAATCGACGGCGTCATGTATCTGACGACGCCGCAGAATCACGCCTACGCGGTGGATACCCGCACCGGACGGCCGCTGTGGCACTACCAGCGAGCGCTGCCGAAAGAGATGTCGCTGTGCTGCGGTCCGCAGAACCGCGGCGTGGCGGCGCTCGGCGACAGCGTGTTCATGGGCACGCTCGACGCGCACGTCGTGAGCTTGGACGCGAAAACCGGGCGCGTGCGCTGGGACGTCGCCGCCGCGGACGCGGACAAGGGATACAGCTTCACCGGCGCGCCGCTCGTCGTGAAGAACAGGATCATCGTCGGCGTGGCCGGCGGCGAGTACGGCGTGCGCGGCTTCGTCGACGCGTACGAGGCGGAGACCGGCAGGCGTGCGTGGCGCCTTTACACGATCCCCGGCGAAGGCGAAAAGGGCAACGACACCTGGAAGGGCGACTCGTGGAAGCGCGGCGGCGCGCCGACCTGGGTGACCGGCTCGTACGATCCGTCGCTCAATCTCCTCTATTGGGGAACCGGCAATCCCGGCCCGCAGATGTACGGGCCGAACCGGCTCGGCGACAACCTCTACTCGGATTCGCTGCTCGCGATCGATCCCGACACCGGCACGCTGAAGTGGCACTTCCAGTTCACGCCGCACGACGTGCACGACTGGGATTCCACGCACACGCCGATCCTGTTCGACGACACCATCGCCGGGCAGCCGCGCAAGCTGGTCGCGGTCGCGAACCGCAACGGATTCTTCTACGTGCTGGATCGTGTCACCGGCGCATTCCTGCTCGGCAAGCCGTACACGCAGGTCACGTGGGCGAAGGAGATTGACGGCAACGGCCGTCCGGTGGTCCTGCCGAACACCGATCCGACGTCGGACGGCAACCGCGTCTGCCCGAGCGGCACGGGCGGGACGAACTGGCACTCGCCGTCCTACAGTCCGCGCACGCGACTCGTCTACTTCTTCAGCTACGAGCAATGTGATTCGTTCATGTCGGACGAGAAGCTCGAGCCGCCGTACCAGGCCGGCCGGTTGTACATCGGGAGTGCCTTCTTCCCGCTCCCCGAGGAACGGCAGGAGAGCGCGGTTCGTGCGGTCGATCCCAAGACCGGCAACATCCGTTGGGAATTCAGAGAACATGCGGATGCGTGGGCCGGCGTCTTCTCGACCGCCGGCGGACTGGTGTTCTCGGGCGACGGTCAGGGGAACTTGATCGCGCTCGACGCGGACACCGGCAAGGACCTGTGGCACATCCAGCTCGGCGCGTCGATCAACACGGCCGCGGTGAGCTTCTCGGTCGACGGACGACAGCACATCGCGATCGCCGCAGGCGACGCGATCTTCGCGTTTGCGCTGCC
>DATFWL010000242.1:0-2303 GCA_035259385.1 Vicinamibacterales bacterium | reverse complement strand
CGCGGCCGGATCCAGTACGATCCGTCGACGCGGCGCGTCGGGATCAGGTATCGGGATTGCGGACAGCAGCGCCTTCGTGTAGGCGTGCTGCGGCGCCGCGAAGAGGGACGCCGTCGGTCCCATCTCGACGATCTTCCCGAGATACATCACCGCGACGCGGCTGCAGATGTGCTCCACGAGCCGCAGATCGTGCGCGATGAACAGGTAGGTGAGCTTCAGCCGCTGCTGCAGATCCATCAGCAGGTTGACGACCTGCGCCTGAACCGAGACGTCGAGCGAGGAGACCGGCTCGTCGAGGATCAGAAACGACGGGTTGAGCGCGAGCGCGCGGGCGAGGCCGATGCGCTGCCGCTGGCCGCCGCTGAACTCGTGCGGGTAGCGCTCGAGGTGGGCCGGGTTCAACCCGACGAGGTCGAAGAGTTCGGCGACGCGCACCTGGCGCTGCGCGCGTGCGCCGATGCGGTGGATGACCAGCGGTTCTTCGACAATCTGCCGCGCCCTCATGCGCGGGTTCAGCGACGAGTACGGATCCTGAAAGACGATTTGCATGTCGCGGCGCGTCTGGCGCAGCCGCGTCCGTGTGAACTCGAGCACGTTCTCCCCGCGAAACCGTACCTCTCCGGCAGTCGGCTCGATCAGCCGGAGCATGCAGCGTCCGGTCGTGGTCTTGCCACTTCCCGATTCGCCGACCAGCCCGAACGTCTCCCCTTCCTCGATCGTGAAGCTGACGTCGTCAACGGCGAGAACCGGCGTGCCTTTGCTGAACAGCCCCGCATCGCGCATGAAGCGCTTCACGAGATGCGAGACCTCAACGAGGGCCATTGGTCAATTGATGACTGATGATTGCCGATTGACGTGCAGGTCGTGCAGGTAGCATTTTGCCGCCTGCTCGGGGCCGACCCGGTAATCGGGCGGCGGCGCCGTCGGGCAGCGGTCGAAGCGATCCGGGCACCGCGGCGTGAACGCGCATCCGGCCGGCAGGTCGCCGAGCATCGGCACGGTCCCTTCGATCGCACGCAGCCGCGCGCCGGGACGCCCGCCGGGGATCGATGCGAGCAGGCCGCGCGTGTAGGGATGCGCCGGGCTTCTGAAGATCTCGCGCACCGGCCCGGTCTCGACGATGCGCCCGGCGTACATCACGGCGACCCGATCGGCGGTCTCGGCGACCACGCCCAGATCGTGCGTGATCAGGAGCAGGGCGAGGCCGAGCGCCGCCTTCATCTCGCGCAGCAGGTCGAGGATCTCGGCCTGAATCGTGACGTCGAGCGCCGTCGTCGGCTCGTCGGCGATCACCAGTGACGGCTGACACGACAGCGCGATCGCGATCATCACGCGCTGCTGCATGCCGCCCGACAGTTGATGCGGATAGTCCATCACGCGCGATTCGGGGTGCGGGATGCGCACCGCCCGCAGCAGCTCGATCGCCGCGCTGCGCGCCTTGCGCTTCGTCGCGCGGCCGTGCACGACCAGCGTTTCGGCGATCTGATCGCCGACGCGGAACACCGGGTTCAGCGCCGTCATCGGTTCCTGGAAGATCAGGGAAATGTCGGCGCCGCGGATCGCCTGCATCTGCCGCTCGTCGAGCGTCAACAGATCGCGGCCCTTGAAGATCACGCGGCCGCCGGCGATGCGCCCGGGCGGCTGGACCAGCCGCATGATCGACAGAGCCGTCACCGACTTGCCGCTGCCCGATTCGCCGACCAGCCCGAGCGTCTCACCGGCGCGAACCTCGAACGAGACGTCGTCGACCGCCGGCACCGGTCCGCGTCGCGTGTCGAAGACGGTCGTCAGGCGGTCGACACGCAAGAGGGGTTCGGGGTTCGAGGTTCGAGGTTCGGGGTTCTGGTTCTGGTTCTGGTTCTGGTTCACAGCGTCGCGGTCTCTTCGAATTCGCCGAACACGGTCCGCATCGCGTCGGCGATCTCTCCGACGGTCGCCTGCGCTTCTACGGCGGCGACGATGCGGGGGACGAGGTTGCTGCCGTCGCGCGCGGCCTGTGTCACCGAGTCCAGCGCCGCCCGCCAGGCCGCGGCGCTGCGGCCGGCGCGGACGGCGCGCACCCGCTCGACCTGCCGCGACTCCACCGCCGGGTCGATCGCGAGCGTCTCGATCGTCGGACCGTCGCTGTCCGAGGCGAACTGATTCACGCCGACCACGGTCGCGGTGCCTGCGTCGATCGCCAACTGCGCGCGGTACGACGACTCCTGGATCTCGCGCTGAATCAGGCCGCTCTCGATCGCCGCCAGCGTGCCGCCGGCGCGGTCGATGCGGTCGAGGATCTCCCGTGCGCCGCGCTCGATGTC
>DATFWL010000241.1:0-3112 GCA_035259385.1 Vicinamibacterales bacterium | reverse complement strand
CGCCGTCACAGTCCGATCACGCAAATCACGCGCGACAACGTCGATCGCCTCGCGCCGGAGTGGACCTTTCAAACCGGCACGATGACGCGCGGGCGCGGCTTCGAGGCGACTCCGCTCGTGTGGGACGGCGTGCTGTACGTGACCGGCTCGAACGACTTCGCATGGGCGCTCGACGCGCGAACCGGCCGTCCGTTCTGGACCTACCGCCGTGAGCTGCCGAACGATCTCACCTACGGCGCGCAGGCGCCGGTCAACCGCGGCTTCGGCGCCCTCGGCGATCGCCTGTTCATGACGACGCTCGACGCACATCTCCTGGCCTTCGATCGCCGCACCGGCCGCATCGTCTGGGACACGGTGCTCGCCGACTACAAGATCGGCTACTCGGCAACGCTGGCGCCGCTCGTGATCGACGGGAAAGTGATCGTCGGCATTTCGGGCGGCGAGTATCAGACGCGCGGGTTTCTGGACGCGTACGATCCCGCAACCGGCGCACGGATCTGGCGCTTCTACAGCGTGCCGGCGCCCGGCGACCCGGGCAGCGAGACGTGGCCGGCCGGCCCCGAGATCATCGCGCGCGGCGGCGGCGGGACGTGGATGACCGGCACCTACGATCCCGAACTCAATCTTCTGTACTGGGGCACCGGGAATCCCAACCCCGATTACTACGGCGACGGCCGTAAGGGCGACAATCTCTACACGAACTCGCTCGTCGCGATCGACGCTGCGACCGGCCGCCTGAAATGGCACTACCAGTTCACGCCGCACGATACCCACGACTGGGACTCGAACCACGTGCCGGTGCTCGCCGATCTCACGATCGGCGGCGTGACGCGCAAGGTCGTGATGGTGGCGAACCGGAACGGGTTCTTCTACGCGCTCGATCGCCGCGACGGCGCGCTGCTCGTCGGCAAGCCGTTCACCGACACGACGTGGGCGCGCGCGATCGGATCGGACGGACGTCCGATCGTGCTGAACGACGGAACCAAGGGCTGTGTTCCGGATCAATGGGGCGGCACGAACTTCAACCCGCCGTCGTTCGACGCCGCGCTCGGCCTGCTGTTCCTGAACGCCCGCGAGACGTGCGCGATCTTCGTGCCGCAGCCGCCGGCGAACGCGCCGGGCAAGCAGAATTTCGGCGGCGTCGTGCGCGTCGATCGCGAGAAGGCCTACGGCGCGCTGCGCGCCATCGACCCGGCCTCCGGCCAGCGCCGCTGGGAGTTCCGGCTGCCGACGCCGTCGATGGCCGGTGTGATGACGACGGCGTCGGGGTTGGTGTTCGCCGGGGACAACGAAGGCAATTTCATGGCGTTCGACGCCAGGACGGGGACGAACCTCTGGCGGTACTCGACCGGAACGCCGATCTGGGGCGCGGCGCCGATGACCTACATGCTCGACGGCCGGCAGCGGGTAGTGGTTGCGTCGGGCACTACGCTTTTGCAATTTGCGCTGCCCGCGGCGGTGCGCTGAGGGGTATGGGACCGATGGGCCCACAGGGTTGCCCTGGGTGTGTGGGACCGATGGGCCCATGGGCTGGGCGGGGAGGGCGGCGCTGCCCGCTTGTCGGTCCAACCCTACCCACCCCATGGGCCCATCGGTCCTACACTCCGGTCGTTGACGCCGCTCAGTAGCAGGAGTAGTTTGTCCCGCAAGGAGTTGCCCATGTTCGGCAGATTCCGCATCGCTCTTCTGACCGCGGCGTGCGCGTCCCTCCTGACCTGGGCCACTCCAACGGCGCAGGCGCCGGCCGGCGCGGGCGACGTGACGTTCACGAAGGACGTCGCGCGCATCCTGCAGCGCGGCTGCCAGGAGTGTCATCACGCGGACGGCGTCGCGCCGATGTCGCTGGTCACCTACGAAGAAGTCCGGCCGTGGGCCAAGGCGATCAAGACACGGACGGCGCTGCGCAGCCAGCGCGGCGCGATGCCGCCGTTCTTCGTCGAGAAGAACATCGGCATCCAGAAGTTCAAGCACGATCCGTCGCTGAGCGACGAGGAGATCGCGACGATCGCGAAATGGTCCGACAACGGCGCGCCGCGCGGCAACCCGGCGGACATGCCGAAGGCGCTCAACTTCGACGACAGCGACAAGTGGACGATCGGTGAACCGGATCTGATTCTCAAATCCAAGGAAGTGCTGGTGCCGGCGGTTCGTCCTGATTGGTGGGGCGATTTCGGCCTGATTCCGACCGGCCTCACTGAAGATCGCTACGTGTCGGCCGTCGAAGTGCGCGAGATCAACGACATTCCGCGGGGCGGCGACACGAAGACGGTCGGCGGACGCTACGTCTTCCACCACATGACGTATACGAGCGTGCGGATGGGGGAGAAAGGCACCGGCGACGAGCTGGCGAGCAGCTGGCCGATTCACGAGGTCGGACGCAACGCCGACATCTTTCCGCCCGAAGCGGGGCGTCTGCTCCAGGCGAACTCGGCGCTGTCGCTCGATGCCGGCCACATCCACTCGAACGGGCGCGAAACCAAAGCGCACCTCGAGTTCGCCTTCAAGCTGTTCCCGGTCGGCTACAAGCCGATCTACAAGCGCTCCAGCCTCCGGCTCGGCAACGGCATCGACATCGACGTGAAGCCGAACCAGGCGAACCAGGAGCTGCACGCTTACGCGACCCTGCAGGAGCACACGAAGATCATCGCGTTCGAGCCGCACCTGCACGCGCCCGGCGTGCGGATGTGCCTCGAGGCGATCTGGGGGCACAACATCCAGACGCTGAACTGCGTCGGCTACGACCACAACTGGGTGAAGCAGTACGTCTACGATGACGATGCGGCGCCGCTGCTGCCGAAAGGAACGATCCTGCACCTGATCGGATTCCTCGACACGACACCGGCGAACAAGAACCCCGCGGATCCGCGCAACTGGGCCGGCGGCGGCCGCCGCTCGATTGCCAACATGTTCATCGACCTCGGCTACTCGGTGTCGCTCACCGAGGAGCAGTTCCAGGCGGAGATGGCGAAGCGGCGCGCGAAGATGAAGAACCGCAACGACTACGACATCGGCTGTCCGTTGTGCTGGGCGCCGCCGATCCCGACCGCCACGGCGACCACCGCACCGGGGCAGCAGCCGCAGAAGCAGTAAGTCGACGCAGGGCCGCCCTTTC
>DATFWL010000240.1:0-6956 GCA_035259385.1 Vicinamibacterales bacterium | reverse complement strand
CGAGCCGCATGCCTGGCCGATGGGCCTGCCCTCGGCGTCAACTCCCTCGCTGCCGACGGCCTGATCCCAGAACAGCGCTTTG
The DNA here is from genome assembly GCA_035259385.1 of Vicinamibacterales bacterium. GTDB lineage: Bacteria > Acidobacteriota > Vicinamibacteria > Vicinamibacterales > CAVVIG01 > QHWK01. The sequence continues at coordinate 6,874 of DATFWL010000240.1, read as the reverse complement.
CCGAGCACGATCGCCGCTCGTCTGGCTTCCGGACTGACGGTTCCGGAGTCATCGACGCGAAGGAATTCGTTGAGGTTGGCCGGTTCCGGAGCTTGTACCGTCTTCAGCGAACCCAGCGCCAGATCCACGACAATCGGGGGACTCGACTGAGCACGAACTCCTGGTTGGAATATCAGGGGCACCGCTGTTCCGCCGATGATCAGCAGAATCAACGCGCAGCTTCTCCAAGTGTCGCGACTGACGAATGTCGAGCGCTTCACGACATCTCGCCTTCTTGTGCTTGTTGGTGAACGAATTCCGGCCATTACTCGGCGGTAGCCTTCGATGCGGTCGATGGAGGGTAGATCATGACTATGCCTTCGAACATCCCCTTGCGGATTGTTGTCATTGTCCCGTGATTCAGCGCAGCCTCCAGCGTGTGCCGCCGGAGGGTGCGCGTGCAGTGACCTATCTATCGCAGGCTGACAACCGGACAGTTGACAATGAACCCGGACGCGGTAAACGGACCACTATCGGGCGCGGTGACCTGGCCCTGGCTCGCCAGACCTTGCACCGTGCCAACATCGGTTTGCCGAAGGTTCAGGCCTGCAGCCACAATTTGATCGGTCCACTTGGCGAGGTTGACATCCCACACGGGGCTATAGCGCCCCTGCGATGGATTCCAGCGCAGCAACTGCAGCGGATCGAGACCGTCCAGAATCGCCGAGCTCAGCCCCTGCCGCTGAGGATTATTCGCTCCGGTCTGGCCGTTGACGAAGCCCACGAGCGTCGCTCGAGCGGAGGCCGTGCTGTCATCGTTCACCGTCGGCAGCGCGTCCAGGACAGGCGCAAAGGTCGCGTGCTCGATTGTCGCCCCGACAGGGTTGGACGACTCGAAGGACATGTACTTGACGGGGTTACTACCTTGAAACCCGTCGGTTTCACGGTAGGTGACCGTATTGCCGACGAGATCGATGCTCACCACTTTGTCTGCCTTGCCGCTGCTGTTTGCGATGTGGGGAGCGTTGACGATGATCCCGGAGGGCAGCTGGATGAGTGGGCTGTATCCGGCTCTGCCGACGGCACCAGGCTGAGCCGCTGCCGGCGGAAATCCCTGCGGTCCGGGTGTGAGCTGGCGAATGGGCGAGAAGTCGACTGTGGCCGGAAAATCGATCACGCCATTGACCACTGAAACCTGCTGGACGCCGCCGCTGTTTGCGGCGTTCGCCAGCTTCTGTGACCGATTGAGCCCAAACTGTTGGGAGAAGTTTCCGTCCGAGGAGTCAGTCATGACGTAGTACACGGTCTGGCCACCACTGGTTCCGAGGTACAGCGGGATCGTCGCCGTGCCGTTCGCGTTTTCTACCGCGCTCCGCAGGAACAGTGTATGACCTCCGCTGGCTTGACCCAGGTGAGGAGCGGAGATCGCGATGGCCGTTGCCGCTGCGGCGGCACTGACAGTCTTCCGAAGCTTCATGGAGTTCGTCCTTTCGTCGTACGCCCGCTCATCGGCAGGTCTTGATCGGCGCTGGCTCGGCGGCGTTACTGAATGGAACAGTGTGAGCGTCGGGAAAGTTCCCTGCGCCCGCGGGGAGATCGAGCTTCAGCGCGATGATCCTGGCATCTCACGTGCGGTTCAGGGTTGGCGGGTGCAATCCCAACTGGGCGCATGTTCCGGTCGCGATCGTCGACGCCAACGGCCGGACGTGGCGAGTGACCGAGTCCGATCGCGTCCTGGTAGCCACCTCACGTGCCCTGGAACTTTTCTTCTGCGCGCCTTGTTCAAGCTCTGAAGAGGAGCTTCAGAGTGACGCACAAGCAAATCATCGGGTTGGCGTTGACCTTGGGAGCGGGAATTGGGGCGATGGCTGTTCAATCGTGCCGCAAGGACGCCCCGACCGCACCGTCGAGCTCGACGAGCGCCATCACAAGCGACGCTGCGCTCTTCAAGCTGATTACCGAGACCGACCCGTTCAGCGGCTACACCCTGTTTCCCAACGCGGACGCGGTGACGAAGGGTACCTTGAATGGCTCCGAAGCGCATCAACCACTCGTGCGCGTGAGCATCAACGCCAAGGCGTTGAGCGCATTGCAGGGCGGCAAGCTGCCCGCAGGGGCCAAATTTCCCGACGGCTCTGTCATCGTCAAGGAGATCCGTAACACGAGCGGCGTGACAACCGAGATGACGGTCATTTACAAGGACAGCGGCAACGCGCTTGCCGGCAATGGTTGGCTCTTGGCCGATTTCAGCCCGACCGGAAGCGTCGGCTACTCCTTCACGGGTCGGGGCAGCGAGTGTACGTCCTGCCACTCGCGGGAGCGCGGACCGCAAAACGATTCGGTCAGAACTTTCGAGCGCCAGAAGGGCTAGGCGTCAATCCCTTACGCCGCGCGCTCGTAATAATTGAGCAGCCCGTCCGGCTGCGGTCGACGTCGCACCCCACCGGTGATGGGCGCAGCGGTGCACCAGCAATCAGCGCGTCCGGATCCACAGCACCCGCACGCGGCGGGTCGCAAGATCAATCACGAACAGGTGTAGAACGTCACGAGGCTTCGCCACGTCCACACCTCGCTCGTAAAGAAATCTGCCTCGCGTTCGCTCCCCCAATGCGCTCATAGAAACGTTTGCCACGACGTCGGGCGCCGTCTAACGCGAAAAAGAGTTCACCAGGGATCCGCGGACGACGCAAAGGATGCGCCGCGTATCGCGTTCCTGCGCAAAGGCAATAGCCCTAAGAGTCGGCGCGCGCCAGCCTGCCATCAGCGGCACATCGGTCGACACCATGAGCGTACTCGTCGCGGCTTGCAGGAGTCCGAGCGTTGTCAGGGACCGCACGACCGAGCCATGCGTCAGAGTCCGGCCGGCGTTCTCGCCGCGTTCGACGGGGATCGTCAGATCGTCTTCAGCCACGGCGAGCATCACGTCAGCCGAGCCATGCCGGCTGCACGGTCTCCGGGACACTGTGATCGACATCGACGTGCATGCGCCCGTCGATCAACGCCGCACGCAGGTGTAGGTCGGCCGCTGGCCGTCCCGCCGCGGCCGCGACTGCCGCGTGCACACTGGGGCGATCACTACCCACCGCTTCGGCGGCACCGTCGACGACCAGCTGCGGCGTGTAGATCGCCGTCGTCCGGAAGACACAGGTCCCGTAGTCCGACTGACGGTTCGTGAATGTCGCTGATGAAAACGGATCCGCCAACCCAGATGATCCCAGTAATCCACATGTTCCTCGTGGCCGATGACTTCGACACCCTCCACGGGTGATCGCGTTGAGAGCTGTCGCAGCAGACGATCAGCCGCAGGGCAGCTGGAACAGCCTTCCAACGTGAACAGTTCCGCAAGGACCGCGTGCCTCGCGATGGGTTGCGCGTGAACGCCGGTCATCGACATCGAGCCGGCGATCGCCGCCAGGAGCGCAGCGCAGCCGAGCGCCGATGCGACAACGATTCGAAGACGCACGAAGGGCCTCGTAATCGGCGTGGAGGGTGGTTCGGATCCACTCGCGTGCGACCACGGCGACGTCATCGATCCGTTCGCCCGCGCATCCGTCCGAGGAACGCGAGGCGCATGGGGTGTGCGCACCCGCGATCTGGTGGGGGCGTCGTAGGTCCTTCACAACGGCAATCATCGCGGCGCTCGCGCCGTTTTAAAATCCCACTGTCTGCCACGAGTCACACGCGTGATCAGAAGCGAATCACGAGACCACCAGACACGACGACGTTATGCACGCGCGGCGCCGGCGTCGGGATCGAGAAGTTTCGCGCGCCGGTGAAGACGTCACGAACCTCGCCGCGAAACCCAAGCCACGAGAGCGCCGTAACGTCGACGCCGCCGCCGTACTGAACGGCGCCGGCGTTGGTGTCACGCGGTCGTGGATTGGCGGACCCGTCCAGTCTGGTCTTGGATTCCGAATATCGCGCGTAGCCTGCGCCACCCGCGACGAACACCGACAGCGACCGGCCGTCCCAGAACGTTACTCGCAGGCCGGGCGTAAGGTAGAGCGACGCGTACTCTTCGGCAGCGTGCCGACCTGTGAATCAACGCTGAACGCCGGCGACGCGATGAACGGCATTTCGACGCCGACAGTCGTCGAGCCTGCGGCCCACAGACGAACGTGAAAGGTCGCCTGATACGTGGTCGCCCGCTTGGATTGGAGCGCAGCGCCCTCATCGGTTGCCTGTGTGCTGCCCAACAGCAAACCGGCGTCGTACTTCGAATCCGCATAGGCAGGCGCGCTCCACAGCGCTGCCGCCATCGCCATAACCGTCATGACACGCATGGTTGTCTCCGCTCGCTATAACAGTGACAGCTCGCGGAAAGTTCCCGGTCGCGTGAGCGCAACCGCCCGTGCCGATCGCGCGTCTTAGGGAGACGCACTGATTCCTCGTGGTGTCAACGACTTCGCTCCTCGGCTCGGGCGGTGACCCGCACCGCGGTTTCGACCGCGAGGCCCTGCCGCATCTCCCGGCGGTGTACGGCTTTGCATTGCGTCTGACCCGGCGCCCAGAAGACGCGCACGACCTCACGCACGACACCTTCCTGCGGGCCCTGCAGCGCTTCGCCGGGTTCACGCAGGGAACCAACTGTAAGGCTTGGCTGTTGACCATTACGTATTCGATCTTTGTGAATCAGTATCATCGGTCTCGCCGCGAACATGATTCGGTCGAGAACGACGAAGAGCTGCTGATGGCAGCAGCAGCGCCCCTGCGTACCGGCCTGTCTGCGGCACAGGCCGCGGCGGAAGCCGATGTCGAAGCCGCGCTGTCGGATCTGGTGCCGGATTTCCGCGCCGCCGTGCTCCTGGTTGATGTCGATGGTCTGTCGTACGAGGAGGCTGCCGACGTCCTCGGCTGTCCGGTGGGCACATTGAGATCTCGGTTGTTCCGCGCTCGGAAGTTTCTGGCGAATCGATTGCGTGCCTACAACACGACGGAGCGGCGACGGTCATGACCGATCGCACGCATCCAGATCTCGAGCTCCAGGATCTGCTGGACGGTCGCCTCGACGAAGAAGCGCAGACCCGCGTCGAGTCCCACCTGGCATCGTGCGGAACCTGCCGGGAGGAATTCGATGCCCTGCGACGCGCGCGTGACGCCGTCCGAGCGCTTCCGCCTCCGGCCGTACCGCCGGCGGTCATGGCCGAGCTAACGGATTCGATCCAACGGGCGGGGCGTCGCCGCGGCGACACTCCACCGCTCAGTCGCAGACGCGTGCTGGCCTTCGGTGTTGCGGCGGCCGCCTCGGCCGTCATCGGCGTCTACGTCAGGCGACGCTCCGATCTGCCGTCGGCCGCGGTTCGTGCCGCCGCGATCGCCCAGGACCAGCGGAACCCATCCGTCCTGTTGACCGCCGATCCGAGGGAACTGGAACGATTCTTCGCTACACGGTTGCCATTCAACGTGCACGTCTACGATCTTGGGATGATGCAATACCGGCTCGTCGGCGGCCGCGTCGGCGCCGTCGCGTCCCATCCGAGCGCGATCTACAGCTACGTCGGACCGCTCAATACGCGATTGACGTGTGAAATGTATCGCGGCGACATGGCCGAACTGCCCGAACCGGACGAACGCCGCGAGCACAACGGGATCGCGTTCCTCGTGTACAAGCGCGGGGCAACGACCGCGGTCTTTTGGCAAGAACGCCAGGTCATCTGTGCCGCGATCTCGGACATCTCGACCGACGAAGTCGTCGCGCTCGCGTTCGCCAAAGCGATCACTTCCTGAACGCGCTCGAACGCGGAACTCGCCGTCTGGAACTTTCTTACACGTTCCGCTGTTAACACCGTCAGTTGCTGCTCGCTACGATCGGGAAAGCGCGAGCGGTCTGACTCGTTCCCGACCGAGGAGTCTTCGTTGTGTTTCGAAGCAGGTTGCTCGCAATTGTCGCTACTACCAGTCTGATCACCGGCGTCAAAAACATCCGACTGCCGATGTCATCCGTAGTTTCACATGACGATGCCGCTTTACGAACTCTTTGAACCCATCACGGAGGTGCCATGACATCAGCGAAACACGCACAATGGTTCGACACCCTGAGCGACTTGGTTAACACACGTCGTACCTTTCTGAAGCGCGTCACAGCCGTTGGAGGTGGCCTGGCGGCGCTCGAGTTCTTTGGTGCGACGAGGTCCGCATCGGCCGCGACCGACGCTGACATCGCGGCGTTCGGCAATGCCGCCGTGGGTGCGGAACGCATAGCGGTAGCGTTCTACTCGAACGCCCTGGGTGTCCCATCCGCATTTGGCGTCCCAAGCGACTTGGCGAAGGGGACGCTGCTCAATTCTGCGCACCGCGTGTATTTTCAAGCGGCTCAAAATCAAGAAAACTCGCATCTCACAACCTTAGAGAGTTTGGGCCTCAGCTTTCCCTTCAGCACGTTTGCCTTTCCGTCGAACACGTTTAGCAGTGCGCAAGCAATGTTGGCGATGGGCGAACAGCTAGAGAACATCTTCATAGGCGCGTACCTGGGCGCCATCAAAGTGGCGGCCAGTACTGGTGATGGTCTTGGGATCTTCATTGGCGAAGCGGCCGCTCAGATCATGGGCGTGGAATGTGAGCATCGAGTTTTGATCCGGGACATTGCCGCGTTGAATCCGCCCAACGATCGCTTCTACGAGGGCGATGTGGCCACGCCGCCGAGCGGACTGGTGGGGGATACCGGTGTGAGATCGACTGTGTATGCGACCGCGAGCGACGCCGTTAATGCGTTGCTCGCGCTGGGGATCACCGCGTCCTAGTCGCCACCGTGTGGTCACGGGGCTGGAATCGAATGGCTGGTCTCAGTCTCAGCTCCGGCCCCTTTATTAACGCGGTCCTGCGAACTCGCAATTTTCGAGCACGACTTCGATCGCATCGTGATCTTCGTCGATGCGCTCGTTGATGGAAATTACCG
>DATFWL010000239.1:0-2159 GCA_035259385.1 Vicinamibacterales bacterium | reverse complement strand
CATGAGGTTGCGCCCGACTACATAGCCGAGATCGTGGAGACCGTCCAGGAACGCTTGGCGCTCGGCAGAGGGCGGATCAACGAGTGGCGAAAGGACCAGATAGCCAATCCGCGGAATGTCCGAACGCTGCGCGTTAGCGGCGAACGGCGCAAGCACGAGGCCGAGCGCGAGAACGACCGCGAGCCCGATCCGCCGCATGGGCACCTCGTTGAGATGGCTGGCGGGAGTCTAGCAGACCTGAACTATTGGCGGCCTGCGCGGTCCAGTGCGCCCCACGTCGCCCGCTGCGTCGCGTGCCACGGCGTGTGCTTCCACGCGGTGCCGCCGGAAGTGCTGGGTGGGATAGCGGAACAGGCGCTCGAAGGACATGAATTCGCCGAAGTCCGGCTCCCGCCGCCGCGGGTAGTTCATGCCGCGGCCCCAGTCGTCCTCTATATGCGCCCGCCCGAACCCGGGTGCTCCCGTCCTGCCCAAAGTCACAAGCGCGTAACAGAGTTTTATTGGAGGAGTAATGGACGCGGCCGTACGATTTCCGTCGCCGCTGGCCGGCCAACCCAACCCGACCCTTTCACTACCCGACCGCTTCACGACTTGAGGAGGGCGGAGAGATGGCAAACGTGGAACGACGCCGAGCATCACGGCCGTCGCGCGGATTCGCGCGCAGCACGCGACCGGTTATGCGCCTCGGCCGCGGTGCATTGATGGCAACGGTTCTCGGTATCGGCATCGCCAGCCTTTTCGCCATCGTCACGCCAAGAGCCGAGGCGGCTGTTTCATTCCTCGGTGTCGCCGCTGGCGACGCGTCCAGCACCAGCGCCACGCTGTGGACGCGCGCTACCCCGGCCAACACGACGCTGGGGCTCGAGATCACCACCAACAAAAACTTCGCGAAGCACATCACCAAGATCAGCAATGTGTGCATCACGGATCCCACGCAGGACTCCACGTGCAAGAGCCGGATTGTCAACCTGAGTCCTCAGACCGTGTATTACTACCGATTCGTCGCACCGACTGGCGAGACGAGCAACGTCGGCAGGGTCAAGACCGCGCCGAAGCCTTCCCAGAGAGCCTCGTTGCGCTTCGCCTTCAGCGGCGATTACGACGGCCTCATTCGCCCCTACGCGCTCGCCAGCGTCATTCCTTCGCAGAAGCTCGATTTCTACGTGAGCCTGGGCGACGTCATCTACGAGACCGCGAGCGACCTGACCTTGAGCGGCCCGCACAATGGAGAACCGTGGCTGCAATCACCGTCGGTCACCCTGTCGGGGCCGGCGGCCACGCTGAACGGCGATCCGAACGATACCGCCGTTGCCAACACGTGCCGAAACAACACAACGTGGGCCACACAGGCGCAGCTCAAGATCGACTATGAGGAGAAGTACCGGGAGCAATTCTTGCCGGTCAACACCGGCGGCCAGAACAGCCTGCAGACCCTTTACGCAGCACAAGGCGCTTACACGACGTATGACAACCACGAACTCGGCAACCGGCAGTACATCAATGGCGGCGCGCCTGCTGGCGGGCCGGTCGGGGGTGCGACGTTCAACGACATGGCGACCGGCTGCGGCGTCGATGCCCGGAACAACGGTACCGGCAACCCGGGGAACGCCAATGACGTGAATGACTCGCCCACCGACTACATGAACCGGGCGACCGGCTTCAGAACGCTTCAGAATGTCTTTTTGAGTTACCAGCCGATCGCTGATCGCGGCGTGGTCAGCGCGCCAGGCGATCCGCGTACAGACGGCACGAAGCAACTCTACTCCGCACACAAATGGGGCAAGAACGCGATCTACATCAACACCGACACCCGCTCCTATCGCGATCTGCGCCTGAAGACCAGCAACGGGGCCGCCGACGACACGACGGCCCCGCGGGCCAATAATCCGGGCCGCACGTACCTGGGAGCCACGCAATTGGCGTGGTTGAAGCAGACCCTGCTCGACGCGCAGCACGCGAAAACGCGATGGAAGTTCGTGTCCCTCTCCGATCCGATCGACCAGATCGGGCCGATCGGAGGCGCGCTCGCCTTGAGCAACCTTCCCTGCTTCTACATCGTCGGCTGCAAGCCGGACGGATCACCCGTCTCGGGTCCCGCCTACAGTCCGGTCAATTCAGACGGGGGCAAGTCGTACATCGGCGGCTACCGCTGGGAGCGC
>DATFWL010000238.1:0-6942 GCA_035259385.1 Vicinamibacterales bacterium | reverse complement strand
GTCATGTTCATCAACAAGGAGAACTCGACGCACGACCAGATGTTCGGCGACATCACGGTGACGCGCAGAGGCGTGCCAGTAGAGGGCCAGCCAACGTACTCACTGGGATCGGACGCGAGCCCCAACCATCACGAGCTCGCACTTGCGTTCACGATCGGCGACAATTTCTACCTCGAACCGGCCGTGTCGAACGACGGCCATCGCTGGCTGACCAACAGCTACACGACCGAGTTCGGCGAGACGCACTGGCCGGCCTCCTACGGCGGGCAGCGGAGTGATGCTGGCGACAATCCCAATGTGTTCAACCCGTACCCAGGCCGGCTCGGATTCACCGACGCGGACGGATCGCCGGATCCGCACGACTACAACCAGCATGGCAGCATGCACGCGCATCTGGTGCGGAATGGCGTCAGCCTGATCGTCTTCGGAAACGGCTACGAGTTCGCCGAGGTGGACGAGGACCACGGAACGGAGCCGACGGGTATCCGTGAGCACGTCAACGTGCCGATGGAAGCGGCGGTCCGCAACAATGCCGACCACCTCTTTCCGAACTACAACACGAACATTCCCGATGCGCCGCTTCCCGAGGACCCGACGCGTTTCAACCGCTTCGGACGATTCAAGCAGGTGTTCGAGGCCCTCTACGTCGATCGCCAGGCGGACGTCTGCAAACTGCCATCGTTCGTCGACCTCTTCTATCCCAACGATCACGGCGGCGGTCCGTTCGACATCAACCCGAATGGTCCGCCGTGGTCGTACAAGCGCTTCGTCCAAGACAACGACACCGCGCTCGGGCGGACCGTGGAGTTGATCGCCCACAGTCCCTGCTGGAAGGACACGGTCTTCTTTGTCGTCGAAGACGATCCGCAGAATGGACTGGATCACGTCGACGGCTACCGGTCGGTGTTCCTGGCGATCGGGCCGTGGGTCAAGCGCGAGAATGTGATGAAGCAGCACATCAGCCTCGCGAGCATCTTCAAGACCGTGAATCTGATCTTCGGGCTGCCGCCGCTCAATCAATACGACGCGGCGGCGACCGATCTCCGGGAGCTGTTCGCCGACACGCCGGATTTCGCGCCGTATAACTTCAAGAGCGTTCAGTACGCCACGAGAGTATCGCCGGAGTGGCTTGCGTTGACGAGAGCCATCGACTTCCGGCGGCCCGACGCCAATGAGGTGAAGTTGCGTGCAGCGATCCTGAAGTCCGAGGGGCTGCCCCGCCGCAGGTAGCCGCGCCCCGTACGTCGACGGTGGACGCGGATGTCGCCCCAGGCGCCCGCGCCCACCGTGACGCGCGTCACCCAGCAATCAGCCGACCGAGTGCCATGTGGCGCTGGCGGTCCACCTTCAGCGCGGTCCGTTCGTCGTCCGACAGGCCTGCGCCAACTCGCTGCGGATGCCGCCTGGGTAGGGCACCGGTTGCTGATGAATCATCACGAGCGCGAGGCCGCCCGTTCGAGCAACACCATGGCGAGACTGGTCCAGACGCCAATGCTGAAGTACAGAGTCATCCACGGCATTTCTTCGCGCCAGATCTCCCACGCAAATATCGGGTGACGGCGATTCCGGCTGTCGCGCAGTCCAGTCGCGAGAGTCAAACGACTGCCGCCGGCATGCCAGCGGTGGAGGTACATGGTGACGTCGTACGCGATCGTCAGTCCAGCGCCGAGAGCATAGACCACGCAACCCGCGATCAGCATTACGCGAAGTGGCCACGTCACGGCGAACGCCGCCGCACCGAGAGTTGCCGACAGCAGGAGCATCAGCAGCGCCCACAGCGACTCCTCAATCGCGTGGCCCATGTGGTTCAGTGACAGCACAGCGTGCCAGCAGAGCAACTCGGCGAGGAACGCGAGCGGTAGGAACAGGCGCGCTTCCACGGCCAATAGCGGCATGCCGACGATGTCCGACAGACGGTGCACGAACAAGGTGCACTGCAGAGCGAAGCACAGCTCGGCGACTGTGGCCGCCGTCCGGCCGAGCAGGATGGCGGAAAGCCACGTGTCCCACACGCAGGCGCGCTCGACATCTACGCGGGGAAACAGCGATCGGAAGCCACAGACGCTGACATACACGCCAGAGAGCAACAGCTGGGTCTGGGCGTAGGGCGTGTGCGAGACCGAATGTGCGATCCAGATCCAGACCGCAGGGTTGACGGCAGCCAGGGCCGCGAGCAAGCCGAGCCACAGCCTGAGTCTCGGGTCAATCGACGCGGAGGAGGCGAAACAGCTGCGTAAACGCACCGTAACATTTGAGCAACAACCAGGCCTCACGTCCAGCGCTGATTCGCGGCGAACAAACGATGCACGAGCCGTTCGGGATCAGCGACGCCAGTGTCGACCCCCGCCGGCAGTCCGCCGATCGCGACCAATCGAGGGCGATCGCCTCCGTGCGCGAATCGCGCCAGGAACCGATCGCGCAGCACACTCGCAAACGGCTGGACTCGCGTGGCTGCCGTTGCTTGCCGTCGATTCGATTCCTTTTGCCTTTGTCGAGCGCGCGTGCCTACACTGAACCTCCCAGGGGTAGACGCATGTTGCGAACACGGCTCTCTGTACTCGCCGCCCTGTTGTTGATCCCTCCTGCGGCTGCGTTTGCGAGGCCGCAGGCGCCCCGCACGACCGCCCGCGACGTGGTCGCGGTGAGCGCGCGCGTCGAGCGCGTCGATGTATTCTCGCGCTCGCTCACGCTCAAGGCGGCCGACGGCATCACGCACGTGGTCTACGTCGGACCCGAGCTCGAAGTATTCCGCGAGCTCAAGGCTGGCGACAACGTGCTCGTTCGCATCACCGAGTCGGTGATCGTCGAGTCGCGGCCCGGCACGAAGGCGACCGGCGTCATCGACACGACCGCCGCCGCGAAGCGGGCGCCGGAGGCCGCTAGCGGCGACGTCCTGCAACAGCTCAAGGCAGTCGTGACAGTCGAGAGCGTCGACCTGCCGACGCAGATGATCGTCTACAAGGGCGGCGACAACCGGCGGGTGCAGCGTCAGGTCAGCGATCCGCGGCTCCTCGACGGGCTGAAGGCCGGCGACGTCATCGAGATCACCTACACGCGCGAACGCGCGATCGCGTTGCAGCGGCAGCCCTGATTTCGCACCTCTTCGAGCGCCGCGGGACAGCTGAGCGCCACCGCGAGACGGCGGCGCAGGTGCCTCCCACGAGCACGCGCGCTACTCCACTTCAAAGACACGATTCGGTCTCCTCTACTTCAGCTATTCCCTGTAACGAACAGTGTACGGATCCGGCACGATTTGTCTTGACGGTCCGCATGGAAGCCATAAACTCCTTTGCGTGTTCGGTTTGAAATGACAGGAGGAGGGGATGGCGCATCGTTCACGCGGACTCGTTCGAGTCCTGGGTTCGCTGGTCGTCGTCTTTCTCGCGCTGGCTGATCCCAGCTTCGGCCAGGGCGGCACGACATCCACGTTGTCGGGCGTCGTCGTCGATGCGAGCGGCGGCGTCGTACCGGGCGCCGACGTAGTGGCGAAGCACAACGCGACCGGCGTGACCAACAGCGCGGTCTCGAACACCGAGGGCGCCTTCTCGTTCCCCGCGCTGAACACCGGATCGTACACGGTGACCGTGACCCTCCAGGGGTTCAAGACCTACCAGGAGAACGACGTCGTGCTCACGTCGGGCACCGGCGCGAGCATCCGCGCGGTCCTGCAGGTCGGCACGCTCGAGGAGCAGGTGCTCGTGTCGTCGGCGTCGGAGATCGTCCAGACCCAGAACTCGACGGTCACGACGACGATCAGCACCAACCAGATCACGAAGCTGCCGCTGACGAGCCGCAGCGCGATGGACTTCGTGCCGTTCATGCCCGGCGTCGCGACGTCGAACGGCAATCGGCAGTCGGTCGTCAACGGCCTGCCGCGCGGCACCATCAACATCACGCTGGACGGCGTCAACGTCCAGGACAACACGCTGCGGTCGACCGACGGCTTCTTCGCCATCGTGAGCCCTCGGCTGGACGCAGTCGAGGAAGTGACCGTGCAAACGGCGGCGACCGGCGCCGACAGCGGCGGCCAGGGCGCCGTGCAGGTGAAGTTCGTCACGCGTTCGGGCACGAACGATTACACGGGCAGCGCGTACTACTTCTACCGGAACGACGGGCTGAACGCGAACACCTGGTTCAACAACCGCAACGGCAACCCGAAGCCGGCGCTACTCCAGAACCAGGAAGGCGTGCGCTTCGGCGGGCCGATCATGCACAACAAGGCGTTCTTCTTCGTCAACTACGAGGAGTTCCATCAGCCGAGCGACACGTCCCGGCAGCGGATCCTGCTCAACCCGCAGGCGCTGCAGGGGCTCTACACGTACACGTCGGGCGGCGCGACGCGGACCATCAACCTCCTCCAGCTCGCGGCGGCGAACGGCCAGACGGCGACGGCGGATCCGACGATGGCCAAGCTGCTCCAGGACATCCGGAACTCGACGACGCAGGCTGGCGGCGTGACCACGATCGATGCGAACCTCGATCGGCTGACGTTCAACAACCACGTCGAGACGACCAACCGCTTCCCGACCTTCCGCGTGGACATGAACCTCACCGAGCAGCACCGGTTCAGCAGTTCGCTGAACTATCAGCGCTACTCGTCGTTCCCCGACACGCTGAACAATCGCGATGCGGCGTTCCCCGGATTTCCGGTCACGGCAGGCCAGTACTCGCAGCGCATCGGCTTCAGCAACTGGGTCCGCTCACTCTTCTCGCGCACGCTCGTCAACGAGGCGCGCGTCGGCTACAGCGGCGCGCCGGTCCAGTTCTTCCCCGAGCTCGACCCCAGCCTGTGGTCGGGCAGCACCGCCAACATGAACGGGTTCAACGTCGCGTTTCCCTCGGTCGGCAGCCAGCTCACGTCGCCGGGCGGGGCGAACGCCACCACTAACGCGGTCAACAACCCGACTCCCTCGTCTCGTAATGCCACGGCCCTGCTGTTCGAGGACGCCGTAACGTGGCTCAAGGGCGCGCATAGCTTCGCGTTCGGGGGCTCGGCGACGCAGTACACCGTGTGGCTACAGAATCAGACGCTGATCCCGACGGCGAACATCGGCACGGCGCCCGGCGATCCGGCGACGGCGATGTTCACCACCCCGAACTTCCCGGGGGCATCGCAGGCCCAGTTGACCGCGGCTCAGAACCTGTACGACCTGATCACCGGGCGTGTCAGCAGTTTCAACTCCGAAGCGCGCATCGACGAGAACACGGGGACCTACGCCTTCCTCGGTCCCAGCATGCAGCGCGCGCGGATGCGGGAATTCGACCTGTACGCTCAGGACCAGTGGCAGCTCCGCTCGAACCTCACCCTGAACCTCGGGCTGCGCTACGGGCGGCAGTCGCCGTTCTACCCGACCAACAACGCCTACACGTACGCGGGGATGACCGAGGTATGCGGCATCTCGGGCGTGAATGCGAACGGCACGTGCAATCTGTTCCAGCCCGGCGTGCAGACGGGTCAGCCGACGAAGCTGCCGCAGTACGCGTCAGGCACGCATGCGTACAACACGGACAACAACAACTTCGCCCCGAGCGTCGGCGTCGTCTGGGTCCCGGGGAGCCGCGACGACTGGCTCGGCAAGCTGATGGGACGGGCAGGCGATTTCGCCATCCGCGCAGGATACGCGCGGAACTACAGCCGTGCGGGGTTGAGCGACTTCACCAATCCATTCAGCAACAACACCGGGCTGACGCAGTCGCTGACGCGTACGCCGTCGACCGTCTTCCTGTTCCGCGATCCGGGCTCGCTGGCGCCGCCGTCTTTCACCGCGACGCCGTCGTACCCGCTGGCACCGTCGCTCACCAGCTCCGTCAACGGGTTCGCCGCGAACATCCAGGTGCCGTCCGCCGATTCGGTCAGCGTCGGCGTGCAACGGGCACTCGATCGCAACACGGCAATCGAGGTGCGGTACGTCGGCACGTGGGGGCACGACATCTGGCTGAACCAGAACTACAACGAGTTCGACATCTTCAACAACGGGTTCGTCGACGAGTTCCGCAAGGCCCAGGCAAACCTGCAGGCGAACATCGCGGCCGGCAGGGGCAACACGTTCGCGTACACGGGAGCCTCCGGGACGTCGCCGCTGCCGATCTTCCTGGCGTTCTTCAACGGCGTGAACAGCGCCTCGGCCGGCGACCCCGCGATGTACACCGGCAGCAACTGGACCAACTCGACCAACCTCGGATTCCTGGCCATCCGGAACCCGAACCCGTTCGCCTTCGCATGCCTGAGCGCCGGAACCTCCAACCCGGTAGGCAGTGGGGCCGGCTGCAGCGCGACGACGCGGCAGAACGGCTTCATTGGCAATGCGACGTTCCGCGCCAATGCGGCGGCGGCCGGGCTGCCGGCAAACTTCTTCATCGTCAATCCAGATGCGCTCTCTGGTGCGTTCATCACCGACAGCGTCGGCGTATCACGGTACAACGCCCTGCAGGTCGAGATGCGGCGACGATTGTCCGGCGGCCTGCAGGCGCAGGCCAGTTACACGCTCGGACGCCAGTACGGGACCGTGGCGGACACCAACCGCAACCTGTTGACGCTCCGCGCGCCGTCGCCGGCGCTGCGGGCCACGGGCGACGCCGGCGGCGCCATCGGGAGCGACATCACCAGCACGTTCAAGCTGAACGTGGTCTACGACCTGCCGATCGGTGAAGGCCACCACGTCGGCGGCGACAGCAGCGGCTTCGTCAGCCATCTCCTGAGCGGCTGGCAGGTCGGCGTCGCGTCGATCATCCGGAGCGGCGAGCTGATCGATCTGGGCAACGTCAGGATGGTCGGCATGACGAAGGACGACCTGCAGGGGATGTTCCAGCTGCGGTTCGATGCGGTGGGGAATCACGTCTACATGCTCCCGCAGGACGTGATCGATCAGACCATCAACGCGTTCAACGTGAGCGCGACGTCGCCGACCGGTTACGCCGGCACGCCGCCGAGCGGCCGCTACT
>DATFWL010000237.1:0-15655 GCA_035259385.1 Vicinamibacterales bacterium | reverse complement strand
AACGTCACCGCGTATCTGGCGACACTGAAATGAGAAATGCAACGGCCGCAACGCTCGCGAAGACCGCACACCACACCCGCGCCGCAAACCTGGCCAAGTTCGTAAAGACGTTCTTTCTCTTTGCGGCCTTCGCGGCCTTCGCGTTCCGAGTCACCTTCGCGGCCGGCGACGGCCTCGATCCGTCGAAGCTGCTCAAGCCGCTCGGCGAGGAGTGGACGTCGTACTCCGGCGACTATTCCGGCAAGCGCTACAGCTCGCTGACGCAGATCAATCAGTCGAACGTCAGGAACCTGACGCTGGCGTGGATGAAGAAGCTGAGCGGTCCGCCGTCGCTCACCGGCGGCGGCGGTCGCCGCGGCGGCGGGTCCGGGGCGCCCGCCAGCGAGACGATGATCGGCGGCGAAGGGTCGGGCGACGTCGTCGTCGCCGACCAGATGAGCGTCAAGGGATCGATCCTGCAGGTGAACGGCGTGCTCTACGTGACCGCGCCGGACCACGTGTGGGCGCTCGGTGCGCACGACGGCCACGAGCTGTGGCACTACTTCTGGAAGACCAAGGGCGGCACGCACATCGGCAATCGCGGCGCGGGCATGTGGAACAACTATCTCTTCGTCGAGACGCCGGACAACTATCTGGTCTCACTCGACGCGCGCACCGGCAAGGAGCGCTGGCACAAGGAGATTGCCAGCTTTCAACAGCAGTACTTCTCGACCGCCGCGCCGGTCGTCGTCGGGAACCACGTGCTCGTCGGTACCGGCAACGATCTCGACGCGCCGGGATTCCTGCAGTCGTTCGATCCCGAAACCGGCGCCGTGCAGTGGAAGTTCTACGCGGTGCCGATGAACCAGGGCGATCCCGGCCTCGAGACCTGGAAGAGCCTCGACGCGGCGCGGCACGGCGGCGGGCAGATGTGGATCCCCGGCTCGTACGATCCGGAGACGCATCTCTACATCGTCGGCACCGGCAATCCGACGCCGGCCTACACGTCGCAGACGCGCGGCGAAGGCGAGAACCTGTTCACCTGCTCGATCGTGGCGATCAACGTGGACACCGGGAAGATGGCCTGGTACTACCAGACCTCGCCGCACGATACGCACGACTGGGATTCAGCGCAGACGCCGGTGCTGGTCGACGGCGACTTCAAAGGGAACCGGCGCAAGCTGGTGCTGACGGCGAGCCGCAACGGCTACTACTTCACGCTCGATCGGACGACCGGCGAGCACCTCGTCTCGAGCAGGTTCTCCGACACCGTGAACTGGGCGAAACCGGAGTTCAACAAGCTCGGTCAGCCGGTGCGCGATCCGGCGAAGGACTACCACGTCGCCGGCGCGCTCGTCTCGTCGGCGAACGGCGGGGCGACGAACTGGCCGCCGCCGTCGTTCAGTCCGGATACCGGCCTGCTCTACGTGCCGACGGCGGAAACCTGGGCGATGTACTACCTCACCGAAACCGATCCACGCGGCGCGATGGGGCTCGGCGGCAAGGAGGAAATCGGCCTGAACTCGTCGGCCACGTTCATGACCGCGATCGACTACACGACGGGAAAGATCGTCTGGAAGCACCGGTACCGCACCGCCAGCAACGCCCGCGCGGCGAGCGGCGTGCTGACGACGGCGGGAAAGCTGCTGCTCGGCGGCGATCCGTCCGGCAATCTCGTCGCGTTCGACCCGGCGAACGGCAGGATCCTGTGGCACTCGCAGATCGGACAGGTGACCAACGCACCTCAGACGTACATGGTCGATGGACGGCAGTACGTGCTCGCGGCGGCCGGGGACACGTTGTTCGCGTTCGCGTTGTATCAGTAGCGGAGGGTTTATGTATACACGCCGTGAATTCGGAACGCTGACGCTCGGCGCCCTGGCCGCGACACGCTTGAAGACGGTCATCGCCGGCGCGTGGGCCGGGATTGACCCCGTCGTCAACGGCGTGCGCCTCGGGGCCCAGACCTACAGCTTCCGGGACCTGCCGCGGACGCCGGCCGGCGACGCGATCGAGCCGGTCATCAACGCCTGCGTCGAGTGCGGTATCGGAGAGGTCGAGCTGTTCGCGCCGCAGGTCGAGCCGGTGTTCAACGCCGGCGCGCGCGGGCGCCGCGGCGATCCGCCGTCGCCGGAGGCGGTCAAAGCCCGCGAGGAGCTGCGGAAGTGGCGGCTCGAGACGCCGCTCGACCACTTTCGCGAGGTGAAGAAGAAGTTCGACGCTGCCGGCATCACGATCTACGCCTACAATTACAGCCCGAACGCGAGCTTCACCGACGCCGAGATCGCGCGCGGCTTCGAGATGACCAAGGCGCTCGGCGCCGGGGTGATCACGTCGTCGACGACGCTCGACGTCGCGAAGCGGATCGCGCCGCTGGCCGAGAAGCACGCGATGGTGGTCGCCATGCATGGCCATTCGAACGTCAGCGATCCGAACGAGTTCGCGACGCCCGATTCGTTCGCGGCCGCGCTGAAGATGTCGAAGTACTTCAAGGTCAATCTCGACATCGGCCACTTCACGGCCGCGAACTTCGACGCGTTGGCCTACATCCGGCAGCATCACGCAGATATCACGAACCTGCACCTGAAGGATCGCAAGCGGAACCAGGGCGACAACGTCGCGTGGGGCCAGGGCGACACGCCGATCCGCGAGACGCTGCAGCTCCTGAAGAAGGAGAAGTGGCCGATCCGCGCCTACGTCGAATACGAGTATCGCGGCGCCGGCAGTCCCGTCGAGGAAGTCAAGAAGTGCATGGCGTTCGCGAAACAGGCGCTGGCGTGATCCGCGTCGCTCGTCTGAAGCCCTCGCGCTACTGCCGCGGCGGGATGGGCGGCGCGCAGCAGCAGCAGCCGATCGTCGTGCGACGTGTCCACCGAAGCTCGCCGGTGTGTCGAGCGAGCGAAGGCGGAAGGCTGTAGCCGAGCGATGACCATGAAGCGAATCGGAATGGGCCTGGTCGGCCCCGGCTTCGTCGGCACGCACCACATCGATGCGGTGCGCCGGCTCGGGTTCGTCGACGTCGTCGCGATCGCGGCGAGCAGCGAGGAGTCCGCCCGGAAGAAGGCCGCGGCGCTCGGCGTTGCGAAGGCCTACGGCGACTACCACGCGCTGGTCGCCGATCCCGACGTGCACGTCGTCCACAACACGACGCCGAACTACCTTCACGTGCCGGTGATTCGCGCCGCGCTCGCGGCGCGGAAGCACGTCATCTCCGACAAGCCGCTGGCGACGACGCCGGAGGCAGCGCGCGAGCTGGCCGACGCGGCCGCGCGCGCGGGCGTGGTCCACGCCGTCACCTTCAACTATCGCGGCAACCCGCTCGTGCAGCAGGCGCGCGAGATGATCGCCGCCGGCGAGATCGGCGACGTCCACTTCGTGCACGGCGCCTACCTGCAGGACTGGCTGCTGCATCCCACCGATTTTTCCTGGCGCCTCGAGCCCGACAAGGGCGGCGACAGTTCCGCAGTCGGCGACATCGGATCGCACTGGTGCGATCTCGTCCAGCACGTCGTCGGGCAGACCATCGTCGAGGTGCTCGCCGATCTCACGACGGTGATTGGTACGCGCCTGAAACCGCAGGCCTCGACCGAGGCGTTCGTGCGCGCCGCCGACAAGGGCGGCGGCGGTCAGCCGGTCACGATCCGGAGCGAGGACCTCGCGACGATCCTCGTGCACTTCGACGGCGGCGCGAAGGGCTGCGTCTCGGTCGGGCAGGTGTGCGCCGGACACAAGAACGGGCTGTGGTTCGAGGCCAACGGCCGCCGCGCGTCGCTGCGCTGGGAGCAGGAGCGGCAGAACGAGCTGTGGATCGGCCGCCGCGACGGCCCGAGCGGCATCCTGCCGAAGGATCCGACGCTGCTGGTGCCCGCCGCCGCGCGCTACGCGCATCTGCCGGGAGGCCACCAGGAAGCGTGGGCCGACGCGTTCTGCAACGTGATGCGCGACATCTACGGGTTCATCGCCGACGGCACGAGCATGGCCGAGGCGCGGCCGCCGGCGTTTGCCAGCTTCGACGACGGCTACCATTCCGCGTGCGTCGTCGACGCAGTGCTCGAGAGCCATCGGCGCGGCGGCGTGTGGACGCCGGTCGGCGCCCTCACCATGGAACGCAACGCCCGGGAGCCGCGCAAAGACGATCGGTCTTTGTGGGCGTAGCGGCGCCAGCGTTCGAAGGATTGCGATGAAACTTGGCGTCTTTACTCCAGTGTTCGGCGGAATGAGCGCGGCGGACATGATCGCGAAGATCCGGGCGCTGCGCCACGTCACCGCGATCGAGATCGCCACCGGCGGCTGGCCCGGCCACGATCACCTCGACGTCGACGCGCTGCTCGCCGACCAGACGCGGCGGTCCGACTACCGCAGGATGCTCGACGACGCCGGGCTGACGATCAGCGCGCTGTCGTGTCACGGCAACCCGCTGCATCCCGACGCGGCCACCGCCCGCTGCTACGACGAGACGTTCCGCAAGACGGTTCGTCTCGCCGAACAGATGGACGTCCCGGTGGTGGTGACCTTCTCCGGCTGTCCCGGGGACTCGGACACGGCGACGCACCCGAACTGGGTGACCACACCCTGGCCGCCGGAGTTTCTCGAGGTGCTCGAGTGGCAATGGGAGAAGAAGGCGATCCCGTACTGGTGCGGCGCCGCCCGCTTCGCCGGCGATCATGGCGTGAAGGTCGCGCTCGAGGCGCATCCCGGCTTCGTCGTCTACAACGTGGACACCGCGCTGCGCCTGCGGGAGGCGGTCGGCCCCAATCTCGGCATCAATTTCGATCCGAGTCATTTCTTCTGGCAGGGCGTCGACGTCCCGACCGCAATCCGCGCGCTCGGCGACGCGATCTTTCACGTGCACGCGAAGGACGTCGCGGTCGATCCGCAGAACATCGCGGTGAACGGCGTCATCGACGCGAAGAGCTACCGGCGGATGCGCGAGCGCTCATGGCTGTTCCGCAGCGTCGGCTGGGGCCACGACGAGCTCGAGTGGAAGCGCCTGGTCAGCGCGCTGCGGTTGGCCGGTTACGACTACGTGATGAGCATCGAGCACGAGGACGCGCTCGCTTCGGTGGACGAAGGGCTGCAAGCAGCCGTCGACCTGCTCGCACGCGTCGTGCTCACGCAGCCGCCCGTCGACGCGTGGTGGACATAGCCGAGGGTCCAAGGTTCTAAAGTTCTAAGGTTTTAAAGTTCTAGGTTCGGGGTTCCCGGTTCGTGGTTCTCGAGCCGATGATTTGGGAGATCTGGAACGCGGTGAGAACCGAGAACCGAGAACCTGGAACCTGGAACCGAGAACCGAGAACCCGGAACCAAGAACCGTGAACCCTAGAACCCTAGAACTCTAGAACCTCATGAGTGGATCCGTCCGCGCGAAGCTGTCGACGTTGATGTTCCTGCAGTACTTCGTCTGGGGCGCGTGGTACGTGACCATGGGTACCTGGCTGGGGTCGACGCTGCATTTTTCTGGCGAACAGATCGGGCTCGCGGCGGGAACGACGGCGGTCGCCGCGATCATTTCGCCGTTCTTCGTCGGCATGGTCGCCGACCGCTTCATGGCGACCGAGACGATTCTTGCGCTCCTGCACGTCGCCGGCGGCGCCGTCCTCTTCCTCGCGTCGCTGCAGACGACCTTCCCGCCGTTCTACGCGGTGCTGCTCGTCTACGCGCTCTGCTACATGCCGACGCTCGCGCTGAGCAACTCGCTGTCGTTCCGCCAGATGGCCGATCCGGGCCGCGAGTTCCCGCCCATCCGTGTGCTCGGGACGATCGGCTGGATTGTCGCCGGCCTATTCATCGGCACGCTGGGCCTCGAGGCAACGGCGCGGCCGCTGCAGATCGCCGCGGCCGGCTCCATCGTGCTCGGCCTGTTCTGCCTGGTATTGCCGCACACGCCGCCGATCCCGAAGCCCGGCCAGCGCGTCACGTTCGCGAGCGTGCTCGGGCTCGACGCGCTGAAGCTCCTCGGCGAGCGATCCTTCGCGGTGTTCGTGCTGGGTTCGTTCCTGGTCTGCATCCCGCTGCAGTTCTACTACGCGTTCGCGAACCTGTTCCTCAACGAGCTGAACGTGAGCAACGCCGCGGGCAAGATGACGCTCGGCCAGATGTCGGAGATCTTCTTCATGCTGGTCATGCCGTGGTTCTTCCAGCGGCTCGGCGTGAAGTGGATGCTGCTGGTCGGCATGGCGGCCTGGACGGCGCGCTACGCCTTCTTCGCGTTCGGCACGCACGCCGACCTGGTCTGGATGCTCTACGCCGGCATCCTGCTGCACGGCATCTGCTACGACTTCTTTTTCGTGACCGGGCAGATCTACGTCGATCGCAAGGCGCCGCCCGATCTGCGCGCCGCCGCGCAGGGCTTCATCGCGTTCGTGACGCTCGGCGTCGGGATGTTCATCGGATCGTGGGCCTCGGGGCGCGTCGTCGATCTCTTCGCGCGGCCGGGCGGCCACGACTGGCACCAGATCTGGCTCGTCCCGGCCGCCGGCGCGGCGTTCGTGTTCGTCGTCTTCGCGCTGTTCTTCCGCGAGCGGGAGAGCGAGCGCGACGCCGCCATCGCCCGCGTCGCCTGACGCGCGGGAACGCAAAGAGCGCGAAGACCGCAACGAAACCTATCGTCTTCGTGCTACACCGGCGACGTCGCCTGCCTCGGTTGCCGCTGCAGCAACTCGTTCGCTGCGGCGACGTTGGTGACGCGCATGTTCTTCGCGTCGTACTCGATCCTCTTGCCGGCGCGCAGCGCGACGACCCCGAGGAGCATGATCTCGGTGAGCTGCGCCGCGTACTCGAACGGGCACGAGACCTGTGTTTTGCCCTTGGCCGCGTCGACCCAGTTCATCTCGTGACTCTCGTCGCGGATCCGCGCGAGCTTCTGCGGCGGCTTGCCGAACGAGTCGTGCAGCGATTTCGGCAGGAGCCGCGGGTTCCGGCCGTAGGTGTCGTGCATCAGCTTTCCCTTGCTGCCGACGAGCAGCGCGCCACCGACCTTATTCAGCTCTTCTTCTCCGAGCTCGATCGGCTTGCTCGGCAGCAGCCCGCCGTCATACCAGGTGAGCTTCACCGCTGGCCTGCTCCCGCGCGCCGGGAACTCGTACATCGTCATCGTCGCGTGCGGGTAGCAGACGCCGTTGAACGGCGTCGATACGGTCTCGATCGTCGTCGGGAACCCGAGGTCGAGCGCCCACAGCGCGTGATCGATGAGGTGCGCGCCCATGTCGCCGATCGCGCCGACGCCCCAGTCGACCCAGCCGCGCCAGTTGAACGGGTGATAGACCGGGTGGTACTCGACGCCGGGCGCGACGCCGAGGAACAGGTCCCAGTTCAGCGTTGACGGCTTGGGGTAGGCGCCGGCCATCGCGTTCGCGAGGCGCGCCTCGATGCCCGGCCCGTTCCACTTGAAGCCGCCTTCCGGGGCCGTGCGGACTTCGGGACGCGGGATGCCTTGCGGCCAGTAGCCGAGCGGGCGATTCGTCCAGATGTGGACCTCACGTACCTCGCCGATCGCGCCGGCCCACACGTACTCGACGGCGGTCCGCGCGTCGTCCCATGAATGTCCCTGGTTGCCCATCTGCGTCACGAGCGTCGGCATGCGCGTCGCCGCGCGCGCCAGCTGCCGCGCCTCGGCGACCGACCAGGTGAGCGGCTTCTGCACGTAGACGTGCTTGCCGAGGTTCATCGCGGCGAGCGCGATCGTCGCGTGCATGTGGTCGGGCGTCGCGATGACCACGCCGTCGATATCCTTCTGCTTGTCGAGCATCTCGCGGTAGTCGTGGTAGCGGGTCGCGCGCGGCAGCGCGCTCTTCAGCCGCTTCATCCGCTCGATCGTCGCCGCCGTCCGCTCGCGTTCGAGCGGCGTGAGCGGCGCCTCGGGCCGGCCCTGCGCGTCCAGCCGCACTTCGCCGCGCTGCTGCCGATCGAGGCGCCCCTGCTGATTGGCGATATCCGTGTCGAGGGCCGCGAAGCCCCTGCCGGCGTAGTCCCAGTCGACGTCGCAGATCGCCACGACGTTTTCAGTTGCGAGATTGACGAGATTGCTGCGTCCCTGTCCGCCGACGCCGACCGCCGCGACGTTCAGGCGGTCGCTCGGCGCGGTCTGCCCGCGCCCGAGCACGTGCCGCGGGACGATCGCCAGGCCGGCGCTGGTGAGCGCCACGTCGGACACGAAATCGCG
Organism: Vicinamibacterales bacterium; assembly: GCA_035259385.1. Lineage (GTDB taxonomy): Bacteria > Acidobacteriota > Vicinamibacteria > Vicinamibacterales > CAVVIG01 > QHWK01. Next base: position 7,515 of record DATFWL010000237.1, on the reverse strand, counting down.
TCGGGTGAGTTTGTTGGACATACGGCCTCAGTCGAATCTTGTAGACGTAGGGTCGGTCATGACAATGAACGAATACGGATATTGCGGAACGCGAGCGCGCCGGCGTGATCGCCCTGCAATCCGATGTGACCGCGCTTCGCCCGGCCGAACTTCGGCCACGCGTTGAACTTCGTCGCCGCGACCTTCGCCTCCCAGTCAGGACTCCACAGCTCGTACTCGACGACCTTGACGTCGTTGAGCCAGTGCTCGACGTGCGCGCCGTTGGCGATGATGCGCGCCTTGTTCCACTCGCCGACCGGCTCGAGGTGGCCGGGCGGCGAGGGGTAGAGGCCGTAGTTCGCGCCGGCGCAGGTGAGCCGCGTCTTGTTGTCCTCGGCCTCGTCGTCGTCGAGCAGCTGGTATTCCGGACCGGTGGTGTAGATCCGGTCGTCGTTCGGGCGTCCCTTGAAATCAGGGTCCTCGATGCCGCGGTAGAAGATGCCGCTGTTGCCCGCGCGCCCGATCTTCCACTCGAACTCGAGCTCGAAGTCGCCGAACTCCTCCTTGGTGACGAGATCGCCGACGTGGCCATCCTTGGTCAGCGCCCCGCCGGCGATTTTCCATCCCTCCGGCACGGTCGGACTCTTGTATCCGCGCCAGGCGTCGAGCGACGTCCCGTCGAAGAGCGGCTGCCACTTCCCGGGCGCGGCCGCCTCCGGCATCGACGCGAACAGCGCACAAGCACAGCAGACGATGGCGGCACGAATGCTCATGTCCCGAGATTATGCGACTTTCGCGACCGCGGATCTACGCGTCACCAGCGCGGCTGCATAGCAGACGGCGACAACCAGGAGCAGAAACCGATAGCCGGCCAGGAGAGACAGGTACTCGCCGACGCCGCCGACGATCGCGCCGAGCAGGTTGGCGCCGAAATCGGTCGCCGTCGACGAGGAGTCCTTGAAGCTGGAACTGAACAGCAGGCCGGCGCAGAACACGGGGCTGAAGACGAGGACGCCGTAGAACAGCGACTCGAGCGCGCGGCTCTCGAACGTCACGCGCCCGACCGGCACCAGGAAATTCAGCAGCACGAGCGCGGTCAGCGCCGCGAACACGACGCCGCGCCGGATCTCGACGCGGCTCGCGACCAGGGCGCTCGCCAGCGCCATTGTGAGCACCGACGCAATCGCCAGCGCCGCCGACGACCAGGTCGATCCCCAGAGGAGCGCGAACTGCACGATCGACTTCGTTTCCAGCAGCATGAACCCGGCACCGAGGAAGAAGAAGTGCCACGACCATCCGCCGCCGCCGGCCACGGCGCGGGCCAGCCAGACCGCGATCGCCGAAATCGCGAGCACGATCGCCAGCGCGGCGACGTAGTGGCGCGGCAGGTCGGGCGCTCGCATGTAGAGGAACGGCCAGTCGTCGGTGGCGGCGACGATGCTGGCGTCGCGGGCCAGCAGGTGCGCCGGGCTGGGATCGTGCGACTGACCGAACGCCATCACCTCGCGCGGAAGCGGCGGCAGCGCGTGGAGCCGCGCGACGCGCGGCCCCGCGAGGATGACGCCCAGATAGGCGCGGTCCTGATGGACGTGCGCGAGCGGCTCGCGTCCGAAGACGCCGGCGATCGTGTTGGCGAGTCGATCGACGAGCCACTTTTCGCGGAAGTAGTTATAGACCGCCATCACGCCGTCCGGCGACAACCGATCGCGCACCGCCTCGAACGATTCGCGCGTGAACATGTAGCTCTCCAGCCGCACGCCTGAAAAGCTCGACTGCACGGTCAGCGAGTCGATCAGCGCGAACACGATCAGGTCGTAGCGTTTCGTGGTCGTCCGCAAATAGTGCCGCGCATCGTCATTGATGATCGTCACCCGCGGATCGCTGTACGGGTGATCCGGATGCCGCTCGGCGCCGAGCCGCAGGATCACCGGATCGATGTCGACCGCATCGACGTGCTTCGCACCGTGCTGGAGCGCCGCGGCGACGTCGGTGCCGCTGCCGGCACCGAGGACCAGGACGTTGTCGAAGGTGTCGCCGAAGACTTCGTACGGCCACTGATAGAAGTATTCCTTGAAGACGACCGGCGCCATCGACTGATGGAAGATGTGATTCACTTCGATCACGGTCTCGCTGCGGTCCTGGAAGAGCGTGATCCGGTAATACGGCGACCAGAGGCTGCCGGCTTCCATGCGATGCACGACCACGAGCGAGGCGGCGAGGAGTGCGACGTTGACCACGGCGAGCGGCAGTCGCAGGTCGAGCACGGAGAAAGAACGCACGTCGACGATCAGCGGCAGCGCCGCCGCGGCCGCGACCGCGAACCAGGCCAGCGGCGGCAACTGCAGCCACGAGACGAGCGCGAATGCCGCAACACCCGCCAGGCTGCCGAGCAGGTTGATCACGTAGGCGCGGAGCGGCGCGTGCGTCGTCAGTTCCTCGCCCATCCGATTCGCGACCGTGACGAACAGCGCGGCCACCGCCGCGAAGAGCAGCGGCAGCAGCAGCGTGCTCTCCACCGGGACGACCGGCGTCGGCGTTCCGCTCGAGAAGTAGATCGTCGACGTGCTCGGGACCGCAACCTCGAGCCGCAGCCGATCGACGGCGAGAATCACCGCCAGTTGAATCGCCGGAAACCATCCGATGAGATTCCGGCGGCGCGTCGCCAGCAGGCACCCGATCCCGATGCCGAGGAAGCTTGCGAGCAGGATGAAGTTCGAGAAGTACGCGAGCAGACGCACGTACGCCGGCATCCACCGGATGACGGCGGTCTCGAGAAAGAGGACGAGAAACGAGGCGACGAAGAGCAGCATCGAGGACGATTATTGCTAGAATCGCGCCCTATGACGAATCCGACCCGCCGCCTCGTCTCGCGCGCGATCGTCGTCACCGGCCTCGCCGCGATGATTGTCGGCGCGGCGCGGCACCCGCACGCTGCCAGCGCACCGTCCCTGTCCCCCGCCGGCGAAGAAGCGATCGGTGCGCTGCTGCGGCAGAAGGTCGCAGCGGGCATGCCGGCGATCGCAGTCGTCGTCGTCAACGCCCGGCAGCAGTTGCTGATCGACGCAGCCGGACACCGTGACGTCGCCGCGCATGCCGCGCTCGCGACCGATTCGATCTTCCGCATCGCCTCGATGACCAAGCCGGTCACGTCGCTGGCCGTGATGATGCTCGTCGAAGAGGGGCGTGTGCGCGTCGACGATCCGGTCGCGAAGTACCTGCCGCAGTTCGAGCGGGTGCGCGTGCTGACCACGTTCAACGAGGCGGACGGGAGGTTCGAATCGCGCCCGCCGGCACGGCCGATCACGATCAGGCACCTGCTCACGCACACCTCGGGGATGGCGTATCCGTTCGTCGATCGGCGGATTGCAAAGATTGACGACGGAAAGAAGGCGAGAGCCGAGGTTCCGCTGCTGCACGATCCGGGCGAGCGGTTCACCTACGGTCCGAGCACGGCGGTGCTCGGGTTGGTGGTCGAGAAGGTGAGCGGACGCCGGCTGGATGAGTTCGTGAAGGCGCGCATCTTCGATCCGCTCGGGATGGTGGACACGTTCTACGCGGTTCCGGCCGACAAACACGACCGCGTGGTGACGCTGCACGCACGCAGCGATGCCGATCTCGTCGAGCGCCCCAACCCGGCGACGATCGCGTCCAACGTCGCCGGCGACGGCGGCCTGCTCTCCACCGCCGCCGACTACGGCCGGTTCATGCAGGTGTTCCTCAACGGCGGCCGCGCCGGCAGCGCGCGCCTCGTCTCCGACTCGACGATTCGGCAGATGTTGTCGAATCAGATCGGTCGTCTCGTCGTCGAGCAGCAGCCGTCGGTCGATCTGGCGCGCGCGAAGCCGTTTCCGTTCGGCGGCGGCAAGGACGCATTCGGGTTCGGCTTCCAGATCGAAGCGGCGCCGGCGGGCAGCGGGCTGCGCAGCGTCGGCAGCGCGAGCTGGGGCGGCATCAACAACACCCATTTCTGGATCGATCCGCGCCGGCAGATCGCCGCGGCCGTCCTGATGCAGCTGCTGCCTTACTACGACGATGCGGCGATTGACGTCCTCAGGTCGGTCGAGCGCCTCGTCTATCAGCATCTCCGCACCACGTCGTAGCGCGGTCGCCGTCGGCGCGTCGTCGGGCTCGCGGCTGGGGCTAGGGCTGGGGGCTAGCTGTGTAGGTCCGGCCTTTCAGGCCGGACGGTGCGGGGCACCCTGAAAGAGTGCCCCTACGCCGGAGCGTTGCTAGACGCGCCTCGCCTTCACCACCGGATCCGGATCGTGAATCGTCACTGCGACGACGCGATCGCCGTCGCGCTCGAAACGGATCGTCGTTCCGGGGCCGCCGGCGGCGTGAAACGCGTACTGCCCCTGATGGAACAGATTCCGGTCGATGGCGCCGACGCGCGCCATCATCAGCGCGTTTTTCTGCAGGCTGACGACGAACGCGTCGCGCGGACGATCGCCGAACGCGTAGCGGCCGACGAGCGCTGAACGGTCCGCGTCGCTCAGCGGCTCGTTGCGGTACGGCTGGTCGGCGCCGCCCAGCGATTCGAGATACGACGCTACCGCCGAGGCCTGCGGTCCGCCATTGCGCGCGTGGAGCATCAGCGTGAGCCCGTGCGGACCGCGCATCGACTGCAGGCCGGGGGAGGCCGCGACGAACGTCTTCAGGACGTCGAGCTGTCCGAGCATCGCCGCCGAGAAATGCGTCGGCGGGGCGCCGTGTTCGATGAGGAGCTCCGCGATCGGCCGGCTGCCGACGTGAGACGCCGCGCCGAGGGCGGTCTCCCAGTCGCCGAATCCCCAGTCCCACGACGCCTTTGCCAGCTCCGGGTGCTGCTGCACCAGTTCGCGGACGCGCGCCACGTTGCCGTGCGACACGGAGACCATCTCTTTGACCAGCGCCGGATGGTGCGACGGAAAGAAATCGTCCACGGGCATGCCGTGGGCCGGGGCTGCGGGCCAGGCCGGCTCGGCCGGCAGCGCGCCCTGACCTTGCGAGGCGGAACCGACGGACGGGAGCACGAATGCGCCGAATGCCGGCACGATGCGAATGAACTGTCGTCGGGTGTGTGTCATGACGGAGGAATATGCGCGGCCGCGCGGTCGATCGCCAGCGAGGAAGGCGTCAGGCCGGAACCGCTGACGGTGGAAACGCTTACGCGATTACTTCAGGACTGTCGACCGCACCGCCGACTCGATCTGTGCAGCAGCATCGGCGTCGATCATGTCGAGCCGATCGCCGCTGGGCCGGTTGATGCGCTGCACCCACACGTGTGTGCCGTCGTCGAGGCGAATGAGCTGCATGAGCAGCGACAGACGATCGGCCCTCTCCTGCAGCAGACCGAAGACGAGATATGCCGCGCCGGTGTCTTGCGCGACGGCGCGCCAGTCCCGTGCGCCGCGCGGCCGGCGCAGGATCGCAGCGTTACCGTCCACGCCGAGCCGTGACGGACCGATCGCGGTCAACCGCTCGACGATGACGTCGGCGATCGACGCGGCCAGCCGATCGTACTGTGCGTCGCCGGTTTCATTTTCGAACACTGCCACGGCAACGATCGGCCTCCGGGGCGGCGCGGGGGGGCGATCGCGCGCAACCATCAGCGCGCCGGCGGCGCCGACGATGAGCGCGGCGCCAGCGATCGCGGCCGCTGCAATCCACGGCTTGACGACCACGGGGCGCGCTCGAGCGCCCTCGGGCGCCGCATCACGCGGCACGGCTGCAGCGTCGCGCTCGGCCGCGGGCGCCTCGCGCGGCTCAGTCGCCGGGTCGCGCGTCACCGGCGCGATGAAGGTGAAACCCCTTCGCGGAAGCGTCTGCACGAATCGCGGGTTCTCCGCCGAATCGCCAAGGGCAGCGCGCAGCTCGCCGATGCAGTATGCGAGGCCGCGATCGAAGTCGACGTGGGTGGCGGGATCCCAGAGGTGCGCGCGCAGTTCGTCGCGCGTGATCAGCTCGCCGGCGCGCGCAACCAGCAGCGCGAGCGCGCGAGCCGGTTGCGGCTCGAGCGGCACCGGCCGATCCGATCTGGTCAGCGCGAGCGTCCGATCGTCGAACGAGAAGACGCCGAAGCGGTATTTCATCTCTCGACCCCGTGGCGTGTGGGACCGATAGGCCCATGGGCTTGGTCGGGTGGGACCGATCGGTCCTTCCCACCCACCCTATGGGCCCATCAGTCCTACACTCTTCAGCGTGCCGGGCGCGTTCGCGATCGCGGCGTCGACGTCTTCCGCCGTGCGCCGATCGCGGATTCCGAGATCGCGCAGCTCCTCACGCATCGGCGCGGCGAAAAAATCGGCGTACGGCATCGGCGCATTGTACTGCCGTACAATTCGGAGCCAGCGTGATAGGGACAACGGTCGGTCACTACCGCATCATCGAGCGGCTCGGCGGCGGCGGCATGGGCGTCGTCTACCGCGCCGAGGACGTGCGGCTCGGCCGCCAGGTCGCACTCAAATTCCTGCCGCCAGAGCTCGCCGCAGATCGCGAGGCGCTCGAGCGCTTCCGCCGCGAAGCGCGGGTCGCCTCGTCGCTGAACCATCCCAACATCTGCACGCTTCACGACGTCGGGGAGCACGACGGCCAACAGTTCATGGTGATGGAGCTGCTCGACGGACGCACGCTGAGGGACGCGATCGCGCGCGGACCGCTGCCGCTCGATCACGCGCTCGCGCTTGCGGTCGAGATTGCCGACGCGCTCGACGCCGCGCACGCGAAGGGCATCGTCCACCGCGACATCAAACCGGCGAACATCTTCATCACCAGCCGCGGGCAGGCGAAGGTCCTGGACTTCGGCATCGCCAAGCTCGCCGGCGCGTCGCGCGTCGCCGCCACCGACATCGACGTCACGCGCGGCGGGCGCGAACAGGCGACCACGATCGGGACCACGCTGGGAACGGTCGCCTACATGTCGCCGGAGCAGGCGCGCGGCGGCGAGATCGACAGCCGCTCCGATCTGTTCTCGTGCGGCGTGGTCTTCTACGAGATGACCACCGGGACACAGCCGTTCTCTGGCGCGACGCCAGTGGCGATCTTCGAATCGCTGCTGACGCGCGTGCCCGCGCCGCCGTCGTCGCTCAACCCGGGCATCCCGCCCGACTTCGATCGCCTGATCGCCAAGGCGCTCGAGAAAGATCGCGAGCTGCGGTATCAGACCGCCGCGGACTTGCGGGCCGACCTGAAACGGCTGCAGCAGGAAAGTGCGATCGGGTTGACGGCCGCCATGCGGGCGCCGGCCGCCGCCGCAGTCGCCGCCGGTCCCCCACGCCGCCGCGTGCGATGGAGGGAGATGGTCAGCGCCGCGGCGGTGCTCGCGGCCGCCGGCGTCGGCGTGTTCGTGTACACCGGCCGCACGCGCGCCTTCAGCGAGCGCGATCCGGTCGTGATCGCCGACTTCGTGAACACGACCGGCGAGGCTGTGTTCGACGACACGTTGAAGGAGGCGCTCGAGGTGCAGCTGCGGCAGTCGCCGTACCTGGGCGTGCTGCCCGATCAGCGGGTTCAGGGCACGCTGAAGCTGATGGGCCGCAAGCCCGGCGACAAGCTGAC
>DATFWL010000236.1:0-3297 GCA_035259385.1 Vicinamibacterales bacterium | reverse complement strand
AAACTCGAAGGGTGGAGGATGCACAAAGGGGTCATCGTCGCAGCGGGGCTGGCAGCGGCAGTCGTGGCGGCAATACCAGCAGCAAGAGCCGGTGCCTCGGACACGGCCGCGCCGTTCACGGTCGCGGTATACGGCGACGCGCCGTACGGTACCAAGCCGACCGACACGGCGGAGTTCAACGCGACGCCAGCGTTTATCGCTTCGATCAATGCGGACCCGGACGTCGCCGAGGTCATCCACGTCGGGGACATCCATTCCGGCAAGCAGTTCTGCACGGAGGCGTACGACCGCTCGATCTACCAGTTGTGGACCGCCTACACGAAGCCGCTCGTGTACACCCCCGGCGACAACGAGTGGACCGACTGCCACAAGTCCGGCGAGGGCGGGGGCACGTACAACCCGACGACCGGTCAGATCAACTACGTGCTCGATTCCAGCGGGCAGCCGGTCGACTATGCGGGCGGAAACCCGCTCGCCAACCTGGCCCTCGTGCGCTCGATCTTCTTCGCGGAGCCGGGACAGACCCTCGGCAGCGGAACGATGGAGGTGACCTCACAGGCTGACGTCTACGATCCCCACCATCAGACCGACGCGCAGTTCGTCGAGAACGTAATCTGGGTCCAGGGCGGCGTCGTCTTCGTGACGATCAACGTTCCGGGCGGATCGAACAACGACGCGGACCCGTGGTACGGCACACCCTTCGCATCCGCCCCTCAGCAGCAGGAAGCGGCACGGCGGACGTCGGCGGATCTGCGCTGGCTGCGCGACGCGTTCGATCTCGCGCGCACGATGGACGCGCCTGGCATCGTCGTCGTGACGCAAGCCGACATGTGGGATCTCGACAACAAGACGCCTGACCACCTCACGAACTACGAGCCGATCGTCAGTGTGCTCGCCTCGCGCACGGCCGCGTTCGGCGGGCCTGTCCTGCTGTTCACCGGTGACTCGCACGTCTACCGGTCGGACAACCCGCTCGTCCAAGCCGCGCCGTGCACCGGCGACAACGGCGTGTGCACGTACGACGCATGGAACAGCCACCCGTACTACGACGTGCCGAACTTCCACCGGATCGTCGTGCACGGGAGCACCATCCCGCTCGAATGGCTGAAGCTCACCGTCGACCCCGCGATAAGCGTGCCGGAGAGCGCGACAGCCTTTGGCCCGTTTTCGTGGGAGCGCATGCCGCAACCCTGACGGACCGTATCCGTGTGCAGGAGGCGCATCGACGCTGCCGACGCTCGGCAGCCATAGCGCGGTGGGCACCGGACCGTCGAACGCGAGCTCCGTACGGAACGGCGACGGGGTGGTAGACGCGCCGGGCAGACGGGTGGGATGCACAAAGGGCGAATCCAACCTTCATGCGCCTTTCCCGGACTGATCACCTCGATCGTCCTGCGATCCGACGCCGCGTGATCGTCGATCGTCACCGGATAGCGGAGCAGCCTGATGACGAGGAGGCCGACCGGACGACCGCCAGCGGACCGCAGGATGCCTTCGAGACGCCCGTCTCCTGAGCGTCAGGGACAGAGGAGAATGCCGCCTTCCGATCGACCGATGGGGGCGCGATTCCTGCCCGGCTAGGCGGTCGATACCGACCCTAAGCCGGCTCGCTCGCCGGACATACAGGTGAACACCGGGCAAGGCCCCGTCCGCCGGGGGGGACGCTACGCGCGCCTGCGCGCGTACCACCCTTCTGCCACGCGGAGACGATCGCAAGAACTACTCTGGTGCGTTGCTACGCGGCGCTTCGCCCTCCATCGCTGCCATGCCAACCGCGACGCGTCAGTCGAAAGACGTCAGGCTGTCGCGGGCTCGCCGGCGGGAACCTGTCGCGCGCGTTCCTCGGCGAGCGGCAACGTCGCGCGGATCGCGAGCGAGGCGATCAGCGCCATGGTCGAGAACACGACCAGCGCCCAGGAGTAAGAGTGGGTGACATCGAAGATGCGGCCCGCGATGATCGGTCCCAGGGCGAACCCGAAGGTTGTAAACAGCGCCTGGACGCCGAACAGTCGCGCGAGCTGCCTGGTGCCGAGCGTCTCGCCGATCACGATCGGCGCGAGCGCGGGCGGCGTCTCTCGCACCAGTCCGAACAGGACGATGAACGCCGCGACCGCGGCGAGATGGGACGCGCCCAGCAGGCTCGCGATCCCGAGGCCCGCGGAGAGCAAGACCGTCGCGAAAGTAGCCCGGCCGCCGAACTTGTCGGCGAGCGGCCCAGAGACGAAGGTTCCCACCGCGCTGAACACGAACATCGCGCTGAACAGTGACGCCGCGACGGTTGGTGCATAACCGACCCCGGTCAGCAATGGGACGACGTGAACGCGCATTCCGATCGCGGCGGTGGCGAACATGACCTCGGCGATCGCGATCATCCAGAAGGAGCGCGTACGAACCGCCTCGCGCAGCTCGAAGCCGTCGGCTGCAGCGTCGGTCGTCGCGCCGTCGGAGGCCTCGGGTTTGGCGGGCGCGTCGAGGAACGCGGCGAGTAGCGGCACTACCACCAGCGCGATCGGCAGGGCATTCGCGACGAACCCCATGCGGAAGCCGTAGTGGAGCACCACGTAGTTGGCGAGCATCGTGATGCCGGTGCCGCCCAGCGGAACGCCGGAGAACACGATCCCGAGTGCGAGGCCGGGCTGTTCGCGGAACCAGCTCGTGATCAGTACCGCCGACGGGATCACCGTCGATGCGGTAATTCCGGCCCCGAGGACAAGATAGAGCGCGGCGAAGGTGACGGCCGAGTTCGCGAGGCTGAGTCCGAGGAAGCCGAGCGCGACCATCGCTGCGCCGGTGATCATCACCTTGCGCACGCCGAATCGCTCCAGCAGCGAGCCGATGAGGGCGCCGGCCAGCCCCGCGGAGAGCGGTGCGATCGCGACGATCGAGGAGAAGAAGGCTCGGCTCCAGCCGAAGTGCTGGATGACCGGCAGGAAGAAGACGCCGCTCGCGTTGATCGGGCCCCAGATCAGGAACATGGTCGTGAACAGGACCGCCGCGATTGTCCACTGACTGCGCTGCGCTGCCTTCATCACGTTCACCTCGTCAGCAGCATGGTCCGCGCCGCAGCGGGTAGTGGCAATTTGACAGCTGCTCACATGCCATGTGCAAAACTGCACCGACGTCTGGAGGTCGAATCGTCAGGGCGGCTTGCGGGCGCGGCCCCAGCGCAGCAGCCGGGAGTCGCGCTCGATGGCGTCGCTTATCGCGGTCGCGACGATGCGGACTCTCGCCGCGCGCCGGAGATCCTCGTGCATGATGAGCCAGAGCGGACGCGACGGCGGCGGCTCGTCGGGCCAC
>DATFWL010000235.1:0-2465 GCA_035259385.1 Vicinamibacterales bacterium | reverse complement strand
GCGTCCCGCGACGATGGCGCCTCCCCAACTAGCCAGCAGCGCGACGCCGATCCACGTCTGCGCCGCGCTCGTCCACCGTTCGAGCCGCTTGTTGACAGCGACGAAAACCGCGAGGCCGACGGCGATCAGCGACAGCTTCAGGTAGAACATCGGGTTCGTCAGCGCCTTGGTCGGATACGCGATCAGCAGCAACATACCGGACACGGCGTTGATCGCGAACCCGATCCACGCGACGCCGGCGTAGCGTCGCATCTCCGCCGCTGGAATTTCCGACGCGGCGCCCAGCAGACGTAGCCCGATTGCTGCGTTGATGCCAGCCGCCAACGCCATCCCAACCGCGTGCGCCGACAGGATCGCGGGATAGGCGATCAGTGAAGTCGTCGACTCGCGCGTCCAGACACTGAGCGCGCTCGATTCGATCCAGCGGAACATGGAATCCATCGGCCGCGACGATGTTACCCGAGAGCCGCCTGATTCGTGTCGGTCCGTTGTCGAACGTAGCCGGATCTCCGGAACACACGAGGATCTGCCACCAACCCGTCGCGGCGCGCGGTCAGTCGCTGCGCTCAGCGGTGAACGCGCCGTCGAAGCGATCGCCGATCTTCGCCATGCCCCGCATTCGCGCGCCTTCCACTTTCGCGTTGACGCGAACGACGACCGCTTTACCGCCATCGGTCGCTTCGAAGGTAAAAGCGATGGCCTGGCCGTCGATGGTGCCGCGGACCTGTGACTCGCCGTACTCGGACGTGGTGTGGCCGCTGATGCGCGGGCCTTCCTGCGTGAGATAGATCTTCAGCTCCTGCGGCCCGAGCGGCGTCGCGTAGGACGCCTCCCACTCGCCGGTGACGTCGGTCTGCGCCGCGAGCGAAACGGCGGCGAGAAGAAATGCCAGGACCGACGGCGTGGGCCTGGCGAATCGGATCATCGCGCACATAGTAACATCCGCCGACGAGGAGCAGCCCTTATGAAGCGGGCGTCTCTCGCCTTCGCGGCGGCGGCGGCCGGCCTGGCCGCGTCGTTGCACGCCCAGCCGGACCTCGTTGCGCGGGCGCGCGCGATCCACCAGCGCATCATCACGCTCGACACGCACAACGACATCGACCCGCGGAACTTCACCGCCGACTGCAACTACACGTTGCGCCTGACGACGCAGGTGAACCTGCCGAAGATGACGGAGGGCGGCCTGGACGTCTCCTTCTTCATCGCCTACGTCGGCCAGGGCGACCTGACGCCGGCCGGCTACGAGAATGCGTATCGCCAGGCGGTGGCAAAGTTCGACGCCGTGCACCGCCTGACCGAGCAAATCGCGCCGAACGAGATCGCGCTCGCGCTGACGCCCGGCGACGTCACGCGCATCGCGAAGAGCGGCAAGAAGGTGGCGGTGATCGGCATCGAGAACGGGTATCCGATCGGCACCGACATCAAGCGCGTCAGGGAGTTCTACGACCGCGGCGGCCGCTACATGTCGCTCGCGCACAACGGCCACAACCAGCTGGCCGACTCGCACACTGGCGAGGCGGCCGGCGAATGGAAGTGGGGCGGACTGTCGCCGCTCGGCCGCGAGGTGATCCAGGAGATGAATCGCCTCGGGATGATGGTCGACGTGTCGCACCCGTCGAAGGCGCAGGCGATCGGGCTGTCGAAGGCGCCGGTGATCGCGTCGCACTCGTCGCTGCGCAAGCTGGCGAACCAGAGCCGGAACCTGGACGACGAGCAGCTGATGGCGATGAAGACCAACGGCGGCGTGGTGCAGATCAACGCCGTGTCGGAGTTCATCAAGAAGCCGCCGGAGCGCACCGCGGCGGCGGGAGGCGGCGGCGCCGGCCGCGGCTCCGGGCGAGGCGCGCAGGCGCCGGCCGCGTACCGCTGCCCGGTCGAGACGTCACCGCCGCCCGCGCCGGCGCCGAACCCGGATCGCGCCACGGTCAAGGACTACGTCGATCACATCGACTACGCGGTGAAGCTGATCGGCATCGACACGTCGGCATCGCCTCGGACTTCGACGGCGGCGGCGGCGTGGACGGGTTCAACAGCGCGGCGGAAGCGGTGAACGTGACGATCGAGCTCGTGCGCCGCGGCTATCCCGAGGAACAGATCGCGAAGGTGTGGAGCGGCAACCTGCTGCGGGTTTGGAGCGAGGTCGAGAAGGTCGCGGCAGCGATGAAGTGAGACGCGCGAGGCGTGAGCCGCGCGCCGCCGAACGACGACGCGGGCTTGACGAATACGTACAGATGCCACTGCGAATGGTGGAGTTCCCAGGATTTAGTGGACAAACGCCAGCATCCGACTTTTAGCGGAGGAGCTATGCCGAAGTCCAAGCACCGGATCCCTGGGAGAGTGCGATCGGCCTACGAATTCATCAAGGCGCATCGAGATCAGTACAGCGTGCAGATGATGTGTCGCGTTCTCGAGGTTGCCCCGAGCGGCTATTACGACTGGCTCTTGCAGCCCCTCTCGAATCGCGT
>DATFWL010000234.1:0-37743 GCA_035259385.1 Vicinamibacterales bacterium | reverse complement strand
GGTTGCCGACGCGTTTGATGCAGTCGTCGCGGTGTTGACCGTGGCACTGTTGACGCTCTGCGCGATCACCGGTGAGAAGCTGTCCTGGGTGCCGTCATTCCCGCCCGTGCCTCTGTAGCAGGCCTGGATGGGGTACGTGCCGCCGGATGGAAACGCATACGAAAATGTAGCCTGCCCAGCGCTAACAGCGCTGGTGCCAAGCAAGACGCCGTAGTTGCCATTGTTTTGGTCGCAGGCGGCTGTTGCTGTCGTCCGGTCGTAGAACTTGACCGAGCCCCCGACCGCCGGTTGCCAGTTATCCGTGTTGCCATGTTTCTCGTTCATGTCAACCGTAGCGGTGAATGTGACGCTCTGACCGGCTGGTGAGGGGTTCAAGGAGGAGGTCAGGTTCGTTCGGCTCGGCATCGCGTCCGTGAATGTTGCTTCTGCCTGTGAGGCGATGCCAACCGCCGTCACGTAGAAGCGCATGCCGACGGAGTGGTAGACATCATCGTTACGTGGATAGAAGTCACGGTTGATGACGTTGCCGGAATCGTCGGCGATCGCCTCGAGCACCCAGTCGTAGTGTGAGTCCGAATCCTCGGTGACGCGGAGGCGCACTGTCTCACCAGGCTGCCAGCCGCTGCCGCTGATCGTGACCGTCTCGTACGGCGCGTAGTCGAGCTTGTCCGTCTTCACCGTCGCGAAACCGTAGAACTCGGCGTCCGACGAACCGCCGCCGCCCACGAGCACGACGCCGTCGCGAGCTGTCGGCACGGCCACCGCGCCGGTACGCGCCGCGGCCATCGTGTTCGAATCGGCATAGAACATCTCGCTCTCGATCCAGTGCGCGAAGCGCTCGACCGACGCAACCGGCACGCCGTTCGACATGCCGCCCGCGATCAGCACGGTGTTGTTGTTGGGAAGCAGCATCGCGACGTGCCCGCTCCGCGGCGTGTGCAGCGACGAGGTCGCCCAGAAGATGCCGAGCTCCGCGTCGAAGATCTCCGCCGTCGCGAGATCCTGCACACCGTCGTTGCCGCCCGCGACGAGCACGTGGCCGTCGAGCAGCGTCGTCGCCGACAGCTTCATGCGCGGCGTCGCGAGCGAGGCGGGAAGTGGTGCGATCGAGCCAGTCGCCGGATCGAAGATCTCGGCGATGGCGAGGGGCGCGTTGCCGTCCGACCCGCCGACGATCAGCACGCGGCCGTCGAGCAGTCGCGCGGCTGCGTGATCGGCGCGCGCAACGGAGAGCGTGCCCGCGGGTACGGATGTACCCGTGCGGCCGCCGGTCATGAGCACGCGTCCGTGGCTCGTCGTGGTCGTCGGCGCAGGTGGACTGCAACCGGATCGCCAGCCGCCCTGTCTTCAGGCGCGATCGCGCGAACTCATTGCGCGCAAAAAAACTTCTTTTGTTCGACGGTGCTCCAGGAAAGGATTTCGTGGCAGACCAACGGGTGGAAATCTGGCTCCAGCCAAACATTGTGGCTGGCGCGGACCAGATTCAAATTGCACGTCTCGTGCGACCTGTCATATCCGTCGCCCGAGTGAGACGACGACGTCGCACGTCAATGTCGCCGCTGGCGGCGAAGCGGCGCGGCCGCGCTCGATCACTGGATGCTCGACCGGCGCATGCGATCGCACCGCGGCGAAGACGACGAGGCCCGAGCTCACCAGCACGACGTTCTCGACGATGTACTGCCTCTCCAGCCTCGCCGCAGCGAACGCTCCACGTCTCGTGCGCGAAAGAAACAGCGGACGGCACCGGACGTGACACGGGCGGGCGGGACCAGGCCGGCGTTCAGCACGTTGATCGTGCGCGTCGCCAGGTCTTCGGACGGCCTCGGTGCCGGGAGGAACGTCAGGACGCCGAACCAGCCAGAGAAGTCGAGCGTGCAGCCGCCGAAAACCACGGCTGGCGCATGGAGGAATCTTCCGTGTCGGCCACCGACCCGCGATTCCGTGCGCCGGCGATGCCCGGCATTTGGGAGACTGCCTCCGGCCGGATGGAGCGACCGCCGGCGACAGAACCGCACGGGCGTCCTTGAAATCGCACAAAGCCTCACAGTTCAAGCACTTCCTGCCTGACGAGCGGCCTGAGGCGTGCGGGCATGGCGCCTGCTGTGTCGATCGTGAACTCGTGCATCCGTCGGTCACGGCGAAGGAAGGGCAGATATGACATCCGTGAAACAGGATCAGGCCGGCGCCGGCTCCGTGCCTACCCTCGACCTGGACGCAGGGAATCTTCCAGACGGAATCGATCGCCGCGCTTTCATGATGCGCAGCGCGCTCATCGGGGCCATGGCCGTCATGACCGGCTGCTCAGCGCCCTCCGAGCAACAGACCGCGGCTGCCGCCGCGGCTCCACCGCCGCCGAAGCCCGCGGTCCCGCTCGGCGACGAACTGAACGTGGTGAAGAAGGCCAAAGGTCCCGTGATGACGACGCTCGAGGAGTTCTACAAGGTCGGTCCGGGGCCTTCGAGCTCGCACACCATCGGACCGATGCGCATCACCTACGACTTCTACCAGCGCTGCACGAAGCTCCCGGCGGATCAACTCGCCAGAGCGACGGGGATCAAGGTCCACTTGTACGGCAGCCTCAGCGCCACCGGCAAAGGCCACGGCACCGAGCGCGCGGCGCTCGCGGGCGTGATCGGAAAGGAGCCGGCCACCGTCGAACCGGAATTCCTCGACAGCCTGGTGACGAATCCGGATCAGACGTTCCCGGTGAAGCTGGGCGACAAGAGCTTCAACGTCTCGCTGAGGGACATCATCTACGACGCGCCGAAAGGCGACTTCAAACATCCCAACACGATGACGTGCAAGCTGATGGCGGGCGACGCCGTCCTGTACGAGCTCGAGTACTACTCGGTCGGCGGCGGCTTCATCGAGTGGAAGGGCTACGAGCCGCCGAAGAAGGGGCAGCCGAAGTACCCCTACTCGACGATGAGGGAGCTGCAGGCGCACGGGGCGGCCAACAAGCTCTCGATCGCCGAGCTCGTCATGGCCAACGAGGTCGCGGTCTCCGGCAAGAGCGAGGCGGAGATCAATGCGTTCATCGACAAGATCTCGTCGGCGATGGTCAACATCGTCAAGTCGGGCCTGAAGGCGCCGTCGGCGACGCTGCCCGGCCCGATCAAGCTCAAGACGAAAGCGGGCGACGTCTATGCGCGGGCGATGGACGACAAATACGAGAAGCAGCGCGGGCTGGGCGTGGTGTCCGCGTATGCGCTGGCGGGATCGGAAGAGAACGCGCGCGGCCATCTGGTGGTGACGGCGCCGACCGGCGGCTCCGCCGGCGTGATGCCGGCGCTCGTCTACGCCGTCGGTGAAGGCGGCCGCAAGCTGCCTCAGGAAAAAATCCGGGAGGGATTTCTCGCCGCCGCCGCCGTCGGCTACCTCTGCAAGCACAACGCGACGCTGTCTGGAGCCGAGGGCGGCTGCCAGGCGGAAATCGGCGTCGCGTCGGCGATGGGCGCCGCGTTCCTCGCGCAGGCGCACGACTTCAGCAACCAGGTGATCGCGAACGCCGCCGAGTCGTCTCTCGAGCACCACCTCGGCATGACGTGCGATCCAGTTGCCGGCTACGTGCAGATCCCGTGCATCGAGCGGTGCGCATTCGGCGCCGTCAAATCGTGGACGGGCTTCATGATCGCGAGCAACGAGATCCCGGCGAACCGACGGGTGGACTTCGATACGACCGTCGACGCGATGGCCCTCACCGCGAAGGAGATGAACGCGAAGTACAAGGAGACGTCGGAAGGCGGCCTGGCCGTGTCCGTGGTGCTCTGCTAGGGCTCAGCACCGAATCGAGGAGCGCCGGATGCGTCGCGCCATCAGCACAGCGGTCATCGCGTGGCTGATCACCGCCGTCTACTACTTCTATCAGTACACACTGCGGTCAGCGCCGGCGGTGATGATGCCGCAGCTGTCGGCGGCGTTCGGCCTCGGCGCGGCGGGCGTCGCGTCGATGGCCGGCCTCTTCTACTACGGGTACTCGCCATTCAGTCTCGTGGCGGGTGTCGCGATGGATCGGTTCGGCCCCGGTCGTGTCGTGCCGATCGGCGCGGCGGCGGTCGGTGTCGGCGCGCTGCTCTTTGCGTCGGGCAACACGAGCGCGGCGAGCCTCGGGCGCCTGCTGCAGGGCGCCGGCGGCGTGTTTGCGCTCGTCGGCGCCGCGTACATCGCGACGACGAACTTTCCGGCGTCGCGCGCCGCGACGCTGATCGGCGCGACGCAGATGTTCGGGATGGCCGGCGGCTCCGCGGGCCAGTTCGCGGTCGGCCCGATGATTGCCGCGGGCCTCGCCTGGAGCGTCTTCTGGGCCGGCATGGGGATGCTCGGCCTCGCGATCAGCGCGCTGTTGTTGTTTCTGCTGCCCGCGGCGACGCAGGGCGACGGTCGTGAGAACTGGCTGCAGGAGGCGGTCGCCGCCCTGAGCCAGGTGTTTCGCAACCCCCAGTCGATTCTGTGCGGCATCATCGCCGGCCTCCTGTTCATCCCGACGACGATCTTCGACATGACGTGGGGCGTGCGCTACCTGCAGGAAGCGCGAGGCGTCGAGTACGCGTCGGCCGTGTTGCGGTCGGCGTCGGTCCCACTCGGCTGGATCATCGGCTGCCCGCTCCTCGGGCTCGTGTCGGATCGGCTCGGCCGGCGCAAGCCTGTCATCCTGGCCGGCGCCGCCGTCCTGCTCGTCTGCCTCGCGTGGATTCTCTACGGCCGCCCGGACGTGTTTCCGCCGTACGTCCCCGGTATCGTCGCGGGACTGGCCAGCGGGGCGGCGATGCTGCCGTACACCGTGATCAAGGAGGCCAACCCGCCGCGTCTGAGCGGCACCGCGACCGGCGTCGTCAACTTCCTGAATTTCACGTTCAGCGCGCTGCTCGGTCCCGTGTTCGGCTCGCTGCTCACCTCGGCAAGCGGTGGGGCGTCGCCGATGACGCTCGAGCACTACCAGACGGCGTTCCAACCCCTCATGTACGGCGTCGGGCTCGCAATCGTGCTCACCCTCGTCCTGCGCGAGACGGGGCCGGCAGCGCGCACGCGTACCGCGGCGCTCGAGAGCGTCTCATGACTCAAACCGGAACCGGAAAGTACGAGCAGCTGCTGGCGCGATGCCAGAGCTTCGAACCGACGCGAACCGCCGTCGCGCATCCGTGCGAGGAGACTGCGCTGGCCGCGGCGATCGACGCAGGCACACAGGGACTGATCGTGCCGATTCTCGTCGGCCCTGAGGCCCGCATCCAGGAGGTCGCCGCAAAGGGCGGGATCGATCTGGGGCGGACGCGGATCGTCGATGCGCCGCACAGCCATGCGTCCGCGGCACGGGCGGTCGAGCTCGTGCGTCAGGGCGAGGCTGAAATCCTGATGAAGGGCAGCCTCCACAGCGACGAGCTGCTCGGCGCGGTGGTCGCGAAGGAGACCGGCCTGCGAACGGGCCGCCGCATCAGCCACGTCTTCATCATGGACGTGCCGACCTACCACAAGGTCCTGATCGTGACCGACGCGGCCATCAACATCGCGCCGACGCTCGAGGACAAAGTCGACATCTGTCAGAACGCGATCGACCTGGTCGTATCGCTCACCGCGAAGCGTCCGAAGGTGGCGATCCTCGCCGCGGTGGAGACGATCAACTCCAAGATGGTGGCGACCATCGACGCCGCCTGCCTGTGCAAGATGGCCGAACGAGGCCAGATCACCGGCGCGATCCTCGATGGTCCGCTGGCGTTCGACAACGCGATCAGCAGCGAGGCCGCCCGCATCAAAGGCATCACGTCCGAGGTCGCGGGCGACCCGGACATTCTCCTCGCCCCGGACCTCGAAGCCGGCAACATCCTCGCGAAGCAGCTCAGTTTCCTGGCCAACGCCGACAGCGCAGGGCTCGTCGTCGGCGCACGCGTGCCGATCATCCTGACCAGCCGCGCGGACAGCGTGCGATCGCGCATCGCGAGCTGCGCGGTCGCGGCGCTCGCGGCGCGCGCCCGCCGGCAGACCCTGCAAGTGGTCACGTAGGCAACCTCACCATGACTGATCAGGGGGTCGTACTCGTCCTCAACGCGGGCTCCTCGAGCCTGAAGTTCTGCGTCTACCGGTGCGTGGACCGCGAGGCGTGGCATCCGGACGTCCGCGGCCAGATCGAGGGGATCGGCACCGCGCCGCGATTCTCGGCGAAAGACGAAGCCGGCCGGAAGGTCGACGACCGGCAGCTCGAGGCGGCGGTGTGCGATGCGCCCTCCGCGCTCGAGGCGCTGGCGGCGTGGCTGCGGGCCCGCTTCCAGGGCACGCGCGTGCTGGGCGTCGGACATCGGGTCGTGCACGGCGGCGCCAGCTATGCCGCGCCTGCCGTCGTCACCCCGAAGGTGATGGAGGAGCTGCGGCAGCTGGTGCCGCTCGCGCCTCTCCATCAGCCGCACAATCTTGAGGCGATTGACGCCGTGTCGGCACGGCTTCCGGGCGTGCCGCAGGTGGCGTGCTTCGACACGAGCTTTCATCGCGGCCATCAGGCGGTCGCCGACGTGGTCCCGCTTCCGGCGGAGATCCGCACGACCGGCGTGCAGCGCTACGGATTTCACGGGCTGTCGTACGAGTACGTCTCCTCGGTGCTGCCGCAGGTTGCGCCGGAGATCGCGCGCAGGCGCGTAATCGTCGCGCACCTGGGCAGCGGCGCGAGCCTGTGCGCGCTGCGCGGCGGCGCCAGCGTCGACAGCAGCTTCGGGTTCACGGCGCTCGACGGTCTCTGCATGGGGACCAGGCCCGGCGCCATCGATCCGGGAGTCGTGCTCTACCTCTTTCAGAACCTCGGTCTGTCGGCGAAGGACGTCGAGACCGTGCTGTACAAGAAATCGGGACTGATCGGGATCTCCGGCATCAGCAACGACATGCGCGTGCTGCTCGAGAGCAGCGACGCGGACGCGCGGCTGGCGGTCGACTACTTCGTCTATCGCGCCGCGAAGGAGATTGGCGCGCTGGCGAGCACGCTGCAGGGGATCGACGGCCTGGTCTTCACGGCGGGCATCGGCGAGAACTCCGCCGACATCCGCGCCCGGATCTGCGAGTCGTCGTCGTGGCTGGGCATCGAGCTGGATCGTGAGGCGAACCTGCGGAACGGACCGCGCATCTCGGCGCCGGCGAGCCGGGTGTCGGCGTGGGTGATTCGGACCAACGAGGAGCTGATGATTGCGCGCCACACCGGCGCGCTGCTGGGGCTCACGGCCGGCGACGGCGTCGCGGCAACGACATGAGAGAACAGGCGGTAGCCGCCGAATGTGGGCGCGATCGAACGGGCCTGCGCGCCGTTTCGAGCGGCGGGGCTGACGGCGTATTGAGAGACAACTGAGGAACCTGAGCATGGCGACCAAGCGGATCACGGTGGACGGAAACGAAGCGGCCGCGTCGGTCGCATACCGGGCAAGCGAGACGATCGCGATCTACCCGATCACGCCCAGCAGCCCGATGGCGGAGGTCTGCGACGAGTGGTCGAGCCGCAAGCGGCCGAACCTCTGGGGCGCGATTCCGGAGCTGGCGGAAATGCAGTCCGAGGCGGGCGCCGCCGGCGCCGTTCACGGCGCGCTGCAGGCGGGCGCGCTCTCGACGACGTTCACCGCGTCGCAGGGCCTGCTGCTGATGATCCCGAACATGTACAAGATCGCGGGCGAGCTCACGCCGTTCACGATGCACGTCGCGGCGCGCACGCTCGCGACGCACGCTTTGTCGATCTTCGGCGATCACTCCGACGTGATGGCTTGCCGGCAGACCGGCTTTGCGCTGCTGTGCTCGAACTCGGTCCAGGAAGCACATGACATGGCGGCAGTGGCGCACGCCGCGACGCTCGAGACGCGCATTCCGTTCCTCCACTTCTTCGACGGCTTCCGGACGTCGCACGAAGTCGCGAAGATCGAGGAGATCAGCGACGACGATCTGCGCGCGCTGATCTCCGAGCCGCTGGTTCATGCGCACCGGGCGCGAGGGCTGACCCCGGATCGGCCGGTGCTGCGCGGCACCGCGCAGAACCCCGACGTGTTCTTCCAGGCGCGCGAAGCCGCAAACCGCCTCTACGACGAGTGTCCTGCGGCCGTCGAACGGACCATGCAGGCCTTTGCGGCCCGCACCGGACGCCGCTACGGGTTGTTCGAGTACGTCGGCGATCCGGCGGCCGACCGGGTGATCGTGCTGATGGGATCGGGCGCCGAGACCGTGCACGAGACGGTCGACTCTCTGACGGCGCGCGGCGAGAAGGTCGGCGTCCTCAAGGTGCGCCTCTACCGGCCGTTCGCGCGCAGCGCGTTCCTCGCCGCGCTGCCGAAGACGGTCCGCACGCTGGCCGTGCTCGATCGGACCAAGGAGCCGGGGGCGCCCGGCGATCCGCTCTACCTGGACGTGACCACGGCGCTCGCCGAGGCCCACGCCGACGGCGTCTCGCCGTTCGCCGTGCCGCCACGGCTGATCGCCGGACGCTACGGGCTGTCCTCGAAGGAGTTCACGCCGGCGATGATCAAGGCGATCTTCGACGAGATCGCCAGGGAAAAGCCGAAGCATCACTTCACCGTCGGCATCGTCGACGACGTGACGCACACGTCGCTGCCGTGGGATCCGTCGTTCCGGACCGAGTCCGCGGACGTGTCGGCGTCGGTGTTCTACGGTCTCGGCGCCGACGGCACGGTGGGCGCCAACAAGAACTCGATCAAGATCGTCGGCCAGGAGACCGATCTCTCGGCGCAGGGCTATTTCGTCTACGACTCGAAGAAGTCGGGCGCGATCACCATCTCCCACCTCCGCACCAGCACGCGGCCGATCCGGTCGGCCTACCTCGTCGATCGCGCCGGGTTCGTCGCGTGTCATCAGTTCGAGTTCGTGGACAAGATCGACGTGCTCGAACATGCCGCACCGGGCGCGGCGTTCCTGCTCAACGCGCCGTTCGCCGCCGACCAGGTCTGGAATCACCTGCCGAAGGAACTGCAGGAGCAGATGATCGAGAAGAAGGTCCGCTTCTTCGCGATCGATGCCTACGAACTGGCCAAGAGGGCCGGCATGGGCACGCGCATCAACACGATCATGCAGACCTGCTTCTTCGCGATCGCGGGCATCCTGCCGCGCGACGAGGCGATTCAGCACATCAAGAAGGCGATCGAGAAGACCTACGGCAAGCGCGGACCGGAGGTCGTCCGCCGCAACTGCGAGGTCGTGGATCAGGCGCTCGCGCACCTGCACGAGATCCCGGTGCCGGCGGCGGTCAGCGCCACCTACCGCCGGCCGCCGATCGTCTCGGAGCGGGCGCCCGACTTCGTGCAGAAGGTCACCGCCGTCATGCTCGCCGGCAAGGGCGACCTCCTGCCGGTCAGCGCCTTTCCCATCGACGGCACCTGGCCGATCGGCACCGCGAAATGGGAGAAGCGGAACATCGCGCTGGAGATCCCGGTCTGGGATTCCAAGATCTGCATCCAGTGCAATCAATGCGCGCTCGTCTGCCCACACGCCGCGATCCGCGCGAAGGTCTACGACGAGAGCGCGCTGGCCGGCGCGCCCGACACGTTCAAGTCGACGGCCTACAAGAGCCAGGACCACAAGGGCAAGACATACACGATCCAGGTGGCGCCCGAGGACTGCACCGGCTGCAACCTCTGCGTCAACGTGTGCCCGGCCAAGGATCGCACCAACCCGAAGCACAAAGCGATCGAGATGCACCCGCAGGCGCCGCTGCGCGACAGCGAGCGCGTGAACTACGACTTCTTCCTCAACCTGCCGGAAGTGAATCGCACCGAGATGACGCGGCTCGACCACAAGAGCTCGCAGTTCCTCGAGCCGCTGTTCGAGTACTCGGGGGCCTGCGCCGGCTGCGGCGAGACGCCGTACTTGAAGCTGCTCACGCAGCTGTTCGGCGATCGGCTGCTGATCGCCAACGCCACCGGCTGCTCGTCGATCTACGGCGGCAACCTGCCGACGACGCCGTACACGACCAACCGCGACGGCAGGGGACCGGCCTGGTCGAACTCGCTGTTCGAGGACAACGCGGAATTCGGGTTCGGCTTCCGGCTCGCGCTCGACGCGCACGTCGCCGCCGCGCGCGGCCTCGTGCAGGCGCTCGGTTCGCAGATCGGCGAGGGGCTGACGGCGGCGCTCCTCGAAGCGGATCAGGCGAGCGAGGCCGGCATCGCAGCGCAGCGCGAGCGCGTCGTCGCGCTCCGACATCAGCTCGCGGGCATCACCATGGCCGAAGCAAGGCGCCTCGAGACGCTCGCCGACTATCTCGTCAAGAAGAGCGTGTGGCTCGTTGGCGGCGATGGATGGGCGTATGACATCGGTTACGGCGGCCTCGATCACGTGCTGGCGAACCGGCGCGACGTCAACATCCTGGTCATGGACACAGAGGTGTACTCGAACACCGGCGGCCAGCAGTCGAAGGCGACGCCGCTCGGCGCCGCGGCGAAGTTCGCGTCCGCGGGGAAACCGATCGGGAAGAAGGATCTGGGCCTGCTGGCGAACATGTACGGGCACGTGTACGTCGCGAAGGTCGCCTTCGGCGCGAAGATGGCGCAGACCGCTCAGGCATTTCTGGAAGCCGAGTCCTACGCGGGGCCGTCGCTGATCATCGCCTACAGCCACTGCATCGCCCATGGCTACGACATGGCGAACGGCGCCTCGCAGCAGAAGCTCGCCGTCGAGTCCGGCGTCTGGCCGCTGTACCGCTTCGATCCGCGGCGCGCGGTCAACGGCGAGCCGCCGTTGAAGCTCGATTACGGCCCGCCGAAGGTGAAGGTTGCCGACTATCTGCGCAACGAATCGCGCTTCCGGACGATCGAGCGCGCCGACCCGGCCCGCTACAAGGCGTTTCTCAAGGAGTCGCAGGCGGCCGCGGAGCGCCGCTACGCCATCTACGAGCAGCTGGCCGGCATCAAGGTTCCGATGACTCAAGCGAAGGGCGAAGAAGAGCAGGCGAAGCCAGAGCTGATGGAGACGTAATGGATCTCACCACCACCTATCTCGGGATGCGGCTGCCGCATCCGCTGATCGTCGGCGCCGGGCCACTGGGCGACGAGCTGGACCGGGTCCGGATGCTCGAGGACGCCGGCGCCTCGCTGATCGTGCTGCGCTCGCTCTACGAAGAAGAAATCACCGGCGAGCAGATGGACGCGTTCTTCAACTACGAGAGCTACAGCGAGTCGTTCGCCGAAGCGGAGAACTTCGCGCCCGAACCGGAGCTGGCGCTGGGACCTGACGAGTACCTCGAGCATCTCCGGAAGATCAAGCACGCGGTCCACATCCCGGTGATGGCGTCGCTCAACGGCGTCACGCCCGGCGGCTGGCTCTCCTTCGCCCGGCAGATCGAGCAGGCCGGCGCGGATGGCCTCGAGCTGCACATGTTTCACGCCGCCAGCGACATGGCGACGAGCGGGGCGGAAGTCGAGCGGCAGTTCGTCGAGATCGTCAGCGAGGTGAAGCGCACCGTGCGCATTCCGGTGGCCGTCAAGCTGGCGCCGCTGTTCACCGCGTTCGCGCATTTCGCGAAGCAGATCGACGCGGCCGGCGCCGACGGCGTGGTGCTGTTCACGCGCTTCAGCCGCGCGGACATCGACGTGAACGAGCTCGAGGTCGTCCGCTCGACGCCGCTGTCGGACTCGTCGGACCTGCTGATGCGCCTGCGCGGCGCCGCGGCGGTATCGGGCCGGATCAACGCCTCGATCGGGATCACCGGCGGCGTCCACACCGGCCTCGACGTCATCAAGGCGACGATGGCCGGCGCCCACGCGACGCAGATGGTGTCGGCGCTGCTCCGAAACGGCCCGAACCACCTGCGCCGGGTCCGCGATGAAGTCGAGTCGTGGATGGTCGAGCACGAGTGGACGTCGCTCGGCGAGATGCGCGGCAACATGAGCCTCGGGAGGATCGCCGATCCCGCCGCGTACGAGCGCGCGAACTTCCGCATGGCGTTGCGATGACGCCGAGAGGAGAAGCATCGTGACATGGCGCGTGTGTCTCGCCCTGATGTGTCTGGTGACGGTCGCGAGCGCCACTCGCAATGCCGCCGCGGTCGGTCCCGCGCCGCCGAGTAGTGCGGCCATCGTTCAGACCCCCGCCGCACAACCGCCCGCGCCGCCCGCCGGCTACGCCGGCAGCGACACCTGTGCCGTCTGTCACGAGGACAAGGTTGGATCGCTGAAAGGGACGCCGCACGGAGAGGCAAAGAACCCGCGCTCACCGGAAGCCGCCCACGGCTGCGAGAGCTGCCACGGTCCTGGGCAAGCGCACGTCGACGACGATGCCAAGGAGCACATCCTGAAGTTCGGAAAGGTGACGCCCGCCGAGGTCAACCAGGCGTGCCTGGCGTGCCACAACCGCGGCACCCACGCCGGCTGGGAAGGCAGCATGCACGAGCGCCGGGACTTGTCCTGCATCACCTGCCACAGCGTACACAGCCCGAAGTCGCAGACGCACCAACTGATCAAAGCAACCGAAAGCCAGACCTGTGTGGCGTGCCACCGACTGCAGGTGGCGAAGACCGAGCGCGCCGTCGCGCACATGCCGGTGCGCGAGGGCAAGCTGACCTGCTCGTCGTGCCACAACCCCCACGGGTCGATCACCAACGTGAAAGCGCTGAAGGTGGGCAGCTCCGTCAACGAGACCTGTTACAGCTGCCATGCCGAGATGCGCGGGCCGACGCTGTGGGAGCACGCCCCGGTCAGGGAGAACTGCACGACCTGCCACGATCCGCATGGATCATCCAACGACCGCATGCTCGCGGTGCGGATGCCGATGCTCTGTCAGCGCTGTCACATCGCGACCAAGCATCCGTCGAGCATCTACGACAACAACGCCATCACCGTGAACAAGAGCAACCGCATGTTTGGACGATCGTGCATGAACTGTCACCAGAACATTCACGGGTCGAACCATCCATCCGGTCAGTTCTTCATGCGCTGAGAGGAGGCAGACATGCGCCGACTACTGCTCGTGCACCTTGGCTGCCTCTGGCTCGCGCTGCCTGGTGCTGCGCTGGCACAGCCAGCCGATCCGCAATCGGCGCCACAGGCGCCGGCGTCGGGCAGCGCTCCCGACGAGTCCCGCAGCCTGTTCGAACCGACGTGGCATCAGTTCCAGATCGGCGGCCGGGCGACCAGCATCGACGGCGATCCGGCGCGCTTCCAGCGCTATCAGGACGTCAGAGACGGCGTGCTCTTCACCGATGCGAAGTACGCACGCGAGGATACCGGCGGCAACTGGCTGTACCGGGTGACGGCCGACAACGTCGGCTACCGCGATCAGCGGTACACCGGCGTCTACGAACGCACCGGCCGGTTCGTGATCTCCGGCATGTGGGACGAGATTCCGCAGTTCTACAGCGTCGACACCAAGACTGCGTACACGATGACCGGAAGCCCGCTCCGCCTCGACGATGCGACGCAACAGCTCATTCAGAACGGCGCGCCGCAGAAACTGAACTTGTACGTTCCGATCTCGCCGCAGTTCGACCTGCGGGAACGCCGGGACATCGGCACGTTCAGCGTGGTGGCGACGCCGACGCCGCAAATCGACGTGAAAGGATCGTTCACGTCCACGCGCCATCGTGGCGAGCTGCCGTGGGGCGGCTCGTTCGGCTTCTCGAACGACGTCGAGGTGGCGCAGCCGTACGACTCGCGGACCAACGATCTGACGATCGGCACCGAGTGGACCAACGACAAGAGCATGGTGCGGGTCGCCTACGACGGCTCGTGGTTCAACAACCTCGATCCCGTGCTGGTGTGGGACAGTCCGCTTCGTCTGACCGACTCGGCGTCGAGTGGGCCCGGCAGTGGACAGATGAACCTGTGGCCGACCAATAATGCCCAGACGATCAGTGGCGCCGGGTACGCCAAGTTCCCGCACCGGACGCAGATCACGGGCGCGATCTCCTACGGGTTCTGGAACAACAGCGAGCCGCTGCTGCCGTTCACCATCAACTCGGCGCTGCCGCAGATCGCGTTGCCCAGGCCCACCGCGGACGCCGGGGCTCATGTCTTCTCGCTGAACGCGAACCTGGTGACGCGTCCGCTGCCCGACTGGGACTTCACCGCCCGAGTCCGGGAATACCATTACAGCAACCAGATGGCGGCAACCACGATCACCAACTATGTCAGCTACGACACGTCGGTGAACACATCGTTGACGGGCGGGCCCGAGCTCTACGCCCACAGCCGGACGAATGTCGACGGAGACGCCACCTACACGGGCCTCAAGCCGTTCGCGCTGAGCGCCGGCTTTTCGCGCAACGAGGCCGGCTACGACGCCCGCATCTTCGAGAGCACGGGAGAGAACGTGTTGCGGCTGTCGGCCGACGCTGTCGGCTCGCAGTGGACGACGTTCCACGCGAAGTACGAGTACGGGCACCGCACCGGCACCGGGCTGAACGAGGATCTGCTCGTCGAGATCGGCGAGCAGCCGGACATGCGCCACTACGACCTCGCAAACCGGAACCGGAATCAGCTCACCGCGATTGTCGACATGGCGCCGAACGATCAGTGGACGTTCAGCGTGTCCGGGGGGCTCGGCAAGGACAGTTTTCCGGACAGCTACTTCGGACTGCAGGAGACGACCTTCCGGACGTTCTCGGCCGGCGCCGACTTTCACCTCCCGAACGGGTTCGGGGGCGGCGGCACCTACAACTTCGAGCGCTATGGCGGACTGCAGCAGTCGCGCTCGGCCGACTCCAGTACGTTCGACGACCCGAACCGAAACTGGAGCACCGACACGGCGGAGACGGTGAATTACTTCTCGCTCTACGCGACCCCGCCGAAGTTCGGGCCGAACACCGAGGCCCGCGTGTCGTACGACTTCAGCTACGCCGAGGGCAGCTACGTGTACACAGTCGTCGCGGGCGGACCACTGCCGGCGCCGTCGCAGCTGCCGAACGTCTACAACAAGCTGCAACAGCTGCACGTCGACGTCCGGCACCGGCTGACGCCGAGACTGGCGGCGACCTTCTCGTACCTGTACGAGCCGTTCCGGGTCTTCGATTTCGCGTTCGACCCCAGCGTCGTCAACGGAATCGTTCAGCCGAGCTCACTGGTTCTCGGGTATGTTTACCGTCCGTACACGGCGAACTCGTTCCAGTTCGGCGTGCGGTACCTGTTCTAGTCACGCGAACTCCAGTCATGTCTGTGGAGGCTCCATGCTGATGCTCACGACGGGAAGAATGGTTGCCGGCGTCGCGCTCACCCTCGCAGGAATCGCCGTGTCGCTGCCGGCGGCGGCGCAGGACGCGGCTGCGGTGCAAAAAGGCCAGCAGGTGTACACGGCGCAAAAGTGCTCGGTGTGCCACCAGATCGCCGGTAAAGGCAACAAAGCGAATCCGCTCGACAACGTCGGCACGAAATTGTCGGGCGACGACATCAAGCAGTGGATCACGCATCCGGTTGATGCTGCCGCGAAGGCCAAATCCACCAAGAAGCCGCCGATGCCGGCGAAGTACGGCAGCCTGCCGGCCGCAGACGTCGACGCGCTCGTGGCGTACATGCAAAGCCTGAAGTAGCGAACGGCCGTGATCAAAGGCTCCGAGCTCGTCCGGCATCCGCTCGCGATCGCCGGCGTGATCATCACCACCACGTCGGCGGTGGTGTTCATCGCGCTGGTGATCGCGATGCTCATCGGGATGCTCGACAACCCCTACGCCGGATTGATCGTGTTCGTGGCGCTGCCCGCGCTGTTCCTGCTGGGACTGCTGCTCATCCCGATCGGAGTCCGGCTGGAACGGCGCGCCCTGCAGACGGATCCCACGGCCAGCGTCGAGTGGCCGGTCATCGATCTGCGCCGCGCCGACGTCCGCCGCAACACGCTCCTCATCGTCGCGCTGACCGGCGTCAACATCGTGATCGTGCTGCTGGCGGGCTACGGCGGCCTGCACTGGATGGAGTCGCCAGCGTTCTGCGGCCAGGTGTGCCACACGACGATGCACCCGCAGTTCATCGCCTGGCAGAACGCGTCGCACGCGAACATTCCATGCGTCAAGTGCCACATCGGTGAAGGCGCCGCCGGCTTCGTGCACGCAAAGCTGTCGGGCGTCCGGCAGCTCGTGCATGTCTGGACCGGCAGAGTTCCGAAACCGGTCCCGCCCGGGGCGTTGATGCCGCCCGGAGCGCAGCAGCAGTTATGCCTCGGCTGCCATCAACCCGATCGCATCGTCGCCGATCGGATCAGCGTGATTCGTGAGTACGCAGACGACGAGACGAATTCCGAGACGACCACCTTCCTGCAGATGTACATCGGCACCGCGTCGCGGTCGGGACGCTCGATTCACTGGCACGCCAACCCGGCGGTGCGCATCGAGTACGTGGCGACCGACGACAAGCACCAGACGATCCCGTACGTGCGCGTGACAGATGCGAACGGCCAGGTCAAGGAATATGTCGCTCCCGACACGAAAGAGGACGCGATCAGCGCGGGCCAGCGGGAGACGATGGACTGCATGGACTGTCACAATACGGTCGGCCATCCGATTGCGCCGACTCCCGAGAAAGCGGTTGATGGCGCGATCGCGGCGGGACGCGTGAGCCGGAAGCTTCCGTTCGCGCGGCGCGAAGCCGTCCGCTTGATGACGGCCCACGCCTCCGACGACGATGCTGCGGCCATCGAGCGCGACCTGCGGAAGTTCTACGAGTCTCAACACGGCGCTGCCGATCAACAGGACCTGACGCGAACCGTGGCGGCGCTCCAGGAATTGCACCGAACGAACGTGTTTCCGGCGATGAAGGTGACGTGGGGGAGCTATCCGAACAACAAGGGCCACATCACCTCGGACGGCTGCTTCCGATGTCACGACGGGTCGCATGCGGCGAAGGACGGATCGACGATCAACAGCGATTGCGAGTACTGCCACAAGATGATCGAACAACCGTCGTAGAGCCGCGAAGGGCAGGTGACCGATGAAGAACCGCATGATCGTTGCGGCGACGCTGACGGCGCTCATTGTCTGCGGCGCGCCTGGCCGGCTGGCCGTGGCTGCACCCGAGCACGGCGGTCAGAAGATCCAGAGTCTCGACGACCTGCTCGCGCCGGTCGCGCTCTATCCCGATCAACTGCTCGCCCAGGTCCTGATGTCCGCTCAGGATCCGGCGCAAGTCGTGAAGCTCGACCAGTGGATGAAGGGGACGAAGGGCGCGACCGGCACGCAACTGCAGGACGCCGCGTTGAAGGCCGGGTTCGAGGCAAGCTTCGTCGCGCTGGCGATCTTCCCCGACGTGGTCGCGAGGATGGCCGCAGAGAAGGACTGGACCACGCTCGTCGGCCAGGCGTTCACCGCCGATCGTTCGGCGGTCTTTGCGAGCATCCAGCGGCTGCGGCATCAGGCGCAGGGTGTCGGGACGCTGAAGACCACGGCGCAGCAGGAAGTGACGACCAAGACGACGTCAGGCGGCGAAGAGGTGATCGTGATCGAGCCGTCGAATCCGCAGGTCGTCTACGTCCCGCAATACAACCCGCAGGTGGTCTACACGACCGCGCCCACGACGACGACGACGACCGTCGTCGTGCAAGAGAACAGCTCCGCCGATGCGGCGGTCGCCGCCGGATTGATCGGGTTCACCGCCGGCATCGCGATTGGCGCTGCGGTGAACAATAACTACTACTACGGTCCTTACGGCTGGCACGGCGGCGCGTATATGTACAACGACGCCTGGGACGACTACTACGACCACCGCGAAGACGCGCGCGAGGACTGGATGGACCATCGCGAAGACGTGATGGAGGACCGCGGCGAGCGTGCGGGCGATCGGCAGGAGATGCGGAACGAGCGCGTGGAGAATTCGCAGGGGCAGCGTACGGACCGTCAGCAGAACCGGCAGGAAAACAGACCCGAGTCGTCGCAACAGCGGGCGCAGGCGGCGCAATCCAAAGCGCAGAGCTCGGGCAGAACCGGGAGCGCTGAAGCCCGGGGATACGGCGACGGCAGCAAGGCGCAGGCAGCGAAGCAGCAACGCAGCAGCGGCGGCTCCGACGCCTTCTCCGGATACTCGAGCGGCAAATCGCAGCGCTCGTCGAGCTCGCGCGGCCAGCGAAGCAGAAGCAGCAGTGGCCGCAGCGGTGGCGGTGGCAGACGCCGGTGATACGCGTGTCGCACAGGTGGGCGACGAACATGAGCGGAAGAGCACGAACGCATCGCTCGGACAACGATCGCCGGCGCGTACCGTACAGCGTCACGGCGCTGGCGACCGCGTTGGTGTGTGCGACGGCGTTCCTGACGTTCTCTCCGGCCGCGGCCGGTCAGGCAGTCAAGCAGCGCACGTTCGCATCTGCGGACGAGGCGGTCAGAGCACTGATCGACACCGTCAAGAAGGGCAACCTCGACGACCTGATGGCGATCTTCGGACCGGACGCGCAGGATGTGGTGAACTCGTCGGATCCTGCGACCGGCCGCCGGAATCGCGAGGTGTTCACGGTTGCGGCAGCAGAGCGGTGGCGTCTGTCCGATGACGCGCCCAACAAGAAGACCTTGGTCATCGGCAACGAGGACTGGCCGTTTCCCGTACCGCTCGTGAAGCAGGGAAACGCGTGGCGATTCGATACCGCGGCGGGCAAGGAAGAAATCATCGCGCGGCGGATCGGACAGAACGAAGAGGCCGCGATCGACACCTGCCTCGCCTATGTCACGGCGCAACAACGGTACGCGCAATCGGGCCATGACGGCAAACCCGCGGGCGTCTACGCGACGACGTTTCAGAGCGATCCGGGCAAGGAGAACGGCTTGTACTGGCCCGCCGCACACGGCCAGAAACGAAGTCCGCTCGGCGATCTGGTGGCAGACGCCGCGGAAGACGGACGTCCGGTCGGCGGCGCGCGCAGCGAGCGGACGCCGCTTCACGGGTACTACTTCAAGATCCTCACCGCGCAGGGGCCGGCGGCGCAAGGAGGAGCGAAGACGTACACCGTCAACGGACAGATGACCGCCGGGTTTGCGCTCGTCGCCTGGCCCGCTGAATACGACATGACCGGCGTCATGACGTTCATCGTCAATCAGGACGGCATGGTTCGCGAGAAGGATCTGGGACAGGGTACGGAGGCTGCGGTCCGAAACATGACCGCGTACAACCCGGACAAATCCTGGAAGCCGGCCCAGTAACGCGCCGCGCGGTCGCGGCACTGCGGCCTTGCGTTAGGCGCCTCGCCATGCTTCGAACGACTGTGCCGTTGGCGGGCGGCGGCCGCGTCGGACGCTATCAGCCGACGCATGAGACGGCGCACACATTGTAAAGCCCGGCACGTGGCTTGAACGTCCGTGTGGCATGACTGAGCAAACCACGCCAACTGTCGAGATGTCGCTGGCGGCGCTGAGCGAGGCCGTCGGCAAGGCGTCCCAGGATCTCTCCGACGTTCGCACGGCGCTGGACGCGGCGCGGACCGAGATCGGCGAGCGCAATACCTCGGTCACGCGCAGCGTGATCAAGGACGCCGAGCGCGTGATCGATCACTTGCGCAAGGCCGACGAGGGCCTCCGCGACGTGCTGAAAGAGATCGGGTCGCGCGACTGACGCGCGCGTTCAGAATCGTTGCAGCACCGACTGGAGCAGCCGTCGCGCCGGCACCGGCCGGCGCACCGCGGCAGGCGCGCGCAGCGTGAACTCGATCACGAACGCCAGATCGCGCGCCGACTGGAATCGTGCCGACGGCTGCTTCTCGAGGCAGTGGTTGATGACGTGCTCGACGTCAGGCGTGATGTCGGCGTCCACCGGCAGCGGCCGGCGATCGTGCTTCATGATCGCGTAGAGCGTTTCGATCGGCGTGTCTTCGCGGAACGGCCTCACGCCGGCGATCATCTCGTACAGGATCACGCCCAGGCTGAAGATGTCGGAGCGCTCGTCGGCGATCCCGCCACGCACCTGTTCCGGGGACATGTAGCCGACCGACCCCAGAATCGCGCCGGGGTGGGTCGATTTGGCGTCGGCGCTCAGCAGGCCGATGGCTTCCTGGCCGCACGACGCGAGGCCGAAGTCGAGAATCTTCAGGTGACCGCCGGTCGACACGAACACGTTTTCCGGCTTGAGGTCGCGATGCACGATGCCGAGATGATGCGCGGCGATCAGCCCGTGGACGATGTCGAGCGCGTACTGCATCGCGACCGGGGCGGCCAGGCGGCCGCGGTTCATTCGCGCGCGCAGGGTTTCGCCTTCCAGCAGTTCCAGCACGACGAACGGCCGGCCCCCGTCCATGCCAGCGTCGTAAACGGCGACGATGTTGGGATGCGTGATGAGCGCCGTCGTCCGCGCCTCGTTGATGAAGCGTGCCAGGCGCGTCGTGTCGTTCGTCATCGAGCCGGACAGGACCTTGATCGCGACGGCTCGACGGGACTGCGTGTCGCGCGCCCGATAGACGTCGCTCGTCACGCCAGACCCGATCAAACTTTCGATTTCGAAGCGGCCAAGCCGAAAACCGGGGTGTAGCCTCGTCCCCATATTGAGCACAACGAGTCTATAGAGACGGACGAACAGTCGGGATTTCGCATGCCGGTTTGTTCGGTTCGAGGCGGCCGCCCGTTATAGCGGACGGGTATGCATCTTTCTACGCGCCGCGTCGCCGCAGGGGTCGGAGCCGCTATCGCAGTGACTGGATTGAAGATGGCCCTTCAAACCAGGCCCGGGAACATTTATGATACAGAACCCGGTCGGGTACTGTATTCGGGTCTGATTCAGTCAATGGATGACCAACGTGCGACGAAACGCGCTGACGCCGTGGATACAACGTTCGATTTAGTCGAGCGGGCAAAGACCGGCGATTCCGACGCGCTGAACGACCTCTTCGCGAGGTATCTGCCGTCGCTGCGCCGATGGGCCAGCGGACGTCTGCCTCGCTGGACACGCGACTTGATGGACACGGACGATCTGGTCCAGGAGACGGTCGTCCGCGCGGTCAAGCGAATGGATCGGTTCGAATCACGACACGAGGGTGCACTCCAGGCATATCTGCGACAGGCGATCGTGAACCGCATCCGCGACGAGGTCCGTCGCGCGAAACGCGCGCCGGTGGCGGAGGCGCTGGACGACAACGCCGCTGACGCCGGCGCCTCACCGCTCGAGGACGCGATCGGCGCCGAGGCGCTGCAGCGCTACGAAGCCGCGCTCGTGCGGCTGCGCCCGGAAGAGCGCGAAGCCATCGTGGCGCGGGTGGAGATGGATGGCAGTTATCAGGACGTCGCGCGAGCGCTCGGTAAACCATCAGCCGACGCCGCGCGCATGGCGGTCAGCCGCGCGCTGCTCCGGCTGGCCCAGGAAATGACCCGTGAGCAAGTCTGAGGCTGCGGCGCTGATCGCGCTCGCCGAATCGATCGCCGACGGATCCAATGTCGACTGGGACTCCGCGGAGAGCCAGGCGACGCCGGAAGAACGCGACGTCATCCGCCAGCTTCGGGTGCTCTCGAATCTGGCCGGCCTGCATCGCAGCATGCCGGTGCCGGCGGACGAGACGACGTCGATCGCGCGCAAGACGGCGGCGGCGCCGGCGATCGGAGCCTGGGCCCACCTCGAGCTGATCGAGCGGCTCGGCGGTGGCACGTTCGGCGACGTCTACCGCGCGTGGGACCGTCATCTCGAGCGCGAGGTCGCGCTGAAGCTGCTGCGCGCCGAGCGCGCCGACGAGGATCTGAACTCCTCGCGGATCGCGAACGAGGGGCGGCTGCTCGCGCGCATCCGCCACACCAACGTCGTCTGCGTGCACGGTGTCGCCGTCCACGATCAGCGCGTCGGCTTGTGGATGGAGCTGGTGCGCGGGATCACGCTCGAGCAGCAGCTGGCCACGCACGGACCGTTCAGCGCCCGCGAAGCGGCGGTCATCGGCATCGATCTGTGCCGCGCGCTGGCGGCGATCCATGCCGCCAGCCTGATCCATCGCGACGTGAAGGCGCAGAACGTGATGCGCGAGGACGGCGGGCGGACGGTGCTGATGGATCTCGGCACCGGCCGCGAGGCCGACGGTCGCGTGGGACACGGCGTCCCGGAGCTTGCCGGCACGCCGCTGTACCTGGCGCCGGAGATCTTCGTCGGATCGGCGGCAAGCGCGCGAACCGATCTGTACAGTCTCGGCGTGCTGCTCTACCACCTCGTCACCGGTTCGTTCCCGGTGCGTGCGACGACCGTCGACCAGCTGCAGACGCGGCATGCGGAGAGCGGAGCAGTCAGGCTGCGCGACGCGCGCGCCGACCTGCCGACCACGTTCGTGCGCGTGATCGACCGCGCGATCGCGCCGGAACCGGCCAAACGCTATCAGAGCGCCGGCGAGTTCGAAGCGGCGTTGCTCGAATTCCTCGCCGAGTCGACGCCCGCTGTCGCGCCGGCACCGCCTCATGAACCGACAGACGACCGTTCGCGCCGGTGGTCGCACGCCGCAGCGATCGCCGGCGCGGCCGCCGCGGCGCTCGTCGTGGCGGGCCTCGGATGGCCGACGGTCCGCAGCCTGATGCCCAGCACCGCGGCGCCGCGCGGGATCCAGACGCTCGCGGTGCTGCCGTTCGTGAACGCGTCCGCCGACTCGTCGCAAGAGTACTTTGCTGACGGGTTGACCGACGAGCTGATCGGGATGCTCGGCACCGTGCCCGACATCAACGTGATCTCGCGCACGTCGGTGATGCAGTTCAAGGGATCGACCAAGACCGCGGCCGAGATCGCGCGCGCGTTGAACGTGGACGCCGTCCTCGAAGGATCGGTCAGGGTCATCGACGGCGGCGGCCCGACCGGCCGGCCCGACAAGCGGATCCGCCTCAACGCGCGGATGATGTATGCCGGCAGCGAATCGCCGATCTGGAACAAGACGTTCGAAGCGATCGCGTCCGAAATCGTCGCCCTGCAGCAGCAGCTCGCCGCCGCCATCGCCGAGGGAGCGCGCCGCCGGGTCGCGGCGCGGTCGGAGCGTCAGCCGACGCAGAACTTCGACGCGTTCGACCTGTATCTGAAGGGCCGCTACGCGTGGAACACCCGCACCAAGGACGGACTGCAGCAGAGCATCCAGTATTTTCAGCAGGCGCTGCAGCGCGACCCGAACTACGCGAAGGCCTACTCGGGCATCGCCGACGCCTACACGATGCTCTCGACCTACGAGTTCGTGCCCTTCGCGGATGCGACGGCGCACGCCGAGCAGGCCTCGACCAAGGCGCTGAGCCTCGACGCGACGCTCGGCGAAGCCTACGCGTCGCTCGGGCTCGTGTTCGACGATCGCCTGGAGTGGGATCGCGCCGACGCCGCCTACCGGCGCGCGATCGACCTGAATCCCGGCTACGCGAGCGCGCACCACTGGTACTCGACGCACCTGTCGCAGCGCGGAAACTTCGCCGACGCCCATCGCCAGCTGGATACCGCGATGCTGCTCGATCCGCTGTCGGCCAACATCACCGGCGCGCGGGCGATGCTGTTCCTGCTCGAAGGGCGCTACGACGAGGCGATCGCCAGCGCCGAGAAGGCGCTGCAGCTGAACGGCGCGCTGGTCCGGCCGCGGGTGATCATCGCGCGCGCCTACACCATGCAGGGCGCCTTCGATCGCGCGTCAGCGGCGTTCGACGCGGCCGCCGCCGTGGATCCGGACAACGACGAGGTGCGCGTGTTCACGGCCATCATGCTCGCCAAGACGGGCCGGCAGACCGAAGCGCTGCAGACCGCGCGCAGCCTCGGCGAAGGCTTCCAGACGATCCAGGAAGGGCATCCTTCCGAGATCGCCACTATCTATGCTGCGGTCGGCGATCACGACAGCGCGTTCGACTGGCTCGAACGGGGCCGCGCCGCGCGCGATCCATGGCTGGCGTGGGTGAAGCTCGATCCAGCGCTCGAACCTCTCCGCAGCGACCCGCGTTACGTCTCTTTCCTTGCGAGCCTCGGCGTGACGCAGTAATGTAGTCGCCGTTCAGTTCCACGCCTTACCGCGTCAGCCTGTCGCAAGGAGGAACGATGAGTGGGAATCTGAGTCATTTCCTGGCCGATCTGGTGTCGAACCCGGATCAAATGGCAGCGTATCTGGCAGATCCCGAGCGAGTGTTCGACGAAGCCGGACTGACCACGGACGAGCGTGCGGTCATTCGGTCGAGGGACGCGCGGCGTCTCGACGAAGTGCTCTCCGACGGTTTCCGGTTGCAGAGCTTCGCCAACAACGACGTGCCCGTGCCGAAGAAGGCGCCCGCCAAGAAGAGGAAGCCCGCGAAGAAGCCGGCGAAGAAGAAGGGCGGCCGCAAGAAGGGCGGGACGAAGAAGGGCTCGAAGCGCTGATGCCGTCGCGGCGGTCCTCAGTCATGAGTGCGCGCCGCGCGGGGGCACCACGGAACGGCAGCGGCCGGCCAGGGTCGCTCGTGGTGGTCGGGATTGGCCTGATGCTCGGTCGTCATACGACGACCGAGACCCTCGACGCGATCAAGAGCGCCGAGCACGTCTTTCACCTGCTCACCAACCCTGCCGCTGAGGCGTGGATTCAGCGGCTCAATTCCCGCACCACCCCGCTTGGCGACTGCTTCAAGGAAGGAAAATCGCGCACGCGCAGCTACGCGGAAATGGCCGAGCGCATCGTCGACGCGGTGC
This sequence comes from Vicinamibacterales bacterium, assembly GCA_035259385.1. GTDB lineage: Bacteria > Acidobacteriota > Vicinamibacteria > Vicinamibacterales > CAVVIG01 > QHWK01. The sequence continues at coordinate 13,255 of DATFWL010000234.1, read as the reverse complement.
GGGCCGGCGAGCAGGCGTGTGCGGCGTTCTACGGCCATCCCGGCGTGCTCGTGTCACCCGCCTATCAGGCGATCGTGGGTGCGCGCCGCGCCGGATGCCAGGCGCGGATGCTCCCGGGCATCTCCGCCGAAGATTGCCTGTTCGCCGACCTGACCATCGATCCGCGCGGCCTCGGATGGCAATGCTTCGAGGCAAGCGATTTCCTGCTGCGCCGGCGGCGCTTCGATCCGAGCGTCGCGCTGATTCTGTGGCAGGCCGGCGTGCTCGGCGAGGGGAGCATCCGGCCGCAGATGCAGGCGCGGCCGGAGCGCGTGCAGGTGCTGATCGAGAAGCTCGCGCCGCACTATCCGCCGCGGCATCCGGTGATCGTGTACGAGGCGTCGGAGTTCCCGATCACCGAGCCGATGATCAAGAAGATCGCGCTGCGGCGGCTGCCGGAACAGCCCCTGTACCCGAAGACCACGCTCTACGTGCCACCGCGGTCGACCTCCGCGCAGGACACGCGCGTCGCGCGCTGGTTCACCGGCCCGCAGCCGCGTCAGCGAAGCAGCTAGCACCGTCCGCGAACCACGGTGCCTACGACTTCGCCTGCAGCAGTTCCTTGATTCCTCCCAGCGAGGCCATGATGCCGCTCGTCTCGTAGGGGAGGAACACGAGTTTCTGCGCGCCGCCGGCGATTCCGCTCAGCGACTCCAGGTACTTCTGCGCGATCAGGTACTGCGCGGGGCTGGCCGACGGCCCGAGCACCTGGGCGACCAGCTGAATCGCCTGCGCCTCGGCCTGTGCCACCCGCATCCGCGCCTGTGCCTGTCCTTCCGCGGCGAGGATCGCCGCCTCCTTCGATCCTTCGGCGTTGACGATCTGCGACTGCTTCTGGCCTTCGGCGCGCAGAATCGCCGCCGCCTTTTCGCCCTCCGCCGTCGTCACGACCGCACGGCGCGTCCGCTCCGCGGTCATCTGCTTTTCCATGGTCAGGCGGATTTCCTCGGGCGGGGTGATGTTCTTCAGCTCGATGCGCATCACCTTCACACCCCACTGCTGCGTGGCGGTGTCGAGCGCGGCGCGCAGCTGCGTGTTGGTGCTGTCGCGCGAGGAGAGCGTGTGATCGAGATCGAGCTGGCCGATCACGTTGCGCAGCGCCGACAGCGTCAGCTGCTCGAGGCCCCACGACAGGTTCTGGACCTCGTAGGTGGCGCGCACCGGGTCGGCGACCAGGTAGTAGATCACCGCGTCGACTTCCATCGTCACGTTGTCGCGGGTGATTACCGGCTGCGGCTCGATCTTGGTGATCTGCTCGCGCAGATCGATCGTCGCGCGGACCGAGTCGAGGAACGGGACGATGGTGTTCAACCCCGCTTCGGCGGTGCGGTGGAACTTGCCGAGCCGTTCGATGATCTTCACCTGTTTCTGCGGCACGATCTTGATAGTGCGGAGCAGCACCACCAGCAGGAAGATCGCCAGCCCGAACAGCACGAGAGCGTTGAAGGGAATCATGCGCGCGTCACCTCCAGCACGATGCCGTCGGCGCGGACGACGCGGACGCGGGCGCCGGTCGCGATCGCTTCCGAGCTGCGCGCCGCCCAGTCCTCGCCGCCGACCACCACCCGGCCGGTCCCGAGCACGGGGTCGATGTCGTGCGTCACCTGTCCATGCCGCCCGATCAGCGGATCGGTCCGCGACGGCAGCCCCGGTCCGGCCACGCGATCGAGGAGCTTGGCGCGCAGCGCGACGATCGAGACGGTCATCACCACGACGAACGTGCCGATCTGCACCGGGATCGAGAACCCGAAGAACGCCGCGACGGCGGCGCAGACGGCGCCGGCGCTGATGAAGGCGCAGCCGAAATGCGGCAGCGACACTTCGAGAATCGCGGCGACCAGCGCGAGGCCCAGCCAGGTCAGCGCGCCGACCTCAGCGGCCCAGGACGAGAACAGGGACGAGAGAATGGACCAGATCATAGACGGAAGAGCGGCCGGCCTCCAGGGCGTCCCGGCCACGGCATGCCGAGCAGCATCAGCACGGTCGCGAAGCCGAAGGTGACCAAGAGGCGCGTGCGCTTCGCGGCGGTCGTCGGCGCCCTCCGCGCCAGCACCCGTCCGATGTGCGACAGCGCGACGGCGGCAATCATCGTCGTGATGTGCTCGACCGCGTAGAACCGCGTGTCGGCGCGGCGCATCGACTCGCCGAAGTGATTGAGGATCTCCTGCATGTTCGGGCTGAGACCGAAGTAAAGGATCAAGCCCAGGAGCATCTGGACGTCGAGCGCCATCATCGCTACCATGGCCCAGCGGTCGGCGATCGATCGCTCTCCCTCGACTTTGCCGCGGACCGCCGCGAGCGTCACGCCGACGCCGGCGACGAGCGCAATCCAGCGAATCCAGGAATGAATCGTCAGGACGACTGAATACATGGGCTTAGACCTTAACACAGCAGGCCCGGTCGGTCGGGCAGGTCAGGTGGGTCGCGTGGGTCAGGTAGGTCGGGTAGGTCAGGTAGGTCGGGTGAGTCGTGTGGGTCGAGCAGGCGTGACGACGCGTCGTAGTGCGAGGGGCTTCAGCCGGACGTCGAGTCAACGCATCGACTTTTTGATGTCGTCACGTTTGCGCCGTGCCTCGAGCAGCGCATCGTGCGCCTGCTCCCATTCTGCGCGTGCGAGCTTCTCCGCCGCTTCCGCGCGTGCGACGGCGGCGTCCGCATGCTTCAGTTCGGCTTCGCGCTTACGCGCCTCGGCTGCGGCCGCCCGCGCCTCTTCCTCGGCGCGGCGCGCCGCTTCCCGTTCGCGTTTCGATGGTTCGCGATCCCGTTCGGTGCGCGCGTGGTGGCCGGACGTGGGCGGACCATGCTCGACGGGTGCGGCTTGCGCGGGACCGCGATCCGCGTGTCCGGCTTTTGCCGGACCGGCCGGCGTGATCCCGGCCAGCGCCTCGAACCCGCTGGCGGGCTGAAGCGCTTCTGCGAGCCGGCCCGGCGGGTCGGGCGGATGAGGTGTCAGCGACAACGCCTCGAACGTGCGCGACAATGCGTCAGGCGACGGCTTCGAGCCGGCGTCCGACGCCAGGCGCTCGGCTTCCGCCACGGCGGCAGCGACGGCCCGCCGGTGATCATCGTTCGCCGTGCGGATATCTGCTGCCTTGCCCTGAAGCACGGCGATCTGCGCCTTGCGCACGCGCTCGCCGCTCTTCATGAGCTCATCGTGCACGCCGCGTGCGTTCCAGTACACCTGGTTCGCCGCCCAGGCAACGACGGCCGGCTTCGGCAGCGCCTTGACGCGCGCTGCGTCCGCGCCGGTCAGCGTCTTCGCGAGCGCGTTGCGGGCGGCCGTGAACGCGCCGAGCGGCTGCCGGTAGAGATCGTCGATCTTGTCGTCGAGCGCCGACACGGGGACATTATGCGCGAACGGCGGGACTGCTTTCGTGGGTGGGGGCCCCGAGCCCCGACCGAGTCTCAGGGATGCGACACCGTGACAGTGAAGTTTTCGGCCTGCGTGAGCGTCTGGGACTCGTAGACCCCGATGCAATACTGGCGGCCCGGCAATTGTCCGAGAAACACCGACACGTTCAGCTGCGCGAAGTCGTTGCGGTTGACCAGACCGAGATCGCCGGCGCAGCTGCCGCCGCTGCCGGCCTGCGCCAGCAGCACTCCGACGATGGCCTGGGAGACTGGCGTCAACGACGTGAACTTCGCCGAGATCTCGCCGTTCTTCGATGAGGTGAACGGAAAGAACTGGATCGGACCGCCGTGGTTGAGAACGCCGGTGAAGGTTTCGGTCGCGTTCTGCGACGGATCGGTAATGCCGCCACACGCGGCGGACACGCAACAGACGACCAGCGCCGCTGCAGCAAGCAACTTGGAGTGCATGTCCGGATGATAACTCAGGGAACCCGAATGGATGGGATATCGTCGCAGCGACACACACCCTGACCGTCCCCTCACGCGGGACGGCGGGCTGGTTCGGCGTTGTCGGCGCCCGAAGGAGGAACGGTTACGCCTGCGCGCGCGGTTTCGGCGTGCCCTTCGGCGGACGCGGCGGATCGAGCAATCGAAGTCCGGCCACCATCAGACGATCCGCCTGGCTGGCGAGCGAGGCGGACAGGATGGCGTGACGCTCTGCGTCGCGCGCAAGCTTCTGGGCCAAGGTGATGAGTTCCTGTCCCCCAACCGGTGCACTGCGGTGTTTCACTTGTCCCATGGATTCGATCATCATTGCGCAGATCACGAGCCCTTGCAACCTCAGCATATACTTTTTGCGATGCTCCGCCGGATATCGGATCGCCTGACACTTTTGTCATGCGCGGCAGTCGTCACGGTCATGCTCTGTCGTGTGTACGCACAAGATTCAGATTGGCGGCAGCCGTTCGAACCTGTCAAGGTGGTCGGCAACGTCTATTACGTTGGCACGCGCGGGTTGTCGTCATTCCTGATCGTCACGCCCGCCGGCGGCATCCTGATCGACAGCGGTGAAGCGGCGTCGGTCCCGTTCATCCGGGCGAGCGTCGAGAAGCTCGGCTTCCGGCTTGGGGACGTGAAGGTCCTCCTCGCGGGGCACGCGCATTTCGATCACGTTGGCGGCCACGCCGAGATCAAGCGGCTCACCAGTGCGCAGGTCGTGGCGATGGACGCCGATCGTGAGGCTCTCGAGTCGGGCACCGATCGGTCGGCGCTGGGCGGCAGCGGCTGGACGCCGGTTCACGTCGATCGCGTGATCAAGGACGGGGACACGGTCGCGCTCGGCGGCACGACGCTGACAGCACGGCTCACGCCCGGCCATACGCAAGGCTGCACCACCTGGACGATGGACGCGTCGGAGAACGGTCGACGCTATCAGGTGGCCTTCGTGTGCAGCGTCACGATCAACGACGGAGTGCATCTGGTCGGCAACTCGCGGGTCCCGGCGATCGCCGATCACTACGCCCGCGCCTTCCGCGTGCTGCACGATCTGAAGCCGGACGTCTTCGTCGCCGAGCACGGCGGCGTGTTCGATCTCGAGGCGAAGGCGACGCGGGCCGGCGGCGCGTCGAATCCGTTCGTCGACGCCGACGGCTACCGGCGGTTCGTCGAACGATCCGAGCAGGCCTATCAGAAACAGCTGCGCGAGGAGCGCGGGCGGTAGCGTGATGCGCTGGCGCTCGCGCCTGGTGGTCGTCTTCGCGATCGTGTTCGCGGGCGTCGCAGCGTTCGTGCTGACGCCTCCGCGCGGTCCGCGATCGATGCGGCAGTTCGAGCCGGCGCGGCTCGCGACGCTCGAAGTCGGCATGTGGAAGGCGTACTACGCGAAGCAGAACGTGCGCCTGTTCACGCTGCTGGTCACCATGCTCCGCGAGCAGTACCGCTATTCATGGGCGACGGCGGCGCTCGAAGGGTTTCATCTCGCCCGCGCGGCGGCGACCTTCGGCAGCGCGCAGGGCAATTACGAAGTCGTGCTGCCGGATCTCGAAGCCGCCTACTCGAAGGTGCGGGCCTGGACCGGCGCGGCATTCGATCCAGCGGCGGTGGCGCGTGCGGAACTGGCGTGGTGGGCGGCGCGGCGCAATCCGGCGGAGAACAGTCCTGAGCAGATCGGGACGCTGATTGCGCGCGAGTACGCGCTGCTCTACGAAACGACGCCCGAGAACGTCGCCGACGCCGCGTTCCTGCGCGCCAAGGCGGCGCGCCTGCGTGACGATCAGGCGGCGAGCCCGGACTGGGACACGATCGGCCGTCTGCTGCGCGCGTCCTACGACGAACTGCTCCTCGCGCTGGCCAGCGCCAACGTATGAGGGGAGGGGATTGGTGGTTGGGGATTGGGGTGATTGGTGAGGCGCGACGACAGCGCTGAAGCACCACCGATCACCACCCACTGATCACCCCAATCCCCAATCCCCGATCCCCGCACCCACGGCGCCGCCGCGGCGTGGGCCAACGGCGCGCGTCGCGGCGTCGTCTAATCCGCGGGGAGGGTGGATGCGCCTGCTCCAGGATCTCAAGGTGGCGCTGCGTACCGCCGTGCGTGCGCGCTTCGTTTCCGTGCTGGCGGTGCTCGCCTTCGCGCTCGGCATCGGCGTCACAACGGCCGTTTTCAGCATCTTCAACGGCGTGCTGTTGCAGCCGCTGCCGTTCCCGCATGCCGAGCAGCTCGTCGCCGTCTACGACACGCAGCCGGCGTGCGCGACCTGCCCGGCGTCGTTCCCGAAATACCACGACTGGCGCGAGCGCAACCGTGTTTTCGCCGCGATCGGCGGCTCCAGCTTCGCGACGTTCGTGCTCGTCGGCAATGGCGATCCAGCGCGGGTCGTGGCGGCGCCGACGACCGCGTCATTCGCTGACGTGTTCGGCGTGCCGCCGATGCTCGGCCGTTGGTACACGGAGGAAGAGGATCGACCCGGCGGCCCGAAAGTCGTCGTCCTCACCTACGATTTCTGGGCGACGCGGCTGGGCGGCGATCGCGCCATCGTCGGCCGCACGCTGACGTTCGATGGCGACCCGTACGAGATCATCGGCGTGATGCCGCGCGGGTTCACGAATCGCCGCGCCGAGGTGTTCGTGCCGCTGCAGCGCACGCTCGATCTCGCCACGCGCGGCAGCCATTTTCTATCCACCTACGCTCGGCTGAAGCCGGGCGTGTCGGTCGAGCGTGCAGCCACCGAGATGCGGGCTCTGGGGCAGTCGCTCGCGCGCGAGTTCGCGACCAACCATGGCATCGACGTCCGGTCGTACTACGAGGTGGTGGTGGGCAGCGTCCGGACGCCGCTCACCGTTCTCCTGGGGGCGGTGTTTCTGGTCCTGTTGATTGCCTGCGCGAACGTCGCGAATCTGCTGCTCGCGTCCGGCATGGCGCGGCGGCGCGAGCTCGCCATCCGCCTCGCGCTCGGTGCAGGGCAGGGCGATCTCGCGCGGCAGCTGATCATCGAGAGCGTTGTCCTCGCAGTCGCCGGCGGCGTCCTCGGCGTGATGCTGGCCGCCTGGATCCTGCGGACGTTCATCGCGCTGGCCGGCACGCAGCTGCCGCGCGCGGCGACCATTGCGATCGACCGCGACGTGCTCGCGTTTACCGCGCTGGTGTCGCTGGTCGTCGGCGCATTCTGCGGTGTGTGGCCGCTCGTCCTCCTGCGAAGCCGGGAGCTGGCGTCGGCCGTGCGGGAAGGCGATGTGCGCACCGGCAGCGGAGGCCAGCGGTTCGGCAATGGCCTGGTTGTCACCGAGATCGCGCTGGCGTTCGCGCTGCTCGTCGGCGCGGGCCTGCTGGTCAAGAACCTCGTGCTGCTGCGCAGCCGCGATGCCGGGATTCGCACCGATCACATCGTCGCGTTCGACATCGCGCCGTCGGGCCCTCGCTACAAGTCGCCGGAGCAGGTCGTCGCGTTCCATCGCGAGCTCTATGCGCGGCTCACGCAGATCGGCGGCGCCGAGAGCGTCGGCATGACCAGCGGCCTGCCGATGTACCGCTTTGGCTCGAACGGCGAGATGTCGGTCGAGGGCGGCAATCCATGGCCGCCCAGCCAGGCCCCGCTCGTCGAATACCTGTGGATCTACGGCGACTATCTCCGGACCATGGGCATCCCGGTCCTGAAGGGGCGTGCGCTCGATCAGCGCGATCGCAGCGGCGCCAGGACCGTTCTGATCAATCAGGCGATGGCCGACAAGTTCTGGCCCGGCAACGATCCCATCGGCAAACGGTTCGGCCAGGGATCGGACACGAGCAGATGGTTCGAGGTCGTCGGGGTCGTCGGCAACGTGCGCTCGTACGGTCTCGCGCAGGTGACGCCGTTCGAGTTCTATCAATCGGTCGAGGCGAGCCCGGTGAACGCGCTGACCGTCGTCGTTCGCACGCGCGCCGACGATCCCACGGTGATCGTGCCGACGGCGAGGCAGATGCTCGGGTCGATCGATCCGGCGATGCCCATCGCCAACGTCCAGACGATGGAGCATGTCGTGAACGAGTCGGTGGGGCAGCCGCGATTGATGTCGGCGCTGACGGTGCTCTTCGGCGGTATGGCCGGCCTGCTCGCGATGGTCGGCGTGTACGGCGTGATGGCGTACAACGTCCGCCGGCAGCGGCGTGAGTTCGGGATCCGTCTGGCGCTTGGCGCCGATCAGGCGGCCGTGCGCAACCTCGTGGTCGCCCGCGGACTGATGCTGGCTGCAGCCGGCGTGACATCAGGCGCAATCGGCGCCTGGCTGCTGACCGGCGTCCTGAAGACGATGCTGAACGACGTCAGGCCGACGGACGCGACAGTGTTCGTCACGACCGCTGCATCCGTTCTCGGCGTCGCCCTCGTGGCATGCTACTTCCCGGCGCGCGCCGCGGGTCGCGTCGATCCAATGGTCGTCCTGCGTGATATGTGAGCCAGCCCGGCCCGTCAGGGACCTGGAAACACCCTGTCGAGTGTTGCCAGAGAGACGGCGCTACTGATCGCGCGCGGCGTTCGCCGCGACAGGACAACCGATCGCGGACCCTCGAAAATCGGCCGCCAGCCGGCCGCTTCGAGGCGGCTGACGACCGGGAAGCTGGCGGGCAGCCAGACGTAGTCAGGATCGAGTCGCGCGACTTCCTCGACCGCCTCGGGTTGGTTGTTGTAGATCCGCCAGTGACGATCGCGGACCTCCTCCGAATACACCGTCTCACGCCGCCCGTCCATCGACACGCGGAGCGCCGGCGAGAAATGCCAGATGGCGTATTCGCCGTAGTTGAACCAGGTGAGCAGCCGGCCGCTGAGGTCGTGAGTCTTCACGAAGACCGCTGCCTCGCGCTCGGGCAGCCAGTCGGCGTCCATCGCGAGCGTGCGTCCGAACGTGCCGACAGCGATCGCGACGAGCGCGACGCAGGTGGCGGCCGTTCGCAGCCAGGTCCAGCCGGACACGGGCCGCACCCGGCGGACCACGTCATCTGCGGCGTCCGGCGCGGTCAACGGCGCGATCAGGAAGCCGACGGCAAGCGCGTAGAAGCCCACGAGGCGGATCACCCGGAACGAGCCGACCGCCAGCAGCGCCACTGTGAGAAGCGGCCACAACGCCACCGCGCGGCCCCTCCGCCAGACGGCATGGAGGGCGACGGCCGTCGGCGCCAGCCACAGGACCAGGCCGATCACCGGTACTCGGGTGACCGGCTGCCATTCGGTGATGTCGGCGCGGGCGGGACGGACGGTCTCGGCGAGAAACCCGAGCATCGAGAGGCCGTACGGGTTGCACAGCGTCGCGGCGGCCGACGCGCATGCAGCGGCGAGGAGCAGCCGTCGATCGCGCGGTGTCCATGCCGGGTCGCACCACGAGCATGCGACGAACACGGCGAGCACGCCGGCGCCGACGATCCAGCCGCCGTGGACGTTGACCCATACCGCAAAGACGATCGGCAGGCCGAACAGCCACCGGGTGCGGCCGATGCGGATCCGGTCGAGCGTCAGCAGCAGGACGGCGAAGCATGCAATCGAGAACGCCTGCGGCCGCATCGTGGACACGAGCGGCCACGTGCCGAATGCCGTCACGAAGAGCATCCCGTCGCGCCACACCGGCGGCAGCGCGTGGCGGCGCCACGTTTCCAGGAACGCGATGCCGGCGACGCACGCGAGCAGGAGCTTCAGCGCGACCAGTCCCGCGACGCCGCCGCGGCTGTACGCCGACCACATGACGACTTCGGCGAGCCATTCGTGGTTGATCCAGAGGCGATCGCTGGCGAACGAATACGGATCGCCGGTGTGCACCCACCCGGTGCGGACGATGTCTCGCCCGAACGTCAGGTGGCCCCACAAGTCGGCGTCCGGGGCGGTGCCCGCCAGCAGACACACGATCGCGAACAGCGCGACGAACGACAGCGCGCCGGTCGCCGCGTCTGTCCGCGACGCGCGCAGGTCAGGCGGAGCCGATGCCGATGTACTCACGGGAGTGCGTGGGGACTGACGGACGTGAAGTGACCGCCGGCTGCAAGACGCCGCCGCGGGAAGGCCTCAGCTGCGCGATCACGATCGTCGCCGCGGCAATCGCCCAGATTCGCGGGTCGATCCACGTCAGCAGCGGCGCCTTGACGTCGAAGAAGCCGCCGATGGCGAAGAGCAGCGGCCACGCGAGCGCGAATCGCGCGAGCGGCAGCCACTGGTCGCCGGCGTTGCGCCGCGCCGCGGTGTAGAGCAGCAGCGGGATCGCCCACATGGCCGCGTCGTGCACGAAGAGATGCGGGTTCGAGACGAGCGCCACCGCCATCGCGCAGCTGTACGCGGGCCTCCCGTCGCCGTCTTCGTGGACGCGGCGTCGCAGCAGGATCGTCGCGACACCAGCCATGCCGATCAGCCACAGCGCGAACGCCGCCGTTTCGATCGCGTCGCCGGGGCCCAGCACGCGCGTGAGCACCCCGCGCACGTTCAGCATGTATTCAGGAGTGCCGCTGCCCCAGAACTGCTCGAGAGGGCGGACGTGGCGCACATACTCGATCCAGATTGACGGCCCGAGGGCCGCTGCAGTGAGCACGACTGCCGCCGACGTCCATGCGGCGCCCGCCGCGAGCGCACGCCACGAGCGCCGCGCGGCCAGATAGATGACCGCCATCGGCACCAGCTGCGGCTTGATGGTGAGGACCGCGAGCCACGCGCCGGCCGTCCAGGCGCGTCCAGCCTTGTCCGCGCGATAGACGCCGAGCATGGCGAGCGCCAGCAGCACGGACGGCTGGCCGCTCTTGATTGCGCCAAATACCGGATAGAACGCGAGCACCGCCACCGCCAGCATCAGTCGCTGTTCTGCCGATTCCGGCTCCCACTCGGCGGCGAGCTCGCGTACGAGCAGCGCCAGCAGAGCGAGGTTGCCGGCGGTCCACGCGACGAACGCGGTGCTCTCGCCGGCGCGATCCGCGAGCCACCCGAACGGCACGCCCGCGAGCGCCGCGTGCGGCGGATTGAGAAAGGCCATCAGGCCGCCCTCGAAGTAGCGACCGTGCATCAGCAGCTGCTGCGTCGTACGCTGAGCCGCCTCGTCGTAGAGCGACAGCGCCTGGCCGTGCAGGATCTGATGCCACGCGCCCCAGAAGACAGTGAAGTCGGTCGCGGTGATGATGTCGGGCGAGACGAGGTCCTTGATCAGTACAGCCGCGTAGCCGACGGCCAGTCCGAGATAGATGGCCATCGGCCCGCGCATCGCCAGCGTCTGTGTGCGCTTCTCGCGCCGGGGACAGGACATCGTCACGGGAGTGGAGCGTCCCTTGTGTATCTGCACCGCTGGCGTGCAGCCGCTGTGCCAGCCGCGCGGATTACGGGCGCGTCGCGAACGCCGACGGATTTGTCAGCGGCCGCTGACGTCGGCGCGGTGCAGCTTCGGCCCGAGCGCATTAACGGCTGATCCTCAATCACTTCGGAGAGGCAGCGCGTGCTACGGCGGCTGGCGCGGATCGTGTCCAGCGCACGTCCCTGCTTCCGTTGCACACGTCTGGACGCAGAACTGCAACTCGCGCGGCAGCTTCGTCAGCGCGCCAGCACCGTCCAGCGCTCGTCTTCCTGATAGAGCGATCGCCAGCCAGCGTTGACCAATCGGGAGGCCACCAGCGAATGCGCCGGCAGGTACGCACAGTCGATGCGGTAGCGCTGGAACAGCGCGTCGTAATCGCCGCTGCGCTCGACGCGGCGCTGCTCTTCAATCAGCGCCGGAGGAAACGGATCCTGACGGCCGTCGAGAAAGACGCGATGCGCCGGCGCGAACCAGATTAAGTAGCCGCCTTCGTCGTAGCGGTTGTACAGATTCCCGTGACACCCGTCCAGCGCCGCGAGCGATCGCGTCGGCAGCGGCTGCCAGTTCAGGCGCGACGCGGTTCGTGTGTACGAGGCAACGACAATGGCCAGCGACGCCGCGACGGCGGCGGCTGCGATCGCCAGGTTCAGCCGCGGCGACGCGGTGACCTCCTGGCGCTCCTCAGGCGCGATGCGCGCGAGCGCGGCGATCGCCTGGACTGCAATCAAGAGAAACGGCGGTACGTTCCTGACCGCGCCGACCGCCGGCGGCAGCAGCGCGAGCGCGCAGAGACAGATCGTCACCTGACCGTCGCGAAGCGCGGCGTCGTCTGCGAGCAGCCGCCGTCCGCGCGCGATCGCCAGCACGATCAGCGTTCCTGCGGCAATCCAGAACGGCACCATCGCCACGTCGGCAATCTGGGGCGGCGCCCATTCGTCGATCCCGAGCAGGCGGATGCGTCCGAGCGACTGCACGATGGCGATCCAGAAGTGGACGCCCATCGGTGTGCACAGCGTCGCGGCGAGTACCGCGGCGGTCCACGCCGCGAGCCGCCGTGCGGCGGCGCGATCCTCGACCATCGCGGCCGCCAGCGCTGCGGCGAGCGCGACGCCGCCGATCACGACAGCGCCGTGCAGGTTCGCCCACACGAGGAAAATGACCGGCAGCCAGCGGTAGCGCCGCCGCCGCACCAGCGCCACGGTCGCCGCGAGCAGCAGCAGCGAGAACACCTGCGGGCGCGGGCTCCACGTACCGACGGCGCCGACGAGCACGCCGGCGGTCAGCAGGAACCGGACACGAGGCGGGGCCGGCATCTGCGTCCAGACGATCGCCCATGTGGCGGTCGCCGCCGCGGCGCAGACCAGGGTCACCAGCGCGACGCCGCCCAGCGCGAACACCGGATAGAGCAGCACCTCGAACAGCCACTCGTGGTTCGGCCAGTAGGTCCCGGCGGCGGTGTGGGAGAAGGTGTCGACGGTCAGCAGCGCGCGCGCGCGCCACATCTCCTGACCCGCACGCAAATGCCACCAGGTGTCGCCCTGCGCGGGCATGAGTGCGGCGGCGACGCCGATGGCCAGGAAGAGGAGGAGCGTGCGCAGCCGGTCGAACGTCACGCCGGACGGCGTCCGTCGACGTCGTCGTCAGAGTCGGTGATCTGATCGAGCTTCTCGAGCAGCGCCGCGAATCCGCATTGGTGCGGATCGAAGAAACCCCATTCGTCCTGTACCGGCGCCGGTCGCTCTTTCGGCCCGGTGTCGTCGCGCACGGGTGCAGGCGCGGGCGGCCGCGGCCGCGTCACCGGCTGGTTGCGCCGGCGCTCGATGTCCTGGCGCAGCGACGCGATGAGCTCCGCCCACTCCATGTGATCGGCCTTCGGTGCGGCGGGCACGAGGTGCGGCTTTGGCAACGCGACCGGCGGATTCGGCAGCAGCGCGGGTGCCGCCACCAGCGCCTCCGGGAAGTCGTCGAACGAGGCGAGGAGCGATGGCGCGTCGGCATCGACGCCCTCGAGCGCCGGCCAGGCCCAGACATGCCGAATGCCCATCGAGATCCAGCTGTCGTCGCGCGCTCGCGC
>DATFWL010000233.1:0-5627 GCA_035259385.1 Vicinamibacterales bacterium | reverse complement strand
GTGCCGCTCGATGTCCTCGAGCGGGATGCCGGTCGGTGGGATCTTGACGACCGGCGCGTGCTCGCGAGTGCCGCCGGCGGTCGCCACCTCGCCGAGGCGCAGGTCGCCCGAGGCGATCGCCCGTCCCTCGGCCAGCAGGATGGCGCGCTCGATCGTGTTCTCGAGCTCCCGGATGTTGCCCGGCCAGTTGTAGCGCATCAACAGTTTCTGCGCGTCCGGCTCGAGCCCTTCGACCTTCTTCTTCAGCTCGCCGGCGAACTTGCGGATGAACGACTGCGCCAGCGGCACGATGTCGTCCTTCCGCTCGCGCAGCGGCGGCATCTCGATCGAGACGACGTTGAGCCGGTAGTAGAGGTCTTCGCGGAACTGGCCGGCCTGGACCATCGACGGCAGGTCGCGGTTGGTCGCCGCGATCAGCCGCACGTCGACGCGCAGCGTGCGCGTGCCGCCGAGGCGCTCGAACTCGTGCTCCTGCAGCACGCGGAGGATCTTCGCCTGCGTGCTCGGGCTCATGTCGCCGATTTCGTCGAGGAACAGCGTGCCGCCGTCCGCCTGCTCGAAGCGGCCGATCCGCTGCTTGTCCGCGCCGGTGAACGCGCCCTTCTCGTGGCCGAACAGCTCCGATTCGAGCAGGTTCTCCTGCAGCGCGGCGCAGTTCACCTTGACGAAGTTGCGCGAGGCGCGCAGCGAGTTGTGGTGCGTCGCGCCGGCAATCAGCTCCTTGCCGGTGCCCGTTTCGCCGCGGATCAGCACCGTCGTATTGCTCTTCGCCACTTTCTTCACGATGTCGAGGACGTGCTGCAGCGCCGGGCTCGACCCGACGATCTTGTCGAACTCGTAGATGTCCTGCTGGGTGCCGCGGAGGTAGTCGAGCTCGTTCCTCAGGCGCTTCACCTCGAGCGCCTTCTCGATTTTGACCTCCATCTCCTCGATCTCGAACGGCTTCTGCACGTAGTCGAAGGCGCCGATCTTCATCGCCTCGACCGCCGTGTTCACCGAGCCGAACGCGGTCATGAGGATCACCGCGGTCGTCGGATGCATGGCGCGAGTCGTGCGCAGCACGTCCATGCCGTCGCTGCCGCCCATCTTGAGGTCGCTCAGCACCACGTCGAAGTAGCTGTCGTGCAGCCGCTCGATCGCGGCGTTCCCGTTCGAGGCCTCTTCCACTTCGTGTCCCGCCTCGGCCAGCCCCCTCGCGAGTCCGCGCCGCAGCGCATCGTGATCGTCGGCAACGAGTATGCGTCCCATCGTCGTCATCTCCTGCGTGCTCTCCGTAAGCGACGTACCAGACCTGCCCGATCCACCCTCGCTCGCCTATCGACGTGAGCGAGCGACGGTTGACAAGCCTGGCCGACCGCGACCCACTGACCCATGCGACCTACCCGACCCACCCGACTTACCTGACCCGCTCGACCTACTTGAACCACCCGGAGGCGCTCGTGACCGGCAGGGTCACGCGAAATCGTGTGCCGGTGTCCGGAGCGCTGCTCACGTCGATGCGCCCGTCGTGCGCGTCAACGATCTTTCGAACGATCGCCAGCCCGAGACCGGTGCCCGTCACCTTCGTGGTGAAGAACGGGTTGAAGATCTTGTCGGTCACGTCCGCCGGCACGCCCGGGCCGTCGTCCGCCACGTCGACGATCACGGCGGGGGTTGGCGGCAGGACCCCGACAAACGCCGGATCGGCTTCGATCGTGCCGGTCGCCGCCGCGATCGTGATGTGCCCGCGGCCGTCGAGCGCCTCGAAGGCGTTTGCGACCAGATTGGTGAACACCTGCGACAGCTGGTGGTGATCGCCTTCGATCATCGGCAGCCCCGACTCGACGTGGGTCGCGACCCTGACGTCCCCGCGCCGGGCCTTCGATTCGGCCATCGTCACCGACTGCTGCAGGACGTCGGTCAGATCGGTGCGTTCCATCTGCAGCCGCACCGGCCGGACGAACTCCAGCATCTCCACGACGATCGCGTTTGCCAGCTTCGCTTCGCTGAGAATGTCGGCGAGCAGCGACTGCGCGTCCTTCGAGTCGGGCACCTGGCGCCGCAGCAGGCCGGCCATCACCTCGATCCCCGCGAGCGGATTCTTCAGCTCGTGCGCGATGCCGGCCGCCATCTCGCCGAGCGACGCCAGCCGATCGCGGAGACGTTCCTGCTCTTCGATCTGCTCGACGCGCGTCAGGTCCTTGAAGAACATCACCGCACCGATCGCCTCGCCGGCGTCGTTCTTCACCTGGGACAGCGTGTAGCCGATCACCCGGTTCAACTCCTTCAGCCGCAGCTCCGCGCGGTTCGGGAGATGACTGAGCTCGAACGCGGTCGACATCACGCGAATGACTTCGGGACGCTCGCGCATCACGTCGGCAAACGGCCGGCCGAGATCGTTGGCCGATTTCGTCAGTCCGAACGTGCGGTAGGCCTCGTCGTTGATCAGCGCCAGCGTGCCGTCGCGGCGGAACGCGATCACCCCGTTCCGCAGGCTGTTGACGATGTGGCGGAAGAAGCGGTCGTCAGCGGACACGACCCGCACGGCCGCCCGGCGCTCCGGCCGACCGGCCGCGGGTGTCGCGGCGGCGCGGCGCGGGGTTCGTCCGTCCGGTCGCTGGGGCATGTTGTCGGGCATCGGAGCGCGCACTTGACCTTGGCGTCGACACGGGCAAAGGGTATGCCTGAGCCGTGAGCCTTAGCGTGCGCGAGAAGCCGAGCAAAATCAACCGCTTAGGTCGAATGATGGCCTAAGACGCCCTGACAATCCTGTAATGCACTGACGATTCCGTCGTTACCTGTTCCCAAGTTGATCGGCCAGCGACTGCAGTTCTTCCCATTGCTGCATCAGGTCGCCGACCTGCCACATGAGGGCCTGATGGCGATCCACGACCGTCTGCGCGGCCGCGCGGTCGTCGTAGAACCCGGGCGTCGACATCTTTTGTTCGAGCTCGCGGATCGCCGCCTCGGTCTGCGCGATGCGCGATTCGAGCGAGTCGATTCGCTGCTGCCGCGCCTGCGCTTCCCGCGACCGCTTGCGCGCCTCGGCATCAGCGCGTTTCTTCTCTTCGTGCGTCGGCGCCGCAGCCGCATTGGCCGACTTCGCCGCGAGCGACGTCGCGGTGATGCCTTCCGGCCTTCCCGCCTTGCCTTCCGCCCTTCCTGCCTTGCCTTCCGGCCTTCCCGCCTTACCTTCCGGCCTTTCTGCCTTACCTTCCGCCCTTCCTGCCTTCCCGTCCTGCCTTTCCGCCTTCCCGCCTTCCTGCCTTCCGTGGATCTCCCCAGCATGCTCCTTGTGGTACAGAAACTCCTTGTAAGTCCCCGGGAACAGCACCGCCGTGCCGTTGCCGACCTCGATGATCTTCGTGGCGAGCCGCTCGACGAAGTAGCGATCGTGGGAGACGAAGATCAGCGTGCCGCCATAGTCGACGAGGGCGTCGAGCAGCACTTCCTTCGAGTCGAGATCGAGATGGTTCGTCGGCTCGTCGAGCAGCAGCGTGTTCGAGGGCCGCAGCAGCATGCGCGCCACCGCCAGTCGCGTCCGTTCTCCGCCCGACAGGACGCGCACGTGCTTGTAGACGTCGTCGCCGGAAAACAGGAAGCCGCCGAGGATGTTCCGGATCATCGGCACCATGTGCAGCGGGGATCCCGATGCAAGCGTTTCGTACACCGTCGGCGCAGGATCCAGCCGCGTGGCCTCGTCCTGCGCGAAGTACTGCGTGACGACGTTGTGACCGACGGCGCGCTCGCCGGAGTCGGGCGTCTCCTCATTGGAGAGCATCCGCATCAGCGTCGACTTGCCGACGCCGTTGGGACCGACCAGCGCAATGCGGTCGCCGCGCTCGAGGTGCAGGGTCAGGTCCGTGAAGACGGCGAGATCGCCGTACGCCTTGCGGGCGTGCTTCAGCTCGAGCACCATCCGGCCGCTCTTCGCGCACACCGGGAAGTCGAAGTGGATCTTCTTGCGTTCGGGCGGCACCTCGATCGGCACCACCTTTTCGAGCATCTTGATGCGGCTCTGCACCTGCGCCGCCTTGGTGGCCTTGTAGCGGAACCGATCGATGAACATCTTGACGCGCGCGACCTCCTCGTCCTGCTCGCGCTTCGCCTTCCGCATCGCCTCGATGCGCTCGTGGTGCTCGGCGAGGTAGCCGCTGTAGTTCGTGTGGTAGTCGGTGAGCGTGCGCAGCGTGAGGTCGGCGATGCGCGTGACGACCGCGTCGAGGAAGAAACGGTCGTGCGACACGAGAATCACGGCGTGCGGGTACGCGTTCAGGTACTCCTCGAGCCAGTTGCGCGCCTCGAGATCGAGATGGTTGGTCGGCTCGTCGAGCAGCAGCAGTCCGGGCTCGCCGAGCAGCAGCTTCGCGAGCGCGATGCGCATCTGCCAGCCGCCGGAAAAGGTCTCGGTGGGCCGATCGAAGTCCGACGTCTTGAAGCCGAGGCCCTGAAGCACCGTCGCCACCTTCAGCTCGATGCTGTAGCCGTCGCGCAGCCTGAACTGGTCCTGCAGATCGCTGTAGCGGTGCAGCATCGCGTCGTGCTCGGCGTCAGGAATCGAGGGGTCGCCCAGCCGCGCCTCCAGCGCGTGCATCTCGGCCTTCATCGTGATGAGCTCGGCGAACGCGCTGGCCGCCTCGTCGAAGAGCGCGCGGCCGGCGTGGCTGAGGCCGTCCTGCGGCAGGTAGCCGACGGTGAGCGCCGCCGGCTTCAGGACGCCGCCGGAGTCGGGCTCGTCGAGCCCGGCCATCATGCGGAGGAGCGTGGTCTTGCCGGCGCCGTTCGGACCACAGAGGCCGACGCGCTCGCGATCGGTGATTTGCCACGTGACGTGGTCGAAAAGCACACGGTCGCCGAAGCTCTTGGTGAGTTCTGAGAGCTGAATCATGTCAATGGCTGATGGTTGATGGCTGATGGCATAGGGCAAATGGCTGAGTGTTCATCCAGCCATTCCCGATTGCCATCAGCCATCAGCCATCAGCCATGATAGGCGAAGCTACTCGCCGAGGGCCTTTGCGGCGGCGGCGAGCACCTGCGGCACGCGGAACGGCTTGGTGAGGTAGCCGGCCACGCCGAGGTTCACGGCTTCGATCGCGCTCGACTCGGTGGAGAAGCCGGTGATGATGATCACCGGCAGGTCCGCCTTGTAGCGCTTCGCCTCGCGGATCACCGTGAGACCGTCCATGCCCGGCATCTTCAGGTCCGCGATCAGCAGATCGTACGGATAGAGTCGCATCCGCTCGAGCGCCGATCGTCCGTCGGGCGCGACGTCGACATCGTATTCGGCGAGCGCGAGCGTCTTCGCGAGGAGATCGCGGATGCTCGCCTCGTCGTCGACGACGAGGACGCGCGGCCGGGTGGTGCCGGTCGCCGGCCGTGTCGGCACCGGCGCGACCGGCCGGACGGCGCCGCTGCCGCCGCGCGGACGCTGGCTGTCGAGCCAGGCGTCGATGTCGCGTTTGCGGAAGCGCCACTGGCGTCCGACGCGAACGGCGGGAATCTTGCCGGCCTTGATCAGCCGGTACACGGTCCGGAGATTGACCTGGAGGTATTCCAGGACTTCTTCGGTCGTCAGAAACGTTTCGTCAATCATGCGTCAGCGTCCTGGTGACGGCGCGATGGGGAGCTCCACCGTGAACACCGCGCCG
>DATFWL010000232.1:0-4184 GCA_035259385.1 Vicinamibacterales bacterium | reverse complement strand
ATCGACGTAGAGCCGTCCGATGGGCTCCTGCGTCAATCCACCCTGCCGCTCGACGACGAGGAATTCGCAGTCGGGGTAGTACTGGCGGTAGTACTCGTGCTGGTTGTCGAACTGCCAGCGCAGGAACGCGGCCTTCTGCTCCTCCGTCCACGGCACGGCCGAGAGCTCCTCCTGCCGGGTCGATGCGTACACGGCCGCGAGAAACGGGATGTCGGCGTCACTCGTGCGCCGCAACGACAACCCGGGCGGCGCAGCCGTTCGAATGGCTCCGGCGTCGGACATGTCTGATCGTGGACGGTAGTCTATACTGCGGTCGCGAGTTTAGATCGTGCTCGTGTCCGTGTAACACGCAGCGTCCGGCTTCAGCCGGACTTCTCGGGGTCCGCCGAAGGCGGACCTCTCCGATTCGTCGTAGCGCGAAGGCTTCAGCCGAGCGTCAGCGCGTCGCGATCGCACCGTCGCTCGGCTATAAAGCGGTCGCGCTACGTTCGATCGGAGCGCGCCCTGGCCGGAGGAGACGTGCTCGACAAGCTGACCAAAGAAAGTTTCGAGCCGCTCAAAGGCAGCGTGTTCACGGTGCGGCTCGGTGAAGAAACAACGCTGCCGCTCGAATTGATCGTGGTTGCGGGCAACGGCCTCAAAGGCACGGCGAGCCGCGAGCAGTTCTCGCTCCACTTCCGCGGCCACGCGACGCCGGCGCTCGTGCAGCGGACCTATCGACTCGAACACGCGCAGTTCGGTGCACTCGAGATCTTTCTCGTGCCCATCCGCAGAGACGCAGACGGAATGATCTACGAGGCGGTGTTCACGTGACGTGACCACGTAATCACGAAGCCACGAAGGCGCACGAAGAATCAGTTGGACGAAGGTGCTTCGTGCCTCGGAACGAGGGAGGAGCCGGAACGCAGCCCCGGCGACGTGGTCAGGACACCCCAATCACGTGGAGGCCATGAGCCTGAGCCGCCAGCCCGAGCGCTCCGTCATGCGTTGCCATGACGAGGTCTGCGCGCGACATCTCTCTCCAGAGAAGCGCCGTCGCCAGGTGAATCGCATCGAGGGTGCCGACTTCGGTCGGCATCGGTTGCGCCGCGCGCTCGAGTACCACGACATCGATGTCCACGAGTTCCAAGGACTCGATGAGCCGAAGAATTGTGGCGCGTCGGTTCGCCACGTCCGCGTCGGGCAGCCTGGCCCTGAGCCGAAGGCGATCGAGTGTCCGGAGGCTCTCCGTCGCAATCAGTGCACTCGAGACGCCCCGCTGTATGTGTCGCCATTCGGGCAACGCGTCAGGTTGACGCAGCGCCACTCGCAGCAATACCGAGGAGTCGACGTACGCGATCATCGGTGCGGTTGTCGCTCTTCCAGCAGCAGCTGGACGACGTCAAACCGCCCTCTCAGAGGTTCGGGAAGCGACACACGATTCGGCGACGGCGTGCCTGGTGCGGGCTTGCGGACTCGCAGAGCTGTCCGGTCGCGGACCGGCACGATTTGAGCGACCGGCGTGTCACGGTCGAGTACGGCAATCGTCTCGCCTCGTCGAACCGCCCGCAAGTACTCGCTGAGCCGCGCTTTCAGTTCGGCAATCCGCACCTGCCTCATGGTCATATTATGACCAGAAGTGGTCATGTAGGCAAGGCATCCCAATCGTTCCAGTCGCACCGCGTCCGTTGCCGCTGTCGCGGGGACCATTTCTCCACCGCTGTGGACGCGTCCGGCGTCACACCGACGTCAGGACGAGATGCTGTTTCGGGTCCGCGGCGTCGCGACAGTGCCGATTGGACGGGCGCCGGCGGGGATGATCTGCGAGGCGGTCTTCACGTGAAAAGCAACCGCGGAGATCGCAGAGATCGCAGAGTTACGAATTCTCAAGACTGAGATTAAACGACGCTGCCAGAAAAGCAACCGAATCGCAGACCTCGCAGAGATTGAAGATCTCGAGACTGAGATCCAAAGACTCTGCGTGCTCTGCGTTCTCTGCGGTTGCTTTCCCGTTGCTGGTCCGGCGGAATTGGAAAAGCAACCGCGGAGATCGCAGAGTTCGCAGAGATCGGAGATCTCAGTACTGAGATCAGAACGACTCTGCGTGCTCTGCGTTCTCTGCGGTTGCTTTCCCCTGCGGCTTTACCGCGCGACGTCTCACCCTACGTGCGCGGCGGATACACCCCCTGCATGGCGATGCAGAAATTGAGCGTGAGATACGGCTGCATGTTGTTGTGCGGCTGGTCGCCGCCGGCCGGTGAAATCGCGCTGGCCGCCATGCTGATGACCGGAGGGTTGGCCGACGACGGAACAAACGGCGTCGAACCCGTCACGCGCGAGATCGCGTTGCCCGCCGGCGTCGTGCGATTGCCGACCGATGCCTGGGCCATCACGTTGTGCGCGTGCGACGGCATTTCGGATGCGAGCAAGGTGACTGTCTGAGTGCCGCCCGTTTCGCCGAGATCGTGTAGCGACAGCCCCGGGCCCTGACCCGGATGCATCGGCGCATTGCCCTGCATGTTCGGCAGCGCGAAGTTCGACTTGCCGTCCCCGCCGTAGGTGGTGCCGAGCAGCGAGAACAGCGCCGTGTTCTGCGAGATCGGCAACAGCTGACCGTCGCAAAAGGCCCAGCCCTTGGGCGCAAAGTTGAACGGATAGATTCGAATTTCAGCGACAAACGGATCCATGGGCGCCTCTTCTCCTTACGTCTGCGACGGGAAGATCCCGAACAGGGAAATGATGAAATCCACGCACAGGTAGGGCTGGTAATTATCGTGCGGCTGGCTGCCGCCCACCGGCGACATGGCGTTGGTGGCCATCTGTGCGTTCGGTGCCGCCGCGTTGAAAAACGACACCGACAGCGATTGGGCGTAGGTATTGTTCAGCGGATTGGTCTGATTCGCGAGGCTCGTCGTCGCCAGCAGGGCGTGCGTATGGGCCGGCATCTGCGCCACCGTCAGCGTGACGCTTTCGACGCCGCCCGTCTCGGCGAGCGTGAATCCGCTGCCGAAATGAATCGGGACGCGCCCTCTGAGGTCCGGAAGCGCGAAAGTGGACTGGCCGTCGCCGCCGTAGGTCGTTCCGATCAGATTGAACAGGGTTTCGTTCTCCGAGATCGGCAGGAGCTGGCCCTCGCAGAACATCCAGCCGGCCGGCGCGAAGTTGCCGGCAAACATCCGGATTTCCCCCACATAAGGTTGTGCCATCGATCGACTCCTTGCTAGGTCTGGCTCGGGAAAATGCCCTGAAGGGCGATGCAGAAATTCAGTACCAGAAACGGCTGCATGTTGAGGTGCGCCTGGCTGCCACCGACCGTGCTGATGGTCGCGGGATTGAGCGCCGTCAGGTTATTGTCAGGTGGAAGATACGGCTGTTCGGCCGCTACACCTGAGAGGGCACTGACCGGCACCGGCTGCGTGCCGGTGCTGCTCGTCGCCGCGAGCGAGTGCACGTGCTGCGGCAATTCCGAGATGGAAAGCGTGTGGGCCTGCTCGCCGCCCAACTCACCGAGCGTGTGTCCGCTTCCCATGTGAAGCGGTGCGCGGCCCTGGAGGTTCGGCAACCCGAAAGTGGTCCGGCCGTCGCCGCCGTAGGTCGTGCCGAGCAGCGAGAACAGCGCTTGATTCTGGTTGATCGGCAGCAACTGCCCATTGCACAGCGCCCACCCCTTTGGCGGGAATCCAAAGCTCATGATCCTGATCTCTGACAAAAACGGCTCAGCCATCAAGGCCCTCCTTTGTGACCGTCACACCACGCGCCGACCAGCGGCGCATTGGAATCGCGATGAACGCGACGGGCGGCAGTGCCGGCGCGCCCGAGCGCCCGGCCGCGAAGACCGAGTGAGCCATCGCCGCCGCCGGAACGAGGTGAGGCATCGAGAGACGGGCCACAGTGACCGGCGGAGTGGCGCTCAGCGTGAGCGTACCGCCATTCACGAAGCTGCAGGTCTTGCCCGCGGTGCCGGTGTTCGTGGTGGCGATCTCGTTGCTGACGCTTCCACCGGCGCCGGTCTGGAACAGCGTTCCGCTTCTCGTCCCGGTGGCGCCACTGACGGTTTCGTAGACTATCATTCCGACCGTCGCGGCGCACTGCGTATCGCACGCGCCAGTCGCGGGGGTCGGCACCGTGTTTCCGTGAATCTCGGCATGAACGTTGGAACCCGATGTGCCGGTACCCTGCGCATCCGCGCCGACGTAGATCGCATA
>DATFWL010000231.1:0-61583 GCA_035259385.1 Vicinamibacterales bacterium | reverse complement strand
CGGCGAGGGCAGGCGAATCTGGCGCGCTCTCGCAATGATAGCGGCGGTGGAAGCGAGCCCAAGCTCCTCCAAGTCGTCAGGACGAGCGGCACGTGCCGGCGATCTCGTCGTCCTTGATCCAGCGCTCGATCCACGAGTTCGTGTGGTGCTCGAAGTCGTCCGTTCTGGCGCACTCGAAACTGAGATGTCCGAGTGGTTGAAGGAGCACGCTTGGAAAGCACTGGCGGCGACCCTCCTCGGGCTGCACCGAAGCACTCCAACGCGGAATCGATTGAACGACTTCCCACTACACGATGTTCTCCGATGTGACGCCGTAAATCGCGGTGTTCGTCGACGGTTTCGGGTCTCACCTTACACAGTTTCTACACAGTTTCCGAAATGACTTCCGGGCGCAGTCTGCCGGCGCGCCCGATGTGCGCCGGTTCGGTTTGCCACGAACGGTCGACCGCGGTAGCATATGCTAGGCATATGCTCAGAGGAGGGTGGATGGAAACGGAACGGCTGGTTCGACTATTCAAGAATGGCCGCAATCAGGCCGTCCGAATCCCTCGAGAGCTGGAACTACCCGGTCGGGAGGCGATCCTGCGGAAGGAAGGACGCCGCTTGGTGCTCGAACCTGTGGCGAGGCGATCCCTGCGTACGGTGCTTGCCAAGCTGAAGCCACTCGAGGAGACGTTCCCATCGATCGATCGGCCTGCTCCTGAACCGGTAGAGATCTGAGATGCCCGGGCGGCCGTACCTGCTCGACACCAACACACTGTCCGACCTCATTCGACGCCCCCAGGGGCGCATCGCGGACAGGCTCGCCGATGTCGATGAGGATCGTGTCGTGACCAGCATCGTCGTCGCCTGCGAGCTGCGCTACGGCGCGGCAAAGCGAGGCTCGAAGCGATTGAGCCGGCAGGTCGAGGCTGTACTCGACGCGATCGCGGTGTTGCCGCTCGAGCCAGGCATGGACAGGCACTACGCGGAGATTCGAGCGGCGCACGAGAAACTGGGGACGCCGATCGGAGCGAATGACCTGCTCATCGCGGCGCACGCTCGAACGCTCCGCGCGGTCTGCGTCACGGCGAACGTGACGGAGTTCAGCCGAGTGCAAGGCCTGAAGGTCGAGAACTGGCTCGACTGATCGCCGGTCTCGGCGCCGGACGGGCATCCGTTCACGGCTTTCTCGATCGCCGAATTTCCTCGCGGCGACTTTTCAACTGCTTCGCGATCGCGCGCTTCAGGGCCAGGGGCGAGCGTGGCTTCGTCGCGCGGATTCGCGCTGCCGCCGACAGCGATTTGGCAATGCGTACGGACGCAGATTTCGGTTTCGCTACAGGCCTGGCGCGCGCATGTTTGGCCGCGCTCTTCGCCACGTGCCGCGCCGACTCCCCGACCGTCGCGGCGATCTCGATCCCGAACATCGCCGAGAGGTCCTCTTCCGCGAGCACCTTCGTGCCCGCCGGCGCGGACACCGAAAGATCGGCACCAGCCTTCGCGATCAAATCCTCGTGGGCGACTTGACGCAGAGTGAATAGCAGTTCGGGTTGAACGTCGAGCCGCGCGCCGATCCCATACAGCGCGGCGGCGACATGTTTGCACATCGACGCAAAGTCCGGACAACTGCACGAGAACGCGATGTCGGCCGCCGATGGAAACAGCCCCGTCTCTTCGTCGCAGAGCCGCGCCATCACTGCGTCCGACAGACGACCTTGCAAGAGTTCGATCACGGAGTCGATCGCGCCTGAACAGTCGGTGCGAATCGACTGCCAGCGGGCGCGGGCGACCGATCCCACATCGATCTTGACCGTGTACAACTCCGAGCCGCTGACGAGCGCCTTCACGACACCCGGCGCTATCTGCAGATCGACGACGGTGCCGTTGCGCACGTACGATCGGCCGCGCGGCAGGCGATTCGCGTAGTCGCTGTAGCGTTCCAGGTTGTCGCACCACGCCTTGCCCCAGAACGTCGTCGCGATCTTGCGTCCGTCGATCACGATGGGCGCGGTCTTGCGCCCTTTCTTATTCAGCTTCGCCAACGCGCGCGCGGCTTGCTGCCGGCGCTCCGCAACGGAGACGTAGTCCTTGAAGCCGTAGTAGAAGTTGTTCGAGAACGCCATCTCATTCCCCGAGCGCGGTGTGCACGTCGAGCGCGACCATCTTCAGCAACTCATCGTCGCGCATTTCGGTCAGGAGTACCTCTCCACCGCCGCCGAGGAGATCGTCGGAGAGTCTGCGCTTGGAGTCAATGAGTTCATCGATCTTCTCCTCGACGGTGCCGCGGCACACGAACTTGTGAACCAGCACGTTCCTCGTCTGGCCGATGCGAAACGCGCGATCGGTCGCCTGGTTCTCAACGGCCGGATTCCACCAGCGATCGAAATGGATCACCTGTGAGGCGGCCGTGAGGTTGAGGCCGGCGCCACCGGCTTTGAGCGAGATGACGAAGAACGGCAGGAGCTCATCCTCCTGAAACCGGTCGACGAGCGACCTTCGTTTCGCCACTGGCGTCTCCCCGTGAAGCACAAGCCCTTCGCGCCCGAACACCGAGGTGAGAAACGACGCGAGCGGTGCCGTCGTCTCGCGGAACTGCGTGAATACCAGCACCTTCTCCTGCTTGTCTGACATCACCTCGGCGAGCTCGCGGAGCCGCCCGAACTTGCCGCTGTCCGCTTCGATCCATGAGTCGTCGCCCAGCCACTGGGATGGATGGTTGCAGATCTGCTTGAGCCGCATGAGCGAGGCGAGCACGACTCCTCGTCGCTTCATGCCGTCCGCCTGTTGCAGATCGCGGCCGAGGTCGGAGACGGCCTGCTGGTAGAGCGACGCCTGCTTGCGCGTGAGTGAACAATACGCCTTGATCTCGGTCTTGTCGGGCAGATCGTCGATGACGGATCGGTCGGTCTTCAGACGCCGGAGGATATATGGGCGGACGAGCGACCGCAGCGGTCCGTACGGGTTCTGCGGCGCCTTCGACAGCCGCTTGCTGAACGTCGCGAATGCTTTCGGCGATCCGAGCAGGCCGGGATTGATGACGTCGAAAATCGACCACAGATCGCCGAGCCGGTTCTCGACCGGCGTCCCCGTCAGTGCGATGCGCGCGGTGGCGTCGATCTGCTTGACCGCACGCGTCTGCTTCGCGCCTGGCGTCTTGATCGCTTGGGCTTCGTCCAGGATGGCCAGCCGCCATGGCAGCGAGGCCAGCTGTGGCGCCCGCACCAACGTGCCGTAGCTCGTGATCACGAGATCGACCGAGGCGGTACGCTCGCGATCGATCGCTTGCATGTCGGCGGTCGTCATCGCGGATGGATGCGCGATCATGGCCGTCAATCCCGGCGCGAAGCGAGCGATCTCGGCCGCCCAGTTTGCCAGGAGCGACGCCGGCGCCACGAGAATGCTCGCGCGCCGGTTCTCGTCCCGTGCGGCGCGCCGGCGCACGATCAGCAGCAGTGCCAGCACCTGCATGGTCTTGCCGAGACCCATGTCGTCGGCGAGGCAGGCGCCCAGTCCGAGTGTGGACAGCTTGTGCAGCCACTGCACGCCTGTCCGCTGATACGGCCGAAGCGTGGTCTTCAATTCGTCGCCGGGATCGAGCGTCGCGAGCTCATCGGGATCGCGCAACTCCGCGAGCGTCTTCGACAGCCACGGCCCTGCGACGACGGCGGACCAGTCAGGCGTTTCGGACGAGACGAGATCGCCAGGAACGTTCGCGCCGGCAAGCAGCCGTACGGCCTCGGCGAACGTGAGACCGTTCGTCCGCGCCGCCGCCTCGACCGATCGAAACTCCTCGAGCATTTCATGCAGGCGTGCGCGATCGATTTCCACCCAGCGCCCTCGGATGAAGTGCAATCCGTTGGACGCCGCGAGCACTTGCTCGATCTCGGCGTCGGTCAGCGTCTCGCCGTCGAGGCTGACGCTCATCTTGAAGTCGAGCAATGCCGCTGCGCCGAGTCCTGCGGGCGGCTTGGCGCCGACCGTTCCGGTAACGCGCGGACGCGCGGGACGGTTGGCGCGCCACGCGCCCGGTACGCGGACGACGATGCCGGCCGCTTCGAGTGTGGGCACGTCTGTCAGCAACTGCAGCGCTTCCGACGGCGTCCAGCGCAACGGATGATAGATTTCGCGCGCGTCGACCAGCTGTTTCAGCCATGCGCATTGCGCGGCGGCCCGCTGCACCGGGAGCAAGAGGGAGAGCAACCGGGACCTGTTCGCGGCGCCGGCGTACTCGCTGAGCGCTCGCCCCAGCGGCAGGTGCTGCTCTTTCCCGCGAGTGGACAATTCGGTCGTGTACGTCGCCAGGAACGCGAACGGCGCCTCGTCGTCTTTTCGATTCTCGGCAAGGTTGAAGTGCACACGTCCGACAACATTCCACGCGGGATTCTTGCGACGAAGGAAGGCTTGCACCGAGAGCCCGGCTGCATCGAGGTCCGCGTGGAGCGCGGCGGTCATTTCGAGCCAGAGCGACTGGAGCACGTCGGCGGTGAGGTATTCGACGCCGGTCATCGGCGGCGCGGCCTTCGCGAGAGCGTCGAGATCAGCGCGGGCGGGCGGATCGATTGCGGCCGCCGGATCGACGTGGTGATGCGCGCAGACCGCGGTGACGAAGCGCGCGCCGAAATCGCGCCAATAGCTCAGGTCCGGCGCGAGTGGTGTGCCGACTTCTGTCGAACCGAGCTCCAGGATTCCGTGGCCCGATCCGCGCACGAACGCCGTGTCGAGCGAGGGCGCGTGCTCGTCAGACGTGAGCAGCAGATGGCCGCGGGGTGTCAGCGTCAGAGGCACAAATCACAAGGCAAATGTGGCGTCGACGGAAGGCACCAGTCGTTCACCGACAAATACACACTCGTCAGATGGAGGAGGCAAAGAGTCTCGGCAATCGCTTCGAGGTCTCACACAGTTTCGCGACCTGAGACCGTTCTGGTCATTTCAATTCGTTGCATCCATGGAAGATCGAAACGACTCTTCACGCGCACGAGGGTGTGCGATAATTCGTACTCGACCGCTCGGAAGTCATTGATTCTAAAGCGGAGAGATGTCCGAGTGGTTGAACGAGCACGCTTGGAAAGCAATTCTGGCGAGTCTCACCGAGCCACAGCGACACACGTCGTTGCATACTCGGATCAACGATTTGCGCTTCCAAGATGCTCCTCGGTGTGACTCGTTGTTCGTCGGTATTCGTTGTCGATTCCCGGCCCACCTTACACAGTTTCTACACAGTCCCCGGTTCGAATTAGCGACGCCTCCGCTTCGCGGACGCGTGTTCGAGGCTTGACGGCCATCTCTCATCGAGTCATATTACTTCTATGGCACTCTCGAGGAAGAAAGCCACCACCATCGCCCTGGATCCGAAGGACGACCGGCTGCTCTCGCGGGCCGCTCGCGACCGTGGGATTTCGCGTTCGGAATTCATCCGACAGCACCTCGCTCTCGTGCTCGAGCAGTACCGCCGCCATCCCAAGCCGCGAAGCGCCGGCAGCGTCGGTGAGCTGAGAGAGCGCGGCGACGAGCGCGAGCTGTTTGGTGCCGGCCGGTAGCGCCGCTGCGCTCATTTGCGACACCGGGGCTCTCATCGACTATTTGGTCGAGAGCGCGCCCGACCACCGGCGGTTTCGCATCGCCATTAATCAGGCACGCACTCGCTACGTTCCTGGTCTCGTGCTCGCCGAGGTCGATTACTTCCTTCGCGACGAGCGCCGGGCGATGCAGGTGTTGATGCAGGATGTCGCGCGCGGCGCCTTCACTTACGCGGCGCCGACCGTCGGCCAGCTCTCACGTGCCATGGAAGTGGACCGGCGCTTCGCGGACCTCGGCCTGGGCCTCGTCGACGGTTCGGTCGTGGCGCTCGCAGAGTCGCTCGGCATCCGTCGCCTGGCGACGCGCGACGTGCGTCACTTTGCAGCCGTTCGACTCCGCGACGGCCGCTCGTTCGAGTTGGTGGTTCACCCGACGGATCCCGACAAGCCTTGATCCGACCTCCATTCAATGCCTAAGAGGCGTCGATCGCGGCGAGTAAAGTAGAGCATCGCTGGCGCTGTGCTCTGAGCCTGAGCGGGTGAGAGCCGTCGTGCATCGATGGGTGATCGTGATCGGAAACACTCGCTCACGACGGGCCGTGCGCATTAGAGTAGTTGAGCCCACGCGCCCTTATGATCGACCGCACCCTCAAACACTACAGGATCAGCGCCATGCTCGGGGCCGGCGGTATGGGCGCCGTGTATCTGGCCCAGGACACGAAACTCGATCGGAAAGTCGCGCTGAAGGTCCTGCCTGCCGACGTCGCGACGAATCCTGATCGGATGGAGCGCTTTGTCCGCGAGGCAAAAGCGGCCGCGGCGCTCAATCATCCCAACATCGCGAACATCTACGAGATCGGCGACAGCGAGGGCACGCCCTTCATCGCGATGGAGTACGTGGACGGCGTGACGCTCCGCGAAAAACTCCATCACTCCGGAGAGCCGCTGGTGGTGCTCGTCGGCTACCTCGCCCAGGTGGCGGAAGGGCTCGCCAGGGCGCATCACGCCGGTATCGTGCACCGCGATCTCAAACCCGACAACGTGATGATCACGCGCGACGGTTACGCCAAGATCCTCGATTTCGGCCTGGCCAAACTGGTCGAATCGCGAGGGCCGCTCGGCATCGACCAGGCGGAGTCGGACAAAACGATCGGAACGAGGTACCACTCGACGAACGGCATGGTGCTCGGCACGATCGGATACATGTCCCCTGAGCAGGCCAGCGGACGCGTACACGAGATCGATCACCGATCAGACATCTTTTCGTTCGGCTGTCTACTGTTCGAGGCGACCACCGGACACACGGCGTTCGAGGGCGAAGATGCTCTCGATTCATTGCATAAGGTTGTCTACGCGCCGACGCCGCAGGTGAAGGACGTCAGCCGAGTCGGGACCGCGGCACTGCAGCGTGTGATCGACCGGTGTCTGGCGAAGGATCCGGCCGGACGCTTCCAGTCCACCAGGGACCTTGCGATCGAAGTCGCCGACCTCCTTCAAGAGCTGAAAGGTCTCACCGTCCCCTTGTCTTCGGATCGGCCATCGGTGGGAGTGACACCGTCCGGAACGAGTCGCGCGGACGAAGGGTTCTGGGTGGCGGTACTGCCATTCAGGCACCGTGGCGCGCATGCCGACCTCGAAGCGCTGGCCGACGGCCTCGGCGAGGACATCGTCATGGGCCTCATGCGGTTCTCCCATCTCCGCGTCGTATCGCGCAGCTCCGCGCAGCGCTTCAGCGGCGAAGCCGTGGACATTCGCACGGTGGGCAGGGAGCTTGGCGCGCGCTACGTGATGGAGGGGAGCCTGCGCCAGACCGGCTCGACGCTGCGCGTGGCGGTGCAGCTGGTGGATGCGACGACCGGCGCGCATCTGTGGGCCGAAACATACGACCGCCCCTTCAGCCCCGAGGCGACCTTCGCGCTGCAAGACGACCTGGTGCCTCGCATCGTGTCGACCGTTGCCGACTGGTACGGCGTCCTGCCGCACAGCATGAGCGAGGCGATTCGTGTCAAGCCGCTCGATCAGCTGACTCCCTATGAGGCGCTGCTGCGCGGCTTCGGCTACTACGAGCGCGTCGTTCCCGCAGAGCACGCCGCCGCGCGGTCCGCTCTAGAGCGGGCGGTTCAGCAGGCGCCAGGCAATGCCGAAATCTGGGCGATGCTGTCGATGTTGTACGGCGAGGAACATCGCTTCGGGTTCAATGCCTTGCCCGATCCGCTCGGGCGGGCCCTGCAGGCCGCGCGGCAGGCGGTGGCGGCCGCGCCCTCGAGTCACTACGCGCAGCTCGCGATGGCGCAGGCGCTTTTCTTCCGCAAGGAGTTCGATGCTTTTCGCATCGCGGCCGAGCGAGCCCTCGCGCTCAACCCGATGGACGGGTCCAGCATGGAGTACCTGGGCCACTTGCTGGCGTTTGCCGGCGACTGGAAGCGAGGCTGCGAGCTGGCAGAGAAGGCGCGGCATCTCAATCCGCATCACCCGGCGTGGTACTGGGCCCTTCCGTTCCTCGACGCGTATCGCAAGGCCGACTACGTGACAGCGCGCCCCTTCATCCTCAAGGCCGTGATGCCGGGGCAGTTCTTCTCGCAGTCACTGCACGCGGCCGTGTGCGGCCAGTTGGGAGAACGCGCGGCGGCCGAAGACAGCGTAAGGGAGGTGTTGGCTCTCAAGCCCGACTTCCCCCAGATCGCCCGCGAGGAGTTTGCGAAGTGGTACCCGCCGGAGCTGGTCGAACGATTGATCGAGGGATTGCGCAAGGCAGGCCTCAACCCTGCCGGTGACGTGAGCGTCACACCCCGTTCGCCTGCGATCGAGACGAAAGCACAACTCGACGTCTCACCCTCGATCGCCGTCCTGCCCTTTGGAAATCTCAGCCCCGATCCGGAGAACGAGTTCTTCGCCGACGGTCTGACGGAAGAAGTCATCGCCGACCTGTCAGTGATTCGCCCGTTGCGCGTGATCTCCCGGACCTCCGCGATGCACTTCAAGGGCACGAATAAGGACCTTCGAGCCATCGCGCGAGAGTTGGATGTCCGCTACCTGCTCGAAGGTAGCGTCCGCCGGGCTGGAACGAGCCTGCGCGTGACCGCCCAGCTCATCGACGCCGAGAACGATTCGCACGTGTGGGCCGAGAAATACTCGGGCAGCATCGAGGACGTGTTCGCGATCCAGGAGGAGATATCGCGGAAGATTGTCAACGCGCTGCAGCTACGGCTGACGGACGCCGAAGCGCGGGGCATCGCCAAGCGGCCGATTGACAACGTGGCGGCGTATGACTGCTACCTGCGGGCCCGCCACGAAGTGTATCGCTTTACTGCCGACGGGTTGGACCGTGCGCAGAAACTGGTGGACGCCGGGTTGTCGCTCATTGGCGAGAACTCCTTGCTGCTCGCCACCCGGGGTATGGTCTCGTGATACTACCTCAACTTTTCGATTCGCGCCGAGGACCGCTACCTCGACGAAGCCGCCGTATACGCCGCCCGCGCCCTCGAGCAGGATCCTCAGAACTATGTCGGCATCTTCCTTCGCGGACTGGTCGCATCGAAACGCGGCGACATGGAGAGTGCGTTACGTGATCTTCAAGCCGCACACGAGCAGAAGCCAGGCGATGCCATGGTCCTGAACGAGTTGATTCGTCATTACCTCAGTGCAGGTCAGGAACACACCGAGTCGGCACGGCCCGTGTATGAGGCGTCGCTGCGCGTGGATCCGCTTCATCCTCTAAACTGGGCGCAATGGGCGTGGCGGCACTTCAGTGCCGGGCGGCTTGACGACGCCGTGGATGCCGCGCGACGCATATTCCAGCTCACGGATCGGGGCAATCCGGCGAGGGTCTACGCGGCGTACTACCTGGCGCTCGCTAATGCGCGCAAGGAAGCAATCGCCGTCTTCGAGGCGGAGGGGGCGGCGCTGCCTGACAACGCTATGGCTCCGTGAGCCTCTTCATGAGCCGAGCCCTCCAAGGAGACGCCGAAGGGGCCCTTCGACAGGTCACGCCGCAATTGGGGCAAGCCGCGTCCTGGACGGAGTATCTCGCGCTGTTCCTCGCGGATGGCTACTCGCTCATCGGGCGCACCGACGACGCAATTCGGTGGGTGCGAACGGCGGTTGCGCTCGGCTTCATCAATTACCCGCTTCTCTCGACGCGCGACTCGTTCCTGGCCAACCTCCGATCGGATCCGCGCTTCGATGAGGCGATGCGAATGGTCAAAGCGCGGTGGCAAGCGCTGGGGGAGCATCTAGCGCTGTCGCTGACTCGCCAGTCTTTGCCCGCTCGGTAGCGCGTCAACCGTTAAGCGACGATTGCCTCTGCACGTCCGGCTGAGACATATCGCCGACGGCATCGAGTCGTTGATTTAGCGGCGCAGACGCGATCGTTGGTAGCCCTTCTGAATCCGGTTGACAATACGAAAGTAGCAACTCGCAGACTATACTGAAACGCGCCGTGCATTCGGAGGTCTTACACAATTCGCCCGGTGATCGTCTCGGCTGCGCCCGTAAGTTGATGATTCTAAAAGCGGAGAGATGTCCGAGTGGTTGAAGGAGCACGCTTGGAAAACGAAGCTCGCCAGCCGCACTGACGCGCTTCAAAGTGGCGCAAAGTCACTCGATCAGCGACTTGACCCTCCGAAACTATCACGCGGTGTGCGTCTGTAAACCTCGATGCTTTTCGAGGTTTTGAGCCTCAAGTATCACATTCCTATCACAATCAAGTCGGGCACTTGCCGCGTGCAACCCAGTACGCTTTAGTACTCGTCAGGTACGGCTCACGGACCAACGCGGATGATCGTCTTCCCCCTGATTCGCTTTGTCGGGTTGAAGGCGGCGACGGCATCCTCGAGGGGCGAGAGGTTGCCGACGTTTGCCCGCAGCCGTCCGTCCCGCACCCGCCGGACGATCTCACTCAGTTGGGCACGATCGGATTCGACAACGAAGTCGATCGCTAGGCCGTCGGCGGGACGCGCCTCGGGCGGTCCAACAATAGATACCAGGGTTCCTCCGGCTCGAACCAGGTCGGCGGACCGCTTGCCGATGTCGCCCCCGATGACATCCACCACCAGATCGACTCGGTCAACCTCTTCGAGGACATCGTTCTCGAGGTCGACGAACTCCTTCGCGCCGAAGTCGAGCACCGCCTGACGATCGGCACCGCGTCCGGTGCCGATGACGTAGGCGCCGGCCTCTCGTGCGAGTTGCGTCACCATTGATCCGACGGCGCCCGCCGCGCCGTGCGCGAGGACGCTGTGCCCAGCCCGAAGGCGACCGTGTTCGAACAGTGCCTGCCACGCGGTCAAGCCCGAGATCGGCAGGCTCGCGCCCACCGTGAAGTCGACGTCCCCCGCGAGCGGCGCGAGGTTCCGTGCCTCGATCGCCACATACTCGGCGAGTGTGCCGTCGCGATACCAGTCCGCGAGGCCGAACACCCGCTGTCCCACCGACAGCCCCGTCGCGCCGTAGCCGAGGGCGGTGACCACTCCGGCCAGTTCGTGGCCAGGAATCGACGGTGTTCGGTCACGGCCGACGCGATCGGTCCACGTCGAGGGCCAGGTCAGTTCCGTCGGGACGAATCCCGACGCATGGACCTGAACGACGACGTCGTTTATCGCTGCCTGCGGCTCGGGCCGCTCCACGAGCGTCATCCCGGCCGTTCCCGCAGCCTGGTCCGTCACCACGATCGCCTTCATCGTCCGCCTCCCCGTCCTGTCCTATTGTCGTCCCATTATTCGTTCTGAAATGGTCGGTTCCGTGCCGTCTTCCTGCTTGGCGCGGTACTATCGAGGCGGCCCTGATCCTTTCGAAGGAAGAGCGAGCGCCTCTGTCTTGATTTCCCTCTTCCGGCAGCTGCAAGGACGATGGACGTGGCGACGCCCGGTCGGCGGGACACGGTCTTCACGGATCGAGAATGGCGGTATCTCCCACGCTGAGCTGCACGGGTGTTGTCTGCATCAATGATCGGAAGCTGAGGATGCGAGGAGTTCAAATGCAATCTGAAATCAAGGTAGGGCAACGTTTCACGTTCAACATATTGTCGGACGGCCCTGCGCCAGAGCGGCAGGCGGTCGTAACCCGCGTACTCTCCAATAGAGAGGAAGGATTCGGGCCGGAAGTGGAATTCTTTTTTTCATATTGGGTCGAGGCTCACGAACTTCCAGAAACAGAGGTTCCGACAACGTTGGTATTCGAGCGTGGAACTGACGGAAACGCATACCTCGAAGGCCGCATGGTCAGCATCACTATGCTGAAGTGATCTTCCGCTTCAGCAGGCGATGATGGCGCTGGTGTGTGGGCAGATGCGACCGTGACGTTCGGTTAAAGGCACTGAGAGGGTGAGATGACGAGCGACAGCATCACCTTGAATCGTGAGCAAGTGGCGGACATCCTGAAGGCACTGAATGGGATCATGAATCTGATGAAGAACTTCGATCCGAAGTCTGGCAACGTCGGTGAATTTTACGGCGTCATGTCGAACGTCGCGGCGATTCAGACCATCATCACCGGGATGCCGAGAGCCACGCCGAACTGATACGCGGCACGCTTGTGCGCTTTCGCATGGAATGCGGCGGAAAGCTGGACAGTACACCACGACGGTGCGCGACAACCAGCAGCGGAGACGACACGACATGCCCCGACCCTCAGCCCACATCCTCGCCTTCGCCGAGCGCGGCGCTGAAGTCCGCTACCGGGAACTGCGGGATGAAATCGCGTCGCTGATGCGGCAGTTCCCGCACTTGCGGACGCTGACTGCCCGGAGCCGCCGTGCGTCGAACAATTCGAACCCGGCGCTTGCCCACAATTCGGGCACTCCACGCCGGAAACCGCGGCGCATGTCAGCAGCAGCGCGGAAGGCGGTCTGACCTGCCCCCTTTGGCCGCTACACGGATAGTGAGAGGTCCTCGGGTTTTTCGTCTTCTTGAGAGCGAGCCGGTATCCTCCGCCGAGCCCCCGCAGTGATCGCGGCAAAGTGCGTCGGCGTGTCCCCGGCAAGTGCACTATGGGGACGTACCGTGTTGTAATCGACGCGCCACGCTTCGATCTTGGCCTGGGCGTCGGCCAGGCTAAGAAACCAATGCTCGTTCAAGCATTCATCCCGGAATTTGCCGTTGAAGCTTTCGATGTACGCGTTTTCGATCGGTTTGCCCGGGCGGATGAAACACAGATCGACGCCGCGCGCATAGGCCCAGGTATCGAGGGCGCGCCCGGCGAATTCGGGACCATTGTCCAGGACAATCTGCTTCGGCAGGCCGACAAGCGCGTGTAACTGGTCGAGGACCCGGACCACGCGCGCGCCTGGCAGCGACCGTGCGACCTCGATCACGTGACACTCGCGCGTGAAATCGTCCACGATGTTGAGCGTGCGGAAGGGGCGGCCATCGGCCAACGTGTCGGCCATGAAATCCATCGACCAGCGCTCCCCCCGACCGTTCGGCCGGGGTAACGGCACGCGGTCCGCCCGCGTGAGGCGTTTGCGCCGTCGGCGCCGGACCTGAAGGCCTGCTTCGCGATACAGGCGATGCACGCGCTTGTGGTTCGCGACGATGCCTTCCCGCGCAACCAGCGTGTGGAGCCGACGATACCCGTAGCGGGCGCGAACCGCGGCATGCGCCTGGAGCCTCGCCAGCAGCTCGGTGTTGTCGCAGCGCCCGCGACGCTGATAGCGCCACGTCGCCGTGCTCAGCCCCACGACTCGACAGGCCCGCCGCAAACTGAGGGCGTGCGCCTCGATCAACCACCCCACCGCGTCGCGCTTGGCGATGGGGCCTACCACTTTTTTCCCACCACCGCTTTCAACGCCTGAATATCGAGCGTCTGGTCGGCGACAATCTGTTTCAGCCGCCGATTCTCGTCCTCGAGCTGCTTCAGCCGCTGTATCTCACTGAGCTCAAGGCCGCCATACTTCGCCTT
This sequence comes from Vicinamibacterales bacterium, assembly GCA_035259385.1. GTDB lineage: Bacteria > Acidobacteriota > Vicinamibacteria > Vicinamibacterales > CAVVIG01 > QHWK01. The sequence goes on along the minus strand of DATFWL010000231.1, from coordinate 48,189 downwards.
CCAACGGTAGTAGGTCTGCTCGGTGATGCCATGCGCGCGACTGAGGTCGGCGACCTTGCGACCGGCTTCGCCTTCCTTGACGATCGCCAGGATCTGTTCTTCAGTGAATTTGCTCCGTTTCATCGGTCCTCCTCTGAATCGGAGGACCTCATTCTATGCGTGGCGGATCAAAGGGGGCAGGTCAGGTCGGCGAACGGATGCGGCGCTATTGGGCGGCGCGCCGGAAGGCGAAGCAGGCGGGCGTCTAGAATTCGCCTATGGCAGACGAAACGAAAGTCTACGGCAACCGTTGGAAGGTGGTGCGCGAGCTCGGAAAAAGCGGTCAAGGTGTTGTGTATGAGGTAGAAGACGCGCCGAAAGTCGACGTGTCAACTGAAGTCGCAGCAATTCAGAAAGGGCTCGTCACCGTCAATGCTATTGGACCGGCTGACGAGAAGTTCCGCGCCACTCTTCAGATCATCAACGCGCTCAAGCCACTTGTCGCACCCAACACAAATCCGAAGGGCGCTCTAAAGGAGCTGCTTCCAATTGACCAAGCGGTGAATGCAGAGACCGCGCTCACCAGAATGAAAACCGAAATCGAAACCTTGAAAGTCGTTCAGCATCCCGCTCTCGTGCGCGTCTTGGATGACCATATCGAGGAACGATGGTTCGTCACCGAGCTGTTCCGTCACGGCACTTTGGGCGACCGCATTGATCTTTACGAGGGACACGTACTACAGGCATTGACCGCCTTCGGTCCTCTCGTCGATGCTTTATCGAAACTTCATGAACGCAAGACCGTCCACCGAGACATCAAACCTGTGAACGTTTTCATCGGTGACGATGGGCGACTTGTACTTGGAGACTGCGGTCTCGCGATCAAGCTCGACGCCGCTGACCGCATCACAGATACCTACGAAAACGTCGGCAGTTGGGCGTGGATGCCTGGGTGGGCACTCGGGATGCGAGTCGACGACGTGAAGCCCAACTTCGATGTGTATAGCCTCGGCAAGTTGCTATGGGCGATGCTCGCAGGCAAGCCGCGTCTTCGTCTCTGGTATTCGACGCTGAAGAAAATGACCTCCGAAAGATGTTTCCTAACAGCAGCGGAATTCATTTCGTCCACGACCTGCTCAGGCGTTGCGTGGTGGAACACGAACGTCAGTGTGAGATTCCTGATGCGGTACAGATGCTTTCTGCCGTTGACGAAATCCTAGCGGCAATTCAAAGCGGGGCGCAGGTCCCCAGCAGGAAACGTTCGATGAAGTGTCGGTTCTGCGGATTGGGCGTCTATACGAAGACAACCGGTTACGAAGCTTTCGCGACCAACGACTTTCGTGGCAGCGCCAAATTATTCGTCTGCAACCATTGCGGTCATGTTGAGCTGTTCACGTATCCAGACAATCAGGTTCCACATGCATGGAAGGACTAACTGTCGACGTAGCGATCGAGCAGCAGCGCGCCGGATTCACTTCTCGTTAGAATTCGAGTCTTAGCGCGATGAACGCAACCGTGATCAAAGCGATGGTCGTCTTTGTGCTGGTAGCTCTGGTGCTGATGTATTCGGCGGCAGCGTTCTGGCGTCAACGAACGGCGTGGTCATCCCTGCTGTTCATCGGTGCACTCTTCGTCGTCGTGGTGGTCCTCACGCATGTTGCCGAAGCCCTGCACCTGTTTCCGGCGATGGGTTGGGGCGAACCGCGCAGCGTGGGGCACTACGTCGATCTGACGAGCGCGGTTGTTGGGATCGTGCTGCTGGCGCTTGGAGTTGTTCTGCGGGTCCGAACGAAGATCGCGTGATACCTCAAGGACATTTCGTGGGAACAATGGATTCGCGTCCCATTACGTTGGCTGGACCCGGCGGAGCTGGTAAGACCACGGTTGGCACCTTGGTTGCCGAACGGCTGGGTATCGCCTTCGTGGATCTTGATCGCCGGTTTGCCGATTGCGTCGGAAATATCAGCACATACATCACGCGATTCGGTTACGACGCCTACACGCATCAGAACGTCCACCTGTGTCGGTCGTTGCTGAACGAAGATACCGGTCGATCTGTTCTCGCGCTGTCATCGGGATTCATGACCTATGCACCGCAGGTTCACGACGATTACGCCAGACTCCGCCAAGCTGTTGAGCAGTGTCCGACGACATTCATTCTGATTCCGTCTCTCGACCGTGAGCGTTGTGTTGCAGAGACGGTGCGTCGGCAGCTTTCGCGTCCTTTCGCTCGTTCTGCCGCGAGTGAAGAGGCAGTCATTCGCGAACGATTTCCGGTCTACATGGCTCTGTCTGCTAGAAAAATCGAGACGATGCGAACCCTGCCGGTAATCGTTGACGAGATTGTCAGGGCGGTTTTGCACGCGGTTTAGACCGTCCATCACGCCGTGCTGATTATCCTGAGCGGGTTGCCCGGAACCGGCAAGACGACGATTGCACGTGAATTGGCACGTGAACTCCAAGCCGTGCATGTTCGCATCGATTCGATTGAACAAGCGCTTCGTGAATCAGACGCATCTCAACAGCCGATTGATGATAGAGATTATCGCGGTGCGTACGCGATTGCGGTGGATAATCTGACGGTCGGACGAAAAGTGATCGCCGATTCTGTAAACCCGCTGCCGATCACACGTGAAGCGTGGCGTGAAGTTGGTGAGCGGGCTTCGGCGGGCATCCTTGAAGTCGAACTGGTGTGCTCGAACGCGGAAGAGCACCGCCGCCGTGTCGAAACGAGAACCACCGACGTCCGCGGACTGAGGTTGCCGACGTGGCTGGAAGTCGTTGAGCGTGACTATCGACAATGGGACCGTGCTGTCTTGATAGTCGACACGGCGCTTTCGACTGTTGAGCAGAGCGTGGACAAGATTCGCAATGCCCTACCACCAGTCTTGAGGACGACGATGAAGATGAACACGTACGTAAACTTCGCCGGCAAATGTGCGGAAGCCTTCCGCTTCTACGAGCAGCACTTGGACGGGAAGATTGGCATGATGATGACGCACGGGCAAGCACCGGATCAATCGAACGTGAAATCGGAATGGAAGGACGCCGTATTGCATGCACGCATCTCGATCGGCGGAATCGAACTCATGGCGGCGGACATCCCGAACGCTGAACCCATGCGGAGCGCGTATCTCACGCTGACCGTCGAAAGCGACGCTGAAGCGGAGCGAATCTTTTCGGCGTTGTCGAACGGCGGCGAAGTGTTTATGCCGATGCAGGAGACGTTCTTCGCCAGCCGATTTGGTCAACTTCGGGATTGGTTCGGCATCAATTGGATGATTGTCCACGAGCGTCCCATGCAGCGCCCGTAGCCATCATCGTGCTCGGTCGGGGTATCGCCGTTCGGATTCCCATGAAGAAAGCGAAGTCTACCAGTCATTCCGCGCCGCACCGACGCACGCCAACGACCGTAGACGAGTACCTCGCCCGAGTGAAGGAACCGGCACGCAGCATGTTGACGAAGATGCGCGCGGCGATTCGAACCGTACTGCCGCGTGACGCCACGGAAATCATCAGCTACCGGATGCCCGCCTTCAGGCGAGATGGCGTGCTCGTCTGGTATGCGGCGTTCGCCGATCACGTCAGCCTCTTTCCGCGTGCGTCGGTGCTGACGCAGTTCAAGGATGAACTCGCCGAGTTCAAGATTTCAAAGGGCACCGTGCAGTTCCCGCTCGACAAGCCGTTGCCGACTGCGCTTATCAAGCGGATCGTGAAAGCGCGGCTGGCGGAGCACGAAGCGAAGCAGCGGGGATGACTTAAGAAGATTCAGGTGGTGTGGCACATGATCTGCCGCACGATTTGCGACAATCCCTATCGTCCGATCCCAAAGCCTTGGCAACATGGGAAGGCTTGACGCCACTCGCTCGCAATGAGTGGATTTGTTGGGTGATTTCCGTCAAGGCGCCGGAGACCCGACGCGAACATGTCGAGCGGGTCTGCTCGGAACTAAACGAAGGAATGCGCCGACCGTGCTGTTGGATGGGCTGTGTTCATCGAATGGACAAACCATTGAGTCCCTCTCAAAAGTGCCTACTCGGGAAACGATCCAAGAAGTAATCAGAGACCCTTCCGCATCGTGATCGCTGCCATCGCGACACCCGGCGCTATCGGGTGTTCGCCGCGCTGTTCGGCGCGATAACCCAACGCCACGTAGAACGGCTCCGCCGTGACCGACGATTCAAGGTGCAACTCCCGCAACCCGTGTTGGCGGGCACGTCGCTCGATTTCGGCGACGATGGCGGCTCCAACGCCTTGGCGTGCGGCGCTTGGCAGCACGTAGCACGCGCGCAGTTCCGAGTTCGCGGCGACAATCGCACCGATGCCGACTGCCTCACCATCCCGCTCGGCGATGAGCCGGAGTTCGCCATCACGATTCTGAAGGAAACGCTGTAGCTGTTCGTCGGTGATCGGTGGTGCCCAAGCCTCAACGACCGATGGCGGATAGTCGTTCGCGGCAAGACCGCGCACGGATGCGTGATGGACTTCGAGGAACCGGCGGGCTTCGGCGGTTTGCATCGGACGGACGGTGATTGACACAGCCGTCATCTCACCTTGCGAGCCAAGTAGTAGCCGTTCCTGCCCGCGTCGGCGTGAAAATCAACCAGTGTGAATCCGTGCTCGTCGAGAATCTGCCGGTAGCCGTCTTTCGTGAACGAATAGTAGTGGAACTCGACGCCGTTCATGGTCCCAACGTGGTCGGCGCTGTCGTCTAGAACGTCCGGGTAGCCTGCCGTGAACAGGAACGGTGCGCCGGTCTTGAGCACGCGAGACACGCTCGCGACGGTTTGCACCTGTTCGGGTTGCTTCAGATGGAACATCACGCCCCATGCAATCGCTGCGTCGAATGTCCCGTCAGCAAATGGACAGGCTTGCACAACCCCATTCACGGCTGGCGTTTTGGGACAGTTGACGCGAAATCGGCGCAGCATGTTGCCCGCGCTGTCAATTCCCACGACTCGGAGCTCTGAAACCAACAGCGTCTTCGTGAGCGGCACGCCATGACCGCAACCGATATCAAGGACGCGCCCGCCGGGACGGATCGATGAGGCGAGCGCCAGCACTTCCGGAACGCCGCTGCCGTCCACCGTCGTATCCACGCGTTCCGACGCATACCAGTCGGCGATCAAGTCGTATTCGCGCATAGCGGCGCGCAGTCTACAGCCGCGTGGGCGATGCGGCGCTGCACAGCTGGTTAACCTGCCACGTTCAACACGATCTTGCCGCGTTCGTGCGGCGCACCAGCGAGCATGTCATGCGCAGCACGCACCTGTTCCAACGGCAGCACGGAGCCGACTTGCGGGATGATGGTGCCGCTCTCGAGCAGCCCTGAAATCGTGCTGAGCCGCGCGGTCGTCACTTCCGCGTAGAAAAATGCTGTCCGCACGTCCGCACGCACGGGGACGAATTCGGTCGAGACAACGGTGACGAGAATGCCGCCCGGTTTCAGCGCGCCCATCGCACGGTCGCGCGTCTCGCCGCCAACCGTATCGATCACCGCGTCCACGATCTGCCCCACGTCAGCGAAATCGGTGGCACGATAGTCGATCACGTCCGTCGCGCCGAGCGTGCGGACAAACGCCACGTCCTTTGATCCCACGACCGCGATGACGTGGACGCCCGCGTGCGCCGCGAACTGGACGGCGTAAGCACCGACGTTGCCTGCTGCCCCGAGAATCATGACGGTCTGACCGACTTCTGGACTCGCATGCTCGAAAAGCATCTGCCATGCCGTGACTGCCACGACTGGCACCGAGGCGGCTTGAAGATGGCTGAGACACCGTGGCTTCGGCGCAATCATGTCGGCAGCAGCAACGGCATACTCAGCGTGGGCGCCGACGAACTGTGGGTTCGTCACGCCGTAGACTTCGTCGCCGCGATTGAACTGATTGACGCCAGGTGCGACCGCCTCCACGAAACCGGACAGGTCCGAGCCGAGCGTCAACGGCGGTGGTGGGCTGACTTTCGACTTGCCTTCACGGATGAGGGCGTCCCACGGAGCCACACCAGCCGCGACAACCCGCACCAGCACTTCGCCCGCCGCCGGAGTCGGACGCGGGATGTCCTCAACGACGATCACGTCCGGTGAGCCGAAGCGGTGAATGCGCGCAGCCTTCATGTCGGCATGCTACCGCGTTCTAGACTTGCTCCGGAGAAGCCATAGCGTGGCGACTCGTCAAGAGTGTCATGCCGCCGCTTGGCACCAGGCGCATGCTGGTGCATGTGTTTAGGTGATCGCGTTTATCGTGTTACGCAGGAATGCCGTCGCCGTCCGGACTCTGCACGCCTTCGGTGAACCTATGCGCCGAGCCGCCTTGCGCTGTTCGCGGCGGGTGCAGACATACCCGTCCTCGCGAACGAGAACGTTCTGTGTCTTGGGTTTAGCCGCTGCTGTGAAAAGGTGAGTGAGTGTCCCTCTCAGGACACCTTTCACAACCCTGTGGTTGTCGAGTTGTCAGCCGGGAGCCGGCGCGGAGCGCCCTTCCATCGCGTCACACACTTGAACGAACGCGTTGTTGACGGAGTGCGTTTCGTTCACCCGACGCTTCGAACAACGATTGTTCGATGAGGATCATTGTGACGAGCCACAGCGGGTCGTGTCAAACCGACGTGATCGGTAGAATTCACCTTGTTTCGCTGGACAACTCCACCGCTGTTTAACATCGTCGCACTTGACAACTCTCAGTTGTTCGGAAAATCTCGCGCGATGCACAGAACCGCGTTCGAGAACCCAGGCGAAGGTGACAACGCTACCGTGAACAGGGCGCGTTTATGAAATCTTGAAGATCATCGATTTCGTTTATAGCAATTTTGCGATGCCGGTGAACGGTTCATGCCTTCAGTGGACCGGACCCGCAGTCTACGCGAATCTCCTCTTATCCGGTGACACCAGGATTCCACCGGGGCGAATTTGGCCGGGAACCAAGGCGCGTTGGCCTCGACAGGTGATGAGCGGGCACCTCGGTTCGATCTGTAGCTGTCAGCGGCTCTCGCAGGCGCGTCGCAGGAGATCGCCCATGTCCGACACCGGTGCGCCGGGTGGGGGCTTGAGCAAGGACAGCCGCGCGAGGCGCATCTGCATGTACGCCGGATCTTCACATCGCACCTGCGCGAGCCTTGACTGCGTCATGTCAGCCGGTTGGCCGAGATAGTCGAGGGCGTCGAACTGTTCCTCGAAACGAACAAGTCGTTGTGTTGGCGGGGTGATGCGCAATTGGCCGAGCTTTGTGCCTTTGAGCAACGCCAGAGACGCTATTGGCCACAATGTGATGCCGGACTGAGTCGTCGCGAGAGGGATTCGGGTCTCCGGGTCGATCGTGAAGACCGAAGTGATTCCCGGACGCTCCAACAACGCAACCAGCCCACGTGCCCACTCGTCCGTGGCATTGGGATTCGCGTTCTTGCGCATCAGATGTTGCCCTCCGTAGATCACCAGCGCGCGGCGGTTCTTCGCCAGTACCTCGCGGCGAATCACGCCCACGGCGTGCTCGTCACGATTCCCTGGCGACATGCGCGCCAGGTATTCGGGTGACGAGTGGATGTTCTCCCAATCCATCGGCGGATCGCCCAGCAGGACCCGCAGCCGCTGCGTCGTGGTCCGCGTCGCGTTGGCCGCTCGGATCGCACGGAAGAATTCCTCGTAAATGGGCAGGTCCCAGTCGAACTCGATCTGTGTGGTGTCTTCCCAAACGTGGCGCAAGGCGGTGTCGGGAACATCCTGTCCGCTAATGAATCGATCCATTACGTCCTGATATCGCGCCGTGCCAAATTCGACGACGACATCGTTGACGACGCCGGCAAGACGCGGATCGCGAATCAAGGCCAGCCGGATCGCGTGGACTTGCTCGTTTCCGTGCGGGTCGGCCACAGCCACCAGCGAATGCGTGTGGAACGCATCAACGATAGCGTCGACGGCGTCCACTGGCTTGGCGTCCGGGAGGGTGACCTCCTGGGCGGTGAGCGTGGCGACGAGGAATCGGGAGAGCGTCAAGGCGGCAACACCGAGGACTGCGAGCACGATGCCAGTCACCACCAATCGCACCGCGTGGCGTCGATCGAGGCGATTGGCGAACGGTCGGAACAACGCGCGAACACCCGAGATCATTTGAATGACGACCAGCCCCAGCAGAGTCCACCAGCAACCAAGGACGATCACGACGATCGCTGAAGTCGCGAGTGAAGGCGACGCGTGGGCGAAGACCGCGATACGGCTCCGCGTCGCGGGATTATCGTTAAGAAAGTTCGCGATCGGCCAGGTCGGACCTCCGACCACCGCAAAGAAGAGGGGCACGTAGATGGCGAGGAGCGATGGATAAATGAACCACGCGCGCATGCCGATCGCTTCACCACGTTCTTCCAACAGCGCGACGTTGATGCGCGATGTGATAAATGCAATCGGCGGCAGTACGAGTGGCAGTGGCCAGAGCATCACCGGACCAGTCATCAGGATGACTGTCAGGAGCAGACAGCCGAATGAAACGAAGGCCAGCCGCCAGTCACCGGGGCGTGCACTCAGCGCCGTGAACGAGCGGCGCCACGCGGGTTCCTCCGCTGGAACCCACTCACTCGGCTCGCCCAGCCGGTCCAGGACCGCGAGCAGGCGGTGCGCGGGCACCGGTTCCGGTGCTCCGGACAGCTCCGCCTCGATGTGGCCGAGGACATCGCGCTCGATCTCGTTAGCATCGACGGACGGCTGTCCCGAGAGCGCCGTCCTGATCTGTTTCAGGTAGTGATCGAGGTGTCCCTGCGCGTCGGGTGAGAGCGCCACCATCATGTGCGTGCCTTTCTGAGATCGGAGATCTCTCGGGTGAGCGTCTCCCAGTACCGGTTCATGTCGGTGAGCAGCTGCTCGCCGCGACGGGTCAACTCGTAGTACTTGCGTGCGGGTCCGGAGGGGGACTCTTCGAGGGTGGTGCGGACAAGACCGTCGCGTTTCAGCCGGCTCAGGATCGGATAGATCGTGCCTTCGCTAACGACTAGCGCATCGACGACGCGCAGCCGCCGCACGATGTCATAGCCGTAGATACGCCCGGCTCCAATGATGTTGAGGATGCAGAGTTCGAGGACGCCCTTGCGTAGCTGGGTGGTCCAGTTCTCGTCCACGCAGCAACTATAGTGTTATGCAAGGTAGCTGTCAAGACATTGTATAGACGATGCGCACGGCCGTCGACCGACGGGAATAGCGGTCGGAATGATGGACGCACCTGGTGGGCGCACGACGAGTTCAAACGCATCTATACTCCGCAGATCAGGCGGTTCCGCGCGGTTGTCGCGGCACACGATATGTGAGAACGTCGGCAAGCTGAGATCTATAGATGGATCTGTCGGGTTACACCCTGGCGACTCTTTATCAGGACAGCCAGTTCGTCCTGTGCCGAGGTCGCGCCGTGGCGAGTCCGACACCGCATCCACCGTCGCTCATCGTATCGATACTGGCATCGGAGCATCCACTGCCCGCTGACGTCGGGATGCTGGAACACGAACTTGCTCTCCGGGACTATCTCGATTCGACGTGGGCGTTGCGGCCGCTCGGGCTCGCGCAACACCATGGCCGTTCGGCCCTGATTCTCGAAGACCAGCAAGGCGAGCCACTCGCGCGGCTCCTAGACACGCATGTGACCAGCCACGATCTCAGTGGCCTACGGGACGCTGCGTCTGCGATGGAGGTAAGCCTCGCCCTCAGACTCGCCGTTGGTCTTGCCGCCGCTCTTGGCGAAGTGCATCGTCGAGGGATCATCCATAAAAACGTTAAGCCGGCGAACATCCTGGTCAACCCAACGACCGGTCAGGTGTGGTTGACCGGCTTCGGGATTGCCTCACGGCTGCCGCGTGAGCGACAGACGCCGGAGCCTCCCGAGACGATCGCGGGCACGCTCGCCTATATGGCTCCCGAACAAACGGGGCGCATGAACCGTTCGATCGACAGTCGCAGCGACCTCTACGCGGTGGGCGTAACGCTGTACCAGATGCTCATCGGCTCATTGCCGTTCAACGCCTCCGAGCCGATCGAGTGGGCGCATTCTCATATCGCACGTCAGCCGATGCCGCCCAACCAGCGGCGGGAAAACGTCCCGAGTCCCCTGTCAGGCATCATCATGAAGCTGCTTGCGAAGACCGCCGAGGAGCGTTACCAGACCGCGGCGAGTTTGGAACGCGATCTTCGCCGCTGCCTGACGCAATTAGAAACGCAGGGACGCATCAACGACTTCGTGTTGGGTGAGCGCGATACGCCAGATCGACTGGTGATCCCTGAGAAACTGTACGGACGGGCACGCGAAGTCGAGACGCTGCTCGCCGCGTGTGACCACGTCGTTGCCGGCGGCAATCCCCGGCTGGTGCTCGTCAGCGGACATGCAGGCATCGGAAAGTCCTCCCTAGTGAACGAGCTGCAGAAGGTGCTGGTTCTGCCACGGGGGCTCTTCGCATCCGGTAAGTTCGACCAGCTTAAGGGAGACATTCCTTACGCGATCGTGGCGCAGGCGCTTCGGAGTCTGATTCGTCAACTTCTCAGGAAGCCCGAGAGCGAGCTGCGCACGTGGCGTGGCCAGCTTCGTCAGGCACTTGACCCGAACGGTGCAGTCGTCACTGACCTCATCCCCGAACTCAAGTTCATCATCGGAGAGCAACTGTCAGCTCCTGAAGTCTCGCCGACAGACTCGAAGGCTCGGATCCAGCTGGCCCTTCGAAAGCTGATCGGGGTGTTCGCGCGGGCCGAGCACCCGCTGGCGTTGTTCCTCGACGATCTGCAATGGCTCGACAGCGCGACGCTCGAGCTCATGGAAAATATCCTCGTCGAGGTCGAGCAGCAGCATCTGTTTCTCATCGGCGCGTATCGGAACAACGAGGTCGATGCGGCGCATCCACTGAGGCGGACGCTCTCGAAGATCCGCGAGAGCGGCGCGATCGTTGAGGAAATCGTGCTGGGACCGCTCGGGCATGAGGACGTCAGCCAATGGTTCGCGGACGCCCTCCACTCTCAGCCAGAACGCACGCTGCCACTCGCGCAGCTGGTGGTCGAGAAGACAGCCGGCAATCCCTTCTTCGCCCATCAATTCCTGCAGGAGCTGGTCGCCGACGGCCAGGTCGCCTTCGACGCTGACCGTGCCGGCTGGCGGTGGGACCTGGGGCCGATCCGTCGCAAGGGCTATACGGACAATGTCGTCGGCTTGATGGTCGGCAAGTTGAGTCGGCTCCCACTCACGACTCAGGAAGCGTTGAAAGGGCTGGCCTCACTCGGTAACCGCGCCGACATCTCCACTCTGGCGATCGTCCAAGGAGCGTCGCCGGAGCGGCTCCATTCCGATCTTTGGGAAGCGCTCCGTCTGGAGCTGATCATCCGCTCCGACGATGCGTACAGCTTCGTGCACGACCGTGTGCAGGAAGCGGCGTATTCGCTGATTCCCGAAGAGCAACGAGCTGCGGCGCATCTCCGCATCGGCAGGCTCTTGAACACCGGAATCTCGTCCGACAAACGCGAGGAGGCAGTGTTCGACATCGTCGGTCACTTCAACCGCGCCACGGTTCTTTTGACCTCACGAGACGAATGCGAGGAGGTTGCGAGGCTCAATTTGTCGGCCGGGAACCGGGCGATGAAAGCGGCGGCGTTTGCGTCCGCCCTGAACTACTTCAGTGCCGGTGAAGCGCTGGTCGAGACAGACGGCCGGCAGCAGCACGATCTGGCGTTCGAGCTCGGGCTTCATCGAGCGGAGTGCGAGTTCCTCACGAGGGACGTGGATTCCGCGGAACGGCGTCTGAGGATGCTTTCGTCGCGCGCGGAAAACTTGGTCGAACGGGCCGCGGTTGCCTGTCGGCAGGCAGATGTCTATACGGCCCTGCAGCGGCTCGACGACGGGTTGGTCGAGTGTGCGGCGTGCCTGCGTCAAGCGGGACTCGACATTCCGCTCCCCGCGACGGAGGCGCAGGCGCGAGCTGCCTATGACGAAATCTGTTCGACACTCGACGGCGTTGGAATCGAAGTGCTCGATGCACTGCCCCTGATGACCGATCCCATTTCGCGCGCGATCCTCGACATGATAGCCAGCTTCGCCTTCCACATTTGCGCAGCAAGCGCCAACAAGCCTTTCGAGGTCTTGATCGTCTGCGCCGCGGTCCACCTGAACCTCGAGCATGGCATCCACGACGCTGCGTGCTATGCGCTCGTACACCTCGGATACTTGGCTGCGTGGAGGTATGACAGTTTCGAAGCGGGTTTTCGCTTCGGCCAGCTAGGGTATGGATTGGTCGAGCGGAAGGGTCTGCGCCGGTTCGAGGCTCTCGTTTGCATGATCTTCTCGTCAGTGATAATGCCCTGGTCGAAACACGTCACGAGCTGCCGCTTCGTCATACGCAGAACCTCTGACGTTGCCCACAGCACCCACAATCGCCAGATCGCGGTATCGAGCAGTAGCTTTCTACTCTCGAATCTTCTGCTGGCGGGCGACCCGCTTGTCGAAGTCGACAGGGAGGCTGAAGCCAGACTTGCGTTCTGCCGAACCTCGGCCTTCGGCGATTGGACGAAGGCGATCAGCACTCAGGCGGCGCTGATTCGGAACCTGCGCGGCTCCACGACCCAGTTCGGCTCGCTCGATGACCAGCATTTCGATGAACTCCGGATGGAGAGCTACTTCGCGACGCAGCCTCACTTGCTGGAGGCCGAATGTTGGTACTGGGTCCGCAAGCTGCAGGCTCGCTTCTTCGCCGGAGACTACGCGGCGGCTCTCGATGTCGCGCGTCGTGGGCAAGCACTCCTGTCTGAATCGCCCGGCATGCTCGAGCGAGCCGAGCATGAGCTCTTCAGCGCTCTGACGCATGCAGCCGTCTGCGAGTCACCGGCGACCGACGAAAGTCGTCAGCACCTGGAGGCAATGGTTGCCCATCATCGGCAGCTCGAGATATGGGCTGCGCATTGTCCCGAGAACTTCGAAAATCGGGCGCTCCTGGTGGGCGCGGAAATCGCGCGCATTCAGGGACGCGACCCCGACGCGACGCGGCTTTACGAGCAAGCCATTCGCTCGGCGCACGACAACGGATTCGTCAACAATGAGGCTCTCGCTCTCGAGATCGCCGGGCGCTTTTACGCGGGGCGTGGCTTCGACCGGATCGCTAGGGCCTACCTGCAGGACGCTCGGAGTGGCTACCGGCAGTGGGGCGCCGACGGAAAGGTCCGACAGCTAGAGACGCAGTATCCCTATCTCACAGACGAACATCCTTCATCCGATCCGACGCGGACGGTGCGGACACCAATCGAACACCTCGACCTGCTAACTGTCCTCAAGGTGTCGCAAGCGGTGCAGGGTGAGACAGACCTGGAGAAGTTGATCGCGGCTATTGTGCAGCTGGCGCTCGAGCACGCCGGTGCGGAACGAGGTCTCCTGCTGCTTCCGCATGGTGACCAGTATCGGATCGAAGCCGCGGCCACGAGCAGCAGTGAAGGAGTGACTGTCGATCTGCGGCAAAGTGGCATCGAGGCTGGTGACCTGCCACAGTCCGTTCTCCAGTACGTTCTCCGCACGCGAGAGCGTGTGCTTCTGCAGGATGCTTCGGCGGCGAGCGAATTCGCCGATGACGAGTACTTGCGCCGGCATCGTGCGCGCTCCGTGCTCTGCATACCACTACTCAAACAAACCAGGCTCGCCGGGATCATCTATCTCGAGAACAACCTGACTCCGGGGGCCTTCACACCCGCCCGGATGGCGCTCCTCGAAGTGCTCGCGGCGGACGCCGCCATCTCCTTGGAGAACGCGCGTCTTTACCGCGACCTTCGGCAACGCGAGCGAGAGTCGCGCATGATCGCGGCCAGCATTCCCGGCCTCATTGCGGTCATGACGCCCAGCGGCGAAATCGAGGACATCAACAGCCAGATCCTCGAGTACTTTGGCCGGACACTCGAAGAGCTGAAACATTGGGCCACCAGTGACATCGTTCACCCTGACGACCTTCCTCGCGTCGCTGCTGCGTGGCAGCATTCGCTGCAAACGGGTCAGCTGTACGACCTGGAGCACCGGATCCGCCGGGCGGATGGTGAGTACCGGTGGTTTCAGGCACGGGGCCTCCCGCTTCGCGAGGCTGACGGCCGCATCGTGCGCTGGTACAATCTGTTCACCGACATCGACGACCTTAAGCGCACTCAGGCGGAGCTTGGGGCGCTGAAGGATCAACTCTACAAAGAGAATCTGGTCCTGCGGGACGAGGTTGACCGGACGTCGATGTTCGAGGAGATCGTCGGGACGTCACGGGCGCTGCAGCCAGCGCTCGCGCGCGTGTCGAAGGTCGCGCGCACCGACTCCACGGTCTTGATCACGGGCGAGACCGGCACGGGCAAGGAACTCGTCGCCCGCGCAATCCATCGGCGATCGGCGCGCGCCTCGCGCGCGTTCGTGAGCGTGAACTGCGCGGCCATTCCCCACGAACTCATCGCGTCGGAGCTGTTCGGCCACGAGAAGGGAGCGTTCACCGGGGCGACGCAGCGGCGTCTCGGTCGATTCGAGCTGGCGCACGGCGGGACGATCTTCCTCGACGAAGTCGGTGACCTGCCGCTGGAGACCCAGGTCGCACTGCTCCGCGTCCTGCAGGAGCGCGAGTTCGAGCGCGTTGGAGGGACCGCACCGGTTCATGTCGACGCGCGCGTGATCGCCGCCACGAACCGCGACATGGAAGCGGCGATCGAGTCGGGCACGTTCCGCAGCGATCTCTTCTATCGGTTGAACGTGTTTCCTATCGCGGTGCCGGCGCTTCGCGAGCGCGCGGACGACATCCCGCTGCTGGTTGAATACTTCATCGATCGCTACGCGCGAAAGACGGGCAAAACGATCCGGCGCATCAACAAACGGACGCTCGATCATTTGCGAGGGTATCCATGGCCGGGCAATGTGCGCGAGCTGCAGAACGTGATCGAGCGGTCGGTCATTGTGTGCGACACGGACGAATTCACGGTCGACGAGAGCTGGCTCTCCGCCCGACCCGCGATTGAGGGTCCACTTGCGTTGTCCGGCACCGTCGACGCTCACGAGAAAGCAGTCATCGAAGTTGCGCTGCGGGCATGCGGCGGGCGCGTCTACGGACCAGCCGGGGCGGCGGCGCGGCTCGGCATTCCGCGATCAACCCTCGAATCGAAAATCCGTGCGTTGAGGATTAACAAGAACCGTTTCCGGACGTGATGACTGGCCGCTAGCTTCTTGTTGTCCAGCATTTCACCAATTGGCGACGTTCGCCAATAGCCAATCCGTCCAACCTATTTGGATTCAGCATCTTGCGCTGGCCCAACTCTTGCGCTCATCGGGTCCCAGCGAGAATCCAATGCTGAAAATCCAGCGCGAGGCAACTGGCGATGTGGTGTTCACCGTGAGCGGTCGACTCGGTGCCGAGAACGTGACCGAACTGTCAGGGTTGCTTGGCGCGGAACCGGCGGGAGCGGCTGTCGTGCTCGATCTCCACGATGTCGTCCTCGTAGACCGAGAAATCGTTCGATTCCTTCGCGCATGTGAGCGCGACGGGATCGTGCTTCGCAATTGTCCAGCGTACATCCGAGAGTGGATCACACGCGAAGAAGAGCCGCCAAGACGAGATGCGGGCACACGATGCGGTGAATTCGATTGACGATTGAGGGTGACGCAATGAATGTCCAACATTCAGCAACCAATCTCGCTGACCGCCGATACCGTACGAATTGGACGCCTGCCGTGATGCCAGGGGACGCGACAACTCGGCGTCCGATCTCGTCGATTGATGACGGCCGAAATATTGACGTCCCGATCGGCGCATCACAGGCGTGGCGTGACGTGATCAGGCGCGCGACGCTGGTGGCGTCGACCGAAGCGACGACCTGCGTTCAAGGCGAGTCTGGCACCGGCAAGGAAGTCATCGCGCGGTTCATCCACCAGCGGTCGCCGCGATCTCGCGGGCCATTCATCGCGATCAACTGCGCGGCGCTGCCTGAGCAGCTCCTCGAATCCGAGCTCTTTGGATTCGAGCGTGGCGCGTTCACCGGTGCACAGCAGTCGAAAGCGGGCCTGATCGAATTGGCCGCTGGAGGCGTGCTGTTCCTCGACGAAGTCACCGAGATGACACCGGCGGGGCAGGCGAAGTTTCTACGCGTGCTCCAGGAGCGCGAGTTCCTGCGCCTGGGAGGGACGCGGCCGGTCCGCGTCAACGTACGTGTCGTCGCCGCTAGCAATCGAGATCTGGACGATGCGGTCGCGCAAGGGGAATTCCGCGCGGACCTCTATTACCGTTTGAACGTGTTCGACATTCGTATTCCGCCGCTCCGCGAGCGGCCCGACGACATTCTGCTGCTCGCGGCCGACTTTCTCCGGGCGTTCGGTGGCGCCGAGGTGGAGTTAACGCCAGAAGCGATGGAGGCCCTGTGCCGTCACGAATGGCCCGGCAATGTCCGTGAGCTGCGCAACGTGCTCGAGCGGGCCCTGATCGTCTGCGACGGACCGTTCATCGGCGTCGAGCACCTCTGCATGCGGGCAAAAGGCGATGTTCAACGGTCGAGCACCACTGATTTGGGGACTCTTGAAAAACACGCAATTGAACGAGTGATGCGGGACGCTGGCGGCAACAAGGTGAAGGCTGCCAAGCAGCTCGGAATATCGCGGATGCAGCTGTATGGCCGACTCCGGAAGTTCGGGCTCGAGCACGCATGATCTGTCCGAGAGAATCGACGCCTCGGCGATCGGGTAATCCTTTCGGGCGCCGGGCGCCGGTCGCATCGCTGACCGAGCGAGCGCCGCGCCGGCAAGGACTGAATCACAGGGCGCCCATTAACGCTCTTTCGCGTGCGCGGACACCATGACAACCCCTGCGCTCCGAAGCCTGTGTGAAATCATGCATGCGACGGATGCACAGATACAGCGCGTATATCTCTTGTGTCGCGAGCGGCCCAGATTCGTCGCACGCGACCTGGATCAATCCTTGCCGTCAAATGGTGGGACTTGTAAGTACGACGTCCGAAATGGGCTCGGTCGTCCGGCCGCGCCGAGAGATTGAATCGACGTGAATCGCTGTAGGTCACTCGGGCCAAATGCATAGTTTGGGAGATCACATGAAAGTACTGACATTCCTTCTCAGCCTCACCTCGTTCGCTTTCGGGTCCGCGGGTACATCCAAGCCAACGATCGTCCTCGTCCACGGAGCCTTCGCCGACGGCAGCAGTTGGGCGAGGGTGATCCCGATTCTCGACGGCGACGGCTACAACGTTCTCGCAGTGCAGAACCCGCTCACGTCGTTGGAAGATGACATCGCCACAACGAAACGTGTCATTGACGCGCAGAAGGGTCCGGTCGTCGTCGTTGGCCACTCTTATGGTGGTGCTGTGATTACGGCGGCTGCGGCCGGCAGCGCGAACGTCAAGGCCTTGGTCTACGTTGCGGCATTCGCGCCCGATGCAGACGAGGTGCTAGCTGCGCCGAGTGAGAACTTCGCTCCGCCGGCACTCAGCTCTGCTCTTGTCCCCGATGTCGCAGGTTTTCTATACGTCGATCGTGCGAAGTTCCATGACGTCGTCTGCAAGGATGTCCCGGCGGCGGACGCTCGGGTGGCCGCGGCCACTCAGAAACCGGTGGCGGGGTCGGTCTTTACCGCACACGTTCCGGCAAGTGCGTGGAAGACGATTCCGTCGTGGTACATCGTTGCGTCCGAGGATCAGGCGATCAATCCAGAGCTCGAACGCTTCTATGCCAAGCGCATCGGCGCGACGACGACGGAGATCAGGTCGAGCCACGTGCCCTTTGTGTCACACCCGAAAGAAGTCGCCAAGGTCATCGAAGCGGCAGCGTCATCTGTCCGCCCAACTCGGTAAGCCGCGGTGACGCGAACAGGCGCCAATTGCTTTCATTTTCGAGAGGAGATCGTCATGAACGTATCCACTGCCGCGATGACCTCGTCGACCAAAGCCATGGACTCGTCAGAAGGCGGGTACAGTCCCCCCGCGTTCTGGGAACACTTGTGGCGTACGAGTGGGCTCCAGTTCGTCGGCTTCTTCATCGTGACGTCGGTGATTTACGGCTATCAGCCGCACGTTGGCGCCTCAACCGACGCACTCCTCGCGTTCTACAACGGTGATCGCACGCGCATCCTGATCGCCGCCTTCTTTTCTGGCCTCAACCTCCTGAACCTTTTGTGGTTCGCCGCGGCGCTCAGGACCGCCCTGTCAGAAGTGGGGCAGGACGGTTGGGGCGCAGCGGCGACTGCCTCCAGCGCCGCATTCGGAGCGCTCTCCCTTCTGCAGATTGCCCTGGGAGCGGGCGTCGCGTACTCGATCACGGCATCCGGAAATCAGACGCTCGTGTCGGGACTGAACGACTTCTCGTGGGCGCTTGCCGTGCTGACAGCGTTCCCGCGCGCGATGCTGATCATGTCGGGGGTGTTTGGACTCTGGCGCGCCGGCCTGATCTCGAACGCGCTCTTCGCGTTGGGGGTTGTCGCGGTCGTGCTTGGAGTGCTGGGCGGCACCACCTGGCTGAGCGGTGGCTTCTGGGCACCTGACGGGGGATTTTCGCGGTTCATCTCGCCGCTCCTCCTTCTCGTGTGGGTTCTGGTGGTGAGCCGCGTCCTCCTGACACGGAGCCCAGCGACCCGCGCCGCGTGGTGATGCTGAGTCGACGCAAGCCCTACTTTGTTGTGGGCTAGGAAAGGGTGTTAAATCTTCGAAACGCTTTTATCATGCGGAAGGAAGCCGTTCTGTTCGCGCGCACACGTCGGCGCGGCCGATGAGCCTTCTCGGCCACCGGATTGGTCCACGATTTTACGGCGCGCAGGAAACGCTCCCATTCGTCGGGTCGCATTAGACGCTGCCGTCAAGGAGCGGCCCCAAGCACCGTGCTTCCAAAAAGAAACGGCCAAGGCCGCGACGAAACGGTGAGGCTCTAATTGAGAGGGTCATTGGCGCGCGATGAAGTTCATCAACTTTGTCGGGTACTGAGACTCAGACGGGATCGCTGCGCCCGCCCTGTCCATTTTGCATACGCGGATCGGCTGGAGGCACAAGGCGAGCTGGGGATCGGCGGACCCCTCTTGGATGATCAGGGGCGCATCGGGTTGCTCTTCGTCTACGAAGCCGTTTCGAGAGACGCAGCTCTAGCCGCGGTTGCAACTGGAGGAGCACCGAGAGACCGTCACGCTGAATGAATTCCCCTTGTGGCGGTTCATGCAACCAATCAAGCACTTCGTCGACGAGCAGAGTCTGCTTGACACCGTTCGATTCAGTAATGTCGACGTGCGCCAGCGGTGCGGGATGTCACACCCAAGATCCATGAAGGTGTGATTCCGCTTCGAGCCTAACGCTCGGAAGCATGGTGCGCCTTGTCGCAGTCCACCAGTGAGACAGGTACTCAGTCATATTCAATGTGCGAACAGCTGCTTCAACACGCCGTTCTGATACACGATGGAAAGACCAAGCGACATGCTGAACAGCCCGGAGAGGACGCGCAAGCCTAGGTGGGTGCGTCCGAAGTGCTCGGCCGTGAGTCGAGCGGGCACGCTGAGCAGCAAGCTCATGATCGACATACCCATCATCGAGCCGACACCAAACACACCCATGTAGGAAAACGCCGCCAATGGCGACGACATGACAGCCAGGGTGAGCAACAGCAATGGCGCGCTGCCGGCCAGTCCGTGGACGATCCCGACGAGGAGCGGTCGCACAGTCAGCCACGCGTTGCCGTGCGAATGCACTGCGACCACCGTATGATCGTGTGTATGGTTCGCGTCGCGGCCTGTCAGGCCGCGCAGCACATTGGCACCAAGGAGAAGAAGCATGATGCCGACGCACGACTCCAATGCGTGTGTCATTCGGTCGGTCATCTGGTAGCGCAACAGTAGGACACCGACGCCGGCGATCAGCAGCGCGACCATGTGACCAAAACCCCACAGGCCGCCCACGAGCAACGAACTCAGCACACTGCGACGCTCTGTCACGATCGTCGAAATCGCCGCAAGATGGTCGGCTTCGGTCGCGTGGCGCAGTCCCAGGACGAAGCCAAGCGCTGCCAATGAATCGACAGAAACAGCTGTCATAGCAACATCAACTCAATGGTCCTAATGGCGATGAAGTCGCCAGCGGCCTCATCGGCATCTCGCTGCGATCGCATCGGCTTGCTTGATCGCACGGCGAGTCTGACGATTCGCGACATTCGCACGCGCGAGTGTGAGCGCCCGGCGGCAATCGTTGCCGCTGCCGGCGTAGAACTCCGCGGCATGGTCCGCGAACGCCAGCAGGTGTCTCTCGAGAAGCTTTTCGAAGCCAGACCGTGCGGCGTCGAGCTGCCTCTCGGCCTCTTCAAACCTCCCCTGGGCTATGAGCACGTCGGCCAGACGCCAGCGGACCTCCGGATAGCGGCTCGATAGCACCGGCAAGAGAAGCGTCTCTGCCTCGCCCGTCTGGTCCTGGCTTGCGTAGAGCTCTGCCAGGTGCACACGCGCCCGCACATAGCCCGGCACGTACGCGATCGCGCGTCGATACCAGAGCGCGGCAACACTGGGATTCGGTTCAGGCGCGAACTCTCCCCACAGCATGCCGAGCTGAAAGCAGACGTACGCCGGCGGCCACGGCGAAATGCCGTCGTACGAGGAAAACGCCTGCCGATAAACGACGTCCGCCTCGGTAAAGCGTTCGAGATCCGCCAGCACGGCGCCTAGAGGAACCAAATCATCAGGCCGACCGCTCGAGGCGGCAATTCGCTGACGGGCAGCGAGCACCGCTTCGAGATCCACGCCGCACGCCTGATCGACCGTCAACGAGTAGCGCGCAATCGTTTCGGACGGCCCACCCATTTGCGCTGCTCCCGCGAGATGACGTCTTGCATCGTCGAAACGGTGTGCTGTCGAAGCGACTTCTGCGTCAACAAGGGCTGTGCGAAAAGAGTCGTCCACGCGCGCGAATTGAGAGGCGAGCGCCTCCAGCCTGTCGAATGCGTCGAGATCGCCGAGAAATTCCGCCACGATACGTTCTTCCTCGACGATCTCCTCGGCGACGCCCTGGTGGCGTGGGTCTTGCGCGAATCGTGTCCATGCGCGACATCGCGCGCTCTCCAGGTTGATCGCGGCGATTTCCCCGTCAGTCGCGGATGGGCGCACATCGTCGTCAACTTCCAAGATCGCGGTCATTCGGCCCAGACCTTCGCGTGCACAGCGACGTTCGCCGCTGCGAACGACTGCCTCAGACTTCCGAGACCGGTCTTCAGCAAAGTCGACACCATGGTTCTAACCACAATGTCGGGTTGCTTGTCAGCGCGGAACTCCACGCGCCAACTTGCGACGCAGCCGCTGCCCTGCGGCTTGACTTCGACCACGCCGGCGTAATGCGATACCGCGATGCCCGCGACCTCGCTGTAGTGATAAGACCGCTTCGCGTGGTCGACCTCGTCCAGGCGCTCGACGATTTCCTTAGCGTCGAGCGTCCGGATCTTTCGCAGCTGACCTGGTCCAGAGCCGATCAGCCTGACGCCGGCGACGAGTGGATGCCAGTCAAGATTGAACTGTCCGATCACCGACCACACACTATCGGCTGGCGCCGCGAGCTCGACCGATTCGGCGACACTCTGCACTTCCGTGTTCGGCGTCGCGAAGTAGGGGAACACGTTCATTCCCGGCTTCGTCGCCCCGGTCGCACCGCCCCGAAGGAACTCCCGGTCGTGATTGACGAGCCATGTGAGCAGGATGTCGATCACGTTCGCGTCGACCGTACGGCCGCCGCCCGTCTGGTACGGACGGCCATCGATCGTGCTTTTCTCGATCTCGAGGTGGCTGTCGTCGGTAATTGGCTTGGCCACATCGAACAGCAGAAAGTCGTCGAGGAAGACATTCGCGTTAGCGGCGAGCGCTTCCGGCGTCCAATCGGCTTTGCGGTCGCGCATGTCCCAATCAGCGAAGCTGTCTTTCAGGCGCTGCCGGAACAGCGGCTGCAGCTCTTGTCGAATCGCGAACGGCGACTGCTGATTCCACAGATCGCGCAAGTCTTCTGCTTTCGACAGGCCGGGATTGTCGAGCCGTACGTTTGTCTGCTCGGGGCGGCCGACCCAGTCGATGCGGGCGACTGGACGAGTGACACGGCCCAGCGGTTGCCGGGCGGGGACGGTTTCGGCGATCGCGCCGAACAAGGTGCCCTTCGCTGGATCGAGCATTCGGCCTGTATCGAATTCCACGACCAGGCATAGCACGTTGTCGTGCTGCAAAAGGTTCGGAACCCTCCTGAGGTCAGCGACGATCCAGGCGAGGTAAAAGGGATCGGAACGCAGACCGGCGAACGCGCGGAAGTCGCCCTCCGGGGTTGACGCTCCCTGCTCGTCGTTCACTCTGAGCGACACCTCGCGGCCGCCTGGCAGTGTGCAGGTGCCGGTTTGGATCACATTCCCCGCTGCATCGTGTTTCAGGGCATCGAATCTGAAGGTGAAACGTATCTCGTCGTCCGCGGGTTGAAACTTTGCGGCGTTGCCAGTGCCGGCGACGGTCACGCGGCGGAGCGCGATCGAGTGGTCGAGAATGTTCGAAAAGATCGCACTCTCACCGGCCGAAGGAAACACGCACATGGCGAGGACGGTACGTGCCGGATTCTGCGGACTCGTGAACGCGAAGAGGTCAGAGATATCGGCCGCGGGGTCGCCAATCGACCGTGGACCATCGACGTGATCGGACATCGTTGCTCCTCCTTCACCCGCTCAAGTTCGCTAGCCACTTCAATGCACTCACGCTCGGCAGGAACAAGTACTCGCCGCCCTTGAGAACGTTGAAGGTCTGGATGCCGTGGAGACGGCGCCTGACCGGCTGCTTCGGAATCGTGAAAGTCGCCCCTTCTTCCTGACGTCCGATGATCGGATCGCGCTCGTCACCGAGCCGAACGAAATTGCCGTCGTTGATCCACTCCTGTTGCAGAAATTCGATCGTGGCCATCGCCTTGGCGCTGATGAACTCGAAGATGGCACCGTGCGGCACTTCGTCATCTTGTTCGGAGATCGCGTTCGGATCGTACGGGGGTCCATACGTCGTGCCGCGTCTTATCAGACGATGGAGATTGACGTCGGTGAGGCGGGACAGGTCGGTGTCGCGCGGGTTCATGCGCCTGATGTGGGCGCCAAACGGGATCTTCCGGCCATGCGGGTCATTCGCGTAATCGAAGTCGTTGTTCCGCTTCGGGTCCGCGCCGAGGCTCGGATTGTCGACGTCCGGCGCGAGCGTCAGCGGGGCGCCGCTGCGCCAACGGCCGACCAGTTTTGCGGCAACCAATTCGCGTTCTTCGTCATTGCTTCCATTGGCCCGGAGGAATCGATTGAACGCACCCACGCGCGTCTGATATTTGCGAAAGCCTACATAGGTGCCGTTGCGGCCGAGGATGTCCGGCTGCGGCATCGGCAGGAGAATCCCTGCTTCGCCCGGATAGCCAAGGATGAACTCCCCCGCCTTGATCGGCCGGCCCTGGCCGGGCAGCGGCTCGACGCCGCTGCCTTCGATCGGCGGCTGGTCGATGCCGTCTTTGTAACCGAGCGAATTGCGATCACCCGGCTGCGCGCCGAAGTCCTGCATGGCGAGCACGCTGACGCCTGAGAAACCCTCGTATTGCTCGCGAGCAATCGCGAGGGCGCGGCGCCGCTTTTCCTCAGAATCGCTGAATGCACTCACGCCGATATGGATTTGATCCGTGCAGAACGGCTTCTCCCAATTCTTCGGATCGTTGACCCCATCGTCGCCAAGCTGCTTTGCACGCGCGGCCATGCCGACGCGAAACGCCTCAGGGAAGCTTTGCAGCGATTCCTTCGGCAGCCCAAGCGCCTCGAGCCCCACATAGGTGATTCCGATCTCCAACCAGGCAGTCGCCGCATTCCACCAATTCGTCGCGGCGGCAATATGCGGTGCCAGCCGGCGGATGAATTCCCGGCCCGCGTGAGCATCGTCGATGCGCAAGAGCACGTGAGTGCCGAAGTACGGCGCCGGCCTGGGCCTTAGGACAGTCGCCTGGATTTCATGCAAGTCGAGCGTCGGCGCCGACGTCGAAACAGCGCCGGCGACGGATTCCGTGATCGAAGACATGGGAGATCCTTTCACGGCTCCGGGCCGATTCCGCCCGGACCCCGAACGAACGACTCGCAGCTGCAGCTATTGAATCTGGTCGAGGAGCTCCTCGACCGCCGCACCGACTTTTTCGAGCCTTCTTGTCTCAGCGACGGTGAGGTTGGGAGACGCAACATACCAGGCGTCGGCTGTGATCTGACTGTTCGCGATGTAGTCCTTCACCTTGGGGCTGTGAATGCCCGGCCAGCCCTCCATATTGCTGAACAGCACGTCCATCGCATCGGGAATCTTCGTGGCGAAATCGTCGATGTACGTGTCCCAGTCGCCGTCATACGCCGTGGCGAACAGGAGCCTCGTGTCGTTGTCGAGGAAGACGAACCGCATGTCGTGCAAGGTGCCGACGGCGTCCGCGCCCTGGAAGTTGCCGCCCAGGACGTTCAGCAGCACACGCAGTCGTTTGGCTCCTCCTGGTGCGAATTTCACGATCTGAGTCAGTTCTGACACTTTGCCTTGCCGCAGACCAGTACGGCCGGCGGTCGCCGCCTTCTGTTGCGAACGCACGGCGGCTTCGATCTCAGGCCTGATTTTTTCGAGCGCCACGCGCGCCATCTCGGGAGCGTCGGCGTACGCCTCCCGCACCTTCTGAAACTGCTCGGCACCCAGGTCCTGCTGTGGCTTGTTCACTGTCGCTGCTTGCATAGCCATCGCTCTCACTCCTTTCGGTCCCGTCAAGGATCCCTTAGCGAATCTAGTTCCCGATCTTGTCGAGGAATTAGTCAACAACCTTGCCAATGCGCTTCAGCCCGCGCGGTCTCGGCCACGGTCAATCCGGGTGTGCGACGTACCATCCTTCGACCGTGATCTGGTGTGCGCAGACCACCGTGAGTTCTCCTCATGCGGTGGCGGAAGCGACCTCGCGCTTCTTCACCGCCAAGAGGCAAAGTCCGATCCGGGCCGCGTACTGCGATTCCTCACCGAGCAATCGATGTACGGTGGACGCGTGATGTATTTACGCATGCACTCGTGAATGTTTAAGTACACGTGATTAATTGGGAGTCCACGTCGGGACTGCGGCAAAGAGCCCGTCGACGACGATGATTCGGTACGAGAGGAATAGCCCGAGCGCGACGCTTGCGATGCCTGTCGCCCAGCGGATGAACGCATGTCTCGTGACGAATCTCTCGCCGAATGAAGCGAACGGCATTGCGATAGCCGTCGTGATTAACGCCATGCCGGCGATCGTGCCGGCGCCGAACACCACGAGATAGCCGATCGCCCACGCCGGCTTCGGGATCGTCGTCATGAAGAGGATGGCGACGGCGGCCGGCCCGGCCAGCCGTGAACGACTCCGATCGCGACGGATCTCAGAGTTCTAGCTCCGTCGTGACGATGGGGGATTGCCCCGCTTCCGCCAGTGGCGTGCAAATTCCCGACTCCGAGAACGACCAGCATCACGCCGACAGCAAATTCCATCGCCAGACCAAGCCTCGGTTCGATCACCCAGTTGAACAGGACGATCGCGGCGCCGACGAGCACGATCGTGATCGTGTGGCCGACGCCCCAGCACACGCCGATCCATGCGGCCGGGCGTAGCAGGCGTTCGCGGCCGACTGTCGCCGCGACGGCAGCGACGTGATCGGCATCGGTCGCGTGACGCATTCCAAGGAGGATTCCGAGCGCGACCGTCGGACCGAACGTCATTGCGCGGCGACGACCGCCGTGTGCAGCTGCTGCCTCACGATATCGCCCAGTAGGAACAGATCGGTGAGGACGGTCCGAAGATGAAGCGAGGCGTTCAGGTTATCGATCAGCTGAGAACTGATCGTCGGTTGCGCCAGCACGAGTTCGATGGTGGCGAGGGAATCCCGCGCATCACGATCGAGCACGTCCAGGAACGCAAGGTACTTCTCAGCGGCGTCATGCGAATCGGCGATCACAGTCGCCACACAGGCCTCGGAAAGTCCCGAGAGCGCATCGACGGCTCGCTCAAGGACCTCGCGGATCTGATGGCCCGATCGGCTGCCGCCGTCGCTCGCGAGGCCCTGCGCGGCGTAGGCAAGCATGAACTCATACGATTCTTCCATCGTGCGACACCGCCGACAGATTTCAGCCCGCATCTCTCAATTCCTCTGCTTCTCCAACGGGTTTGACATCGACTGGCGTGACGATCCAGCGCGCCGGATCGTGTTCCTTTAGATAGAAATCGCGGCTCATCCAGCCGAAAATCATTGACTTGGTGATGGGGCGCTTCTCGGGGCGAACGCCGAAGTACACATGGATCATGACAAGCGCGATCATCGCGACACCGGCGAGCCCGTGGGCCACGTACATCCAGCCCCACGTCATGTCGCTGAATAGATAAGGATTGCGCGGGAAGAAGATGGTCCGCACACGAGACATCATGAACACGCCGGTGACGATCACCGAGAGCCCAGCTGCGATGATCGCGCCATGGAAACCTTTGTTCTCGAGTGGATACTTCGCGAACCGCCGCGGCGCGGGTGCCCGCTGTCCAAGAAATCGCCGGAAACGCCTGGTCGCATCCGCGATGTCCGTTTTGTCCGGCCAGATTGCCCAGAACTCCAGCCAGAACGATGCATGGATGATGTGGAAAACCACGGACGCAGTCAGGACCGTACCGGCGATCCAATGGGCCGTCACCCAGGGGAACCTCACGCCGACTTTGGGAAGAAATCCGGTGAAGAGCAGCGTGAACATCGATGCCGCCATCAACCAATGGAACGCGCGCGCGACCTTAGCGTGACGCGGCACTCGCTCTGGAATCGTCGCGACGATCTCAGGCGCTGTTGTACCCGACCATTGTTTCTGTCCCCCGAAGAATCTGACATACGCAGCGTGAACGATCAGAAACGCAACGGCCGAAATGAACGCCACCTGGATCAAGAACCACGCGACGTGGATGGGAATTCTCTGGCCCCAGGGATCTATTGCCCACTGTAGGACGTCCATGTTCCCTCCTGTCCACCGGCAATCGCTCTCTTCACCAGATTTCGCATCAGGGGGATCTTGTAGCCGTTGAACTGCAGCGGAACAGCACCCTGCACCGCGAGATTCCCCGCCATCTCCCCAGTCGCAACGCTTCTAGGCCTGCCAATGACCGCTTGTTCGACGGACGCCAAGCGCAGTGGACGCGCGGCAACAGCGTTCACGGCAATCCTGATGCGCTCGATGCGATCACCTAAGAGCGTCATCGCCGACGCCACGTTGAGCAGCGGAAAGTCCCAGACCTGTCGATCGCGGATCTTCTCGAAATAGAATTGCGCGCCGGCCCACGTTGCTGGGATCCGAATGCTGGAGAGCAGGTCACCCGGCCGAAGGATAGTCAGTCGTGTGATATCGATGTCCGGGCCGACGAAGTAATCTTCCGCGCTGATTACCCGGTCGCCTTTCGCTGTTTGCAGCACGAATTTCGCGTCGAGCGCGACCAGCGCCGGCGCGGTGTCCGACGGGTTCACCGCCACGCACCGCTCCGCGTGGAGAATCGCGTGCTCCCGGTTGCGCCCGTCGGGGGCATCCGCGTAACAGATGTTTCCGCCCGCGCGGTAGCACGGCCAGCCAGCGCGGTAGTACCAGCAGCGAGCGTCCTGCGAGACGTTGCCGCCGATCGTGGCCTGGTTGCGGATCTGCGGTGACGCTACGGCCTCGGCCGCCTCCGCGAGGACGTGGTATTTCTGCTGAATGAGCGGGTGGTTGGCCACATCGGTCAGCGTGGTCATCGCGCCGATCTCGATGCCATTCGATGTAGTGCGCACCCCCTTGAGCTCCTGAACGCCACTGAGATCGATCACCGCCTTCGGCTTTCTCATCCGGTCCTTGAGCCAGTCGAGGCTGTCGAGTCCGCCGGCCAGTATCCAGGCGTCGGCTCCCTGTTGTTCGAGAAGCCTCTGTGCGTCCGCCAGCGAGCCTGGCTGCAGCAGCAGGAATGCGGGCATGACGTCGTGTATGACAGCCATGGTTGTCCTCAGGCGTATGTCGTCAACCGCACGGAACGCGTACCCTGTGCAGCGAGCGCTTCCAGGACGCGGTCGGGGGTGACCGGCGTGCGGAGCACACAGCGGTTCCCGATGGCGTTTTGAATCGCGCACAGCACCGCGGCGCTGCCGGCCAGAGCGGCCACTTCGCCGACGCCCTTCGCGCCGACGGGATTGCTCGGTTCGGGAATGTTTACGGCCTCCCACCGCATCTCCAGCGGGATGTCGAGGATCGTGGGAGGCCGGTTCTGATACAACCGCCGCGAGATCAGTTTCCCGTAGGTCGGCTCATAGACGATGTTCTGGCTCCGCGCGTGTCCGAACCCTTGTATCCCACCTCCATGCAGTTGCGCGCCAAGACTGCGCGGATGCACCACCGTTCCCACGTCGGCGACGGGCAGGTATTCGAGGATGCGGTGCTCTCCGGTTTCGGTGTCCACTTCGACTTCGGCGAACGCGGCGATGAACGACCACACCTTTCCCACGTGCGGAAACTCGTCTTTCGCGACGCCGATCAGTCCCTGTCCCGCGAGCGTGTCAACCGACGTTCGCGTCATCGGATTCAGTTTGGCCGGGACATCGTGGCCGTCGTACTTCCCACCCAGCGCAATCGCCCGTGCTGCCGCCTGTGCGAACGTCAGCGCCCGTCCCGGCTTTCCACGCTGGTAGACGCGACCGTTGCCGACGTCGTACACCTCTGGTGATCCGCCGAGTTCCTCCGCGGCAATCTCCTGCAGCTTGCGCTTTGCATCCAGTGCCGCCGCGAAGTTCGCCCTCGTATGTGCATGCGTCGTCTGGCTCCCATCCTGCTGCGAGCTCCACGGAAGCGAACGTGAGGTGTTGCCCCAGACAATCTCGTAGTTCTCCCACGGCGGCCCGAGCACTTCTCCGGCGGCGCGCGCGGTATCCATGACGGAGTGCGTTCCGAGATTACCGATCCCCTGATGAACGTAGACTCTACCGTCCGGCTTGATCACGAGCAGTCCATCGAAGCCCACTGTTCCGGCCACATACGCGCCGACGATCACCGAAACGCCTCTGACCTTGCCCCCATGGCGCGCGCCGTTGTGTTTCTGCCGTTCCCGCCAGTTGAAGAGCTCGGCACCCCGATCCAGAGCCTCGCGCACGCGTGCGGTTGCGACTCTGCCTCGCGGCCTATCTTTCGTGTCGGTGATGCCGAACAAGGAGCCGTCCGAAGGGGCATTGATTCTCCGAATGACGACTTCGTCGATGCCAAGCTGTCGCGCAGCCCTGCTTATCAGCGGCTCGAGCATCGACGCGCCCTGCATGCCGCCCGGACCCCGTTGCGCGCAGCGGGGCGGAGTATTGGTGGCGACCGAAAGGCCACGGAACCGAAGCGCCATCGGCTGATAGAGAAGCGACGCGATTACAGCCGTGATCTCGTTATCGCCCTGACGCTCGTACGGACCGCTGTCCTCGATGATGAAGAAGTCCATCGCCGTGATCCGGCCGTCCTTGCGGAAGCCGACTTTCACGCGCGCCTGGAAGCCGGGGCGCATGCGACCGATGTAGGTTTCCTCTTCGCGGGGGATCCGCATCATCACCGGGCGGCCGGTCTTTTTTGACAGCAGCGCCGGGATGGCCATGCTGCTGGCGCCGAGCGCCTTGCTGCCGAAACCGCCACCGCAGTACTCGGAAATGAGGACGACCTGAGACGGGTCGATCCCCACCCATCTCGCCAAAAAGGGAATTGTCTGGGCGACGCTCTGCGTCGAGCCGTGGAGGTACAGCTTTCCATTCCGCCAGTAGGCCATCGCCGAGCGCGACTCGAGCGGCTGGTGCGGCGTCGATTGCTGAAAGAGTGTCTCGTCCAGAATGAGGTCGGCCTGCTTGAATCCGGCGTCGACGTCGCCGACTGCTGTCTCCTCGCCCGCAGCAGCATTCCAGGGAATTCGACCGGCGGCGACTTCCTGCAGGTCCTGCGATGTCCACTTCACACGTTTGATGCCGCCGCCAACGATAAACACGTTGCCAGTCGTACGCGCGTCGGGGCCACCGGGCCGCAGGCTGTCGATGGGGTCGATCACGAACGGAAGCTGTTCGAGCTCGACGTGGATTCGCTCGATGGCCTCCGCGGCAACCACTTCGTCTTCTGCGACCACCGCGAGAATTGGCTCGCCTTCGAACACGGGCTCGTTGGTCAAGCACGGCGACCCGTCTTCGGACTCCTCTGCTCCAGTCGGATCGGGGTCGGGCCGTACGATCGGTAATTCGTCGGCGGTCAGGACGGCGGCGACGCCGCGCATCGCGAGTGCCGCACGCGCGTCAATGTGCCGAACCCGAGCATGAGGCTCCGGACTGAGCAGTTGCTTGCAGAACAGCATTCCCTCCGCGCGAAAGTCCTCCGCGTACTTCGCCCGTCCCATCACCTTTGCCACGAGGTCGGGCGTCAGGTAGTTCTTCCCGATCAACTTGTAGTCAGGCATGGGAGCCGTTCCTCGTGTACTCCGCCGCACGCATCATCGAATTGAGAATCTTGTTGTAGTCGCAGCAGCGGCACAGATTGCCGGAGAGGCCGCGTGCAAGCTCGGCGCGCGTGGGATCTGGATGACGATTGAGGAAGCCGACAGCGCTCATGATGAAGCCCGACATGCAGAAGGCGCATTGGAATCCCTGTTCGTCGACGACGGCACGCTGAACCGGATGCAGCGTGCCATCGGTGCTCGCCAGGCCCTCGATCGTCAGAACTTTGCCCTTACGTACGGTGTGGGTGAGTACCGAGCACGAATAGCGCGGAATGTCATCGATCAGGACAGTGCAGGCGCCGCACTCCGCCCGATCGCAGCCAAGTTTTGTGCCGGTGAGTCCCAGCTTGTACCGCAGCGTCCACGCGAGCGTTTCCTGTTGGTTGACGTCAACGCGCCGCTGTTGCCCGTTGACGTTGAGGGTGATGAGCCGCTCGCTCACTCCAGCTTGTGCGAGCAGTTCTGGAACGACGGGCGTGCTGCGGAACAGATAACCCGCAGAAAACGCCGCGGCGCCGCTGCCGATGACGCCCTTGATGAATGCACGTCTCGAGACATCGGCGTGTGTGTCGGTGGCGTCGTTGCTCTTGATGTCGTCGTCCATGGCGGCCGGCTCCATGGACTGGCAACCACCGCGCCAGGGCGCGCGCAGCGGTGTCGCTCCCTATCGCGCGATATTTCGAGGTTATGCGCGCGTTCCGCCGGCTGCGCGTTGCGAACCGATGTATGCAGACAAACAGGGGTGCATCTACGCACGCACGCGTCAGATTCGCGTCACTGTCATCCCGACGGCCGGCGCTACTGGCGGCCGTGGCGTGCGCCTCGCCTCAGGTGACACTGATGCGACGAACAGTCGCTTTGGCTATCAGCCTTCTGATAATCGTTGCGGCGGAGGAGCTCGCTCAGTCCCTTGGAACAAGGACCCGACCAGCAGCGAGTTACAGAATCAGCTGGAAGTGATGCGCTCACGAGCGTGAAATCACGCGCGATCCAGCACCAGGACAATCAAGATCAACGGCAGGTAGACAATCGACGTCGTCAGCAGCCGCCGCGCCGCCGCGTTCGATTGATGAACGGCAAATCGATCGGCCCGGTAGATGAATGCTGCGCCGAGCAACAGCGCCGTAGCCAGGTACGCCAGGCCCGCTCCCCAGAAAAGAACCGGTGTCAAACTGAGCGGCACGAGTACGAAAAGCGGGATCATCACCTGATAGAGGACGAACGGCACAATTGGCTTGTCTCGAGGAAGCACCCTATACTCGGCGCGGTGGTAATCCTCGCGGTACATCCAAGCGATCGCCATGAAATGTGGAAACTGCCATAAAAAGACCATTCCGTACACGACCCACGCCTCGGCGGTTAATTGTCCCGTCGCCCCCGCCCATCCGATCAACGGCGGCGCGGCACCAGGGATCGCGCCAATCAGCGTACAGAGTGGTGTCTTCCGCTTGAGCGGCGTGTAGACCAGCAGATAGGTCGCCATCGTGGCGAGTGCGAGCACGCTCGATAATCGGTTCACCGCCGCCGCGAGTTCGAGGCTCCCAGCTATGGCGAGAACAACTCCAAATACCAAGGCTTGCCACGGAGCAATCCGGCCGGCGGCAACCGGCCGGCCGGCTGTACGCCGCATCAGCGCATCGAATCGACGCTCCAGCAGCTGGTTCAGCGTCCCTGTGCCGCTGGCGATCAGCAGTGTCCCCGCGACTGTGTGGACGAGCGCGGCGATTGACAGACTGTCGCCACGCCCGGCGGACGCAAGACAGAACCCGGCCGCCGTCGCCACGCCGATCGACAGGTTGACCTCGGGCTTGGTCAACGTCCAATAGTCGGCCGCTCGCAGGCTGGAGGGCAATGTCATCGCGGCTCCAGTCTGGCCCGCAGCCCACACCCAACCCGCAGCGCCGGTCGCTCGTCGACACGAAGACTGATTCGCGACAGGCATCGCGTCGCCACGATGACTCCTGCGACGCCGTAAATAATGGTTACGGCGGTCCACATCAAGGCGCCGGCTCGCTGTTGGTCATCGAGCAGGGAAACGCTCAGATGCCCAGGTGCTGTCAGGTATATCGGGTAGGCGATCCGTTCCGAAAATACGAGCAACCCTGACAGGACGTCGCACGGCAACGTCGCCAGGAACAGGTACAAGACGGTCGACCAGGGACGCTCTATAGATGATGACGGCCACGGTCGAACAACGGGCCACCAGAACAGTAGCCCGCCGGAGAGGAACGACGCGTGCGCAATCGCGCGCCATCCAGTGGAATGCATGCTCAGCATGAAAAGGATGGGAACATGCCAGGCGACCAACGCTGTCGTCGCGGCTAGCCAACATACCAAAGGATGACCGAGCAACTGTCCAAGGCGCTGGATCGGCCGCCACCGAGCAATAGGAAGAACCACCAATTCCGCGAGTGGAGACGGCAACCCGAACATCAGCATTCGCACTGGCTCCGCCATCCAGATCAAGGCAGGCGCGAGCGACATGAGCATCAGATGCTGGGCCATGTGCACCGTCAGCGAGTGCGCCTCGTCCGAGGCCATCGGCGAAGCTCTTGCCATCCAAATCAACACCAGGCCGAGAAGAAACCCGGTCGCGCACCACGGGCCAACCGCCTGCGCGGACCTCGCGCGAACTCGAAGCCATCCACGCATGTACGCAATGGCTAGAAAGAGGAAGACGGGGATCATTTCGTCGCGCTCGCGGGCGTGTTCACGGCAGAGCCGAGCACCGCATCTCGTGCAGCCTCACGCGCTGGCGGCTGACTCGGCGGATGCAACGTCCCGAGAAATGCGACCAGCGCCGTCGTTTCTGCCGGACTCAGGTTCTTCCCGTACGCAGGCATGTTGCCGCCGCCTTGAATCACCTGTCGTATGAGCTGGTCCTGCGTGAGGCGCACGGCGACACTGTCCAGACGCGGGCCGCGCTCGCCGCCGTCATTGCCGAGCGCATGGCAGTTGCGGCACTGTTTCGCCTGGAACACAAGCGCTCCCTGTCGCTCGAGTGCCGTCGCACGGCGGAGCAGCCCCTCAGGTATCGGGTCACCGCTCCATGCGTTCATGTGCGGGCTCCAAGGCGCGTAGCTGGCCAGGTGAGTAAAGGTCCCCAGCGTGATCGCGATCAGCATCACCGTCAACACGGCGATGGGTCGTCGCTTCCAGCTCTTTTCCCCTTCGCCGGAGAGAAATGGGAGCAGAAGCAGCACGACGATCGCGACTACCGGCCCGATGAGCAGCGCAGGCGTCTCGACCGACGGTGGCAGCAGCGAGAGCAGCGCGTATAGCCAGAGGAAGAAGTAGTCAGGCTTCGGGACGGTCTGGATGATCGTCGGATCGGGGCGTCCCGTAGGGCCGAAGGGGCCGAAGTGCCACGCGCATGCCCCGACCGCTAGCAGGATGAAAGCCGCGAAGAACATGTCCTTCCAGATCGCATACGGCACGAACGGCGCTCCGTCGGTCTTCGTCAGTTCGTGATAGTCACGCTCGTACGTGGTCCGCCTTACCAGCCGGCCTGGCATCGGCCATTCGTTGATGCCCAATTTCAGCACCATGAGCACGTGGAGACACATCAGCGCGATAAGTGTGCCAGGGACCACGAACACATGCAGCGTGAAAAATCGGGAGAGGGTCGCGCCGCCGATGATCGGGCCGCCCAACATCAGCGAGACGATCGTCGGCCCGCCAGCCGGGACACGGCTCGCAATCGAGGCGCCAATCCCAAGACCCCAGTAGGCATCTTGATCAAAGCGCATGATCTGTCCGGTGAACGCCATGCCGAGCGTCGTCAGCAGGAGAAAGACGCCGACGATCCAGGTCAGCTCGCGCGGATACTTGTAGGCGCCGAACAGGAAGACCTGTGCCATGTGGATGAGGACGATCGCGATCATGAAGTTCGATCCCCATCCGTGCAGCGCGCGGACGAACCAGCCGAACGCAACCTGGTGGTTCAACGCCTGCAGGCTGTTCCAGGCCTCGTCCGCGGAGGGCACGTACACGATCGCGAGAAGAATCCCGGTCGCGAGCTGGAGGCAGAAGACGACGAGCGCGGCGCTGCCGAAGACGTACCACCAGCTGGCCGTGTTGCGCGGTACCGCATGTTCCGCCACGTCGCGGATCGGCGCCGCCAGCTGCAAGCGGTGATCGACCCATTCGGCAATTGCGGCGATCACGCGCATGGCGGCCTCTCTCGATTGAGTGCGGCATTCGGCCCGGGCGTCGGCAGTTCGCCGGCGCGAATCGTGACGAAGTCGCCCTGGATTTTGAGCGGATATTCGAAGAGTCCTCGTTCCGGAGGTCCGGAGGCGCGTGAACCATCGCGGTAATAGGCGCCGCCGTGGCATGGGCACATGAAGAGGCCCGATTGCGGGAACCATCGAACGGGGCACCCGAGGTGGGCGCAGTTCACCGCAAAGACCTGAAACCGCTCGCGTTCGATTCGCCGCACCCAGCATGCCGCGTCCGCCGTCTTGCCGTCGGTTGGCGTCACGAACGGGTTGCGGAACGTGGCCAGCCGCGTTTCGCCCTCAGGAAACTCGCTCACCCGACCGAGCGGCACCCACCCGGTGTAGGCGTTCTGCCGACCGAGCGTGACCGACGAGAGCAGGAAGCGCACGATCGGAACTGCCAGGATCGCGGCGACTGCGCCGTTGAACAGAATTCCCAGCTTCATGAAGAGGCCGCGGCGGGTCAACAAAGGTTCATTCGACACGATAGGCTCCTGACGATCATCGTTCTGGGACGTACGGCTGGCCTGGCGCGGCCACCCGATGCGAGGCGAGCCAGCTTACGACATCGGTCACTTCCTGATCAGAAATCGGGCGCCCCGCGGGGTATCCCCGCCAGTCGGGAGCGCCCAGATCGGGGCGTCCCGCGATCACGATCGTTCGCAAATGCCGATCGCTCGCTAACGCCAAGAACGAATCGTTCGTGATCGCGCTTCCCTTCGAACCGCCCCGACCGTCCGCTCCGTGGCACGACTGACAGAAGGTTTGGTAGACAGCTTCTCCCCGGTGACGGTCGCCTGCCGACGTCGGGGCATACGAAGGCGGATTCGTGCCAGCGAGCGCTGCGGGATCGTTCCAGCGCGATCGGATGCCGTCGACGAGCGCATCCACCTGCTTGTCGGTCAGCATCCCTCCAGCCCGCTGTGCGAACGCCGGCATCGAGGTGCCACGCACGCCGTCAGCGACGGTCGCGCGCATCGACTGGTCGTTGACGATCGCGAGGTACACGGGATTGGCAAGTGCGATCGCGGCTCCGCCTTGACCATTGACGCCGTGGCACCCCGCGCAGTTGCCGGCGTACAACGCGTCAAACTCGACGACGTCGTTCGGTGCGAGCGCGATCGAGCCTGCGCGAGGCTGGCCGGGCGCGCAGCCGACTGACAGCACGCCCAGCGTGGCTACGAGCACCGTCGATCCGGTGAGACGTGAAACGTACGTCACGGCAGTTTCTCTCCGCGCGGCGGAATCGTTCCCGGAGCTTCGATGCCCGCGCGCAAGGCGAACGAGACGTTCTCCACGGTTGGCATCGCCGACTGTCGAACGACGACGGTCCCAGCGACGACGCCAAAGGCCATCTGCGATGCGATGAACCACCACCAGTCGATGTGACTTGCCAGCAGCGGATTCACGACGTTCAGCATCGGATGCAGCAGTCCCGACCACAACACCGGTACGACGAGTCCGGCCAGGATGATCGGCCGCCGCGGGAACATCGGCAGCATCGCGCCATAGAGCAAGCCCACGAGCGTGGAGACGAGGGCGTGCATGCCCAAGGCGATCGCGAGGCTGTCGAGATGAAACGCATTCAGTTCTGCAGGTCCAAGTCTTGCCGACTGCGCGTAAACCACTGCCGCAAGAAGATTGATGGGGTACCAGATGCTGCCCATCTTCAGCAGACCATAGCCGCACGCGAGCACTGCCATCGCAGCGCTGCCGGCCCAGCCGCCTCGCACTCCCGCGGAGATCGGATACGTGTGGACCGGTAGCCACGCGCGGACCTGTTCCGGGGCGATCGCCAGCCGATCGACCACGCGACGCTCGGTTCTGACCTCGCCGTCATCGGCGACGAGGGGGACTTCTTCTTCGTGATCGCCTGGAACGACCTCGCGGAACCAGCCCGGGCAGCCGGCGAGGCACAAGACGACGCCGAGCACGCTCACCGATATGTTCGTGAGCAGTCCAGCGAACATCAGAGTGACGCCCATCGCCAGAACCAGCGGCCACGCCGTCGGTGCGGGTACTTCGATCGCATTCGTGTGCTCTATCGCCATGTCAGTTACTCAGCGGCCGATCATATACACCACCGTGAAGACGACGACCCAGACGGCGTCGACGAAGTGCCAGTAGAGCGACAGCACCTCGATTCGCGCCGATGGCGTGCGCGCACCGGCGACCACGCTAAGCAGCAGCGTCGTGAGCATGACGAGTCCGATCGTGACGTGGAACGCGTGCAGGCCGACGAGCGAGTAATACGTCGTGCCGAACAGATTCGTGGAAATCGTCAGGCCGTGTTTGTAGATCAGGCGGCGCCACTCTTCCGCGGTGCCGAACAAGAAGATGGCTCCAAGCGCAATGGTGATTAGCCACAGCACGCCAAACGCTCTCGACTCATTGCGCTCGAGATGTCTCCCGGCCAGATGAATCGTCACGCTGCTCGAGAGCAGGCAGATCGTGTAGAAGATCGGGACCTCGAGGACGTCGCGCGGAGTCGGTCCGGTCAGGTTCTTTCCGACGTAGAACAAATAGGCCACGACGAAAATCGTGAAGATCGCCGACTCGGCGATGATGAACGACACCATTCCGACGATGCCGCGGTCTGGCAGCGTCCAGAGGACCGGCGCAGCGGCAACGCGAGGCGGTTCGATCTCTGCGATGGCTCTCATCACACCGCTCCTTCACTCGTAGCGGCTGTCGGGGTCTTCAGGATGTTTCAGATCCCAAAGCGGACGCCGGCTCGCGACGGTCGGAATCGTCGCGAAGTTGTACGCCGGCGGTGGCGAGCTCACGGACCATTCGAGCGTCCAGGCATCCCAGGGATCCTTTCCAGCGCTGGTGCCCTTCCTGGACGAGAGGATCAGATTCGCGACGAATACCAGGATGCCGACGGCCTGGATAAAGGCTCCGACAGAGACGATCAGATTGATCGCGTCCCAGCCTCGGCCCGGTTCGTACGTGTAGATTCTTCGCGGCATTCCGAGCAGTCCCGCGAAATGCATGGGATCAAAGGTCAGATGGAACCCAAGCACAAACGTCCAGAAATGGAGGTAGCCGAGCCGCTCGCTCAGCATGCGCCCTGTGGCTTTCGGATACCAGTAATAGAACGCAGCGAAGAGCGCGAAGAGGATGCCTCCGACGATGACGTAGTGGAAGTGCGCCACTACGAAGTAAGAGAGGCTCAGCTGCCAGTCGACTGGTGCTGACGCCATCATGATGCCGGTCAGTCCCGCGATCAGGAACTGGAACAGGAAAGCGATCGAGAACAGCATCGGCGTCTTGAACTGGATCCGGCCACCCCACATGGTGCCGAGCCAGTTGAAGATCTTGATCCCTGTCGGCACCCCCACGGCCATCGTCGTAATCGCGAAGAAGCTGTTGGCGTACGAGTTCATGCCGATAGTGAACATGTGATGCGCCCACACGCTCATGCTGACGAAGGCAATACAGACCGTCGCGGCGACCATGACTGGATAACCGAAGATCGGTTTGCGCGAGAACACCGGAATGATCTCGGACATGAACGCAAAACAGGGGAGGATCAGGATGTAGACCTCCGGGTGACCGAAGATCCAGAAGAAGTGCATCCAGAGTGTGGCGGATCCGCCGGCCTGGGTGTCGAAGAAGTGACCGCCGAGATATCGATCGACGAGCAGCATCAGCTGCGCAGCGGAGAGCGGTGTGATTCCGATTAACGCCAATCCGGACATCGTGAGGTAGAGCCAGGCCAGCAAAGGCATGCGGTTGAGCGACATGCCTGGGCAGCGCATGCAGAGGATCGTGGCGAGGAGGTTGACCGCCGTACCGATGCTGCCGAAACCCGATACGAGAACAGCGATCGTCCAGTAATCGGCGCTGGAGCCCGGCGAGAACGCACGTGCAGTAAGCGGCGCGTACGCCCACCACCCCGCATCCGGCGCGGTGCCCGCGCCGTACAGGCCGCTCCCACCGAGAAAACTGAAATACAGGAGAAACCCGCTGAGCACGCTCAACCAGAAGCTGAAGGCATTCAGGCGTGGAAACGCCATGTCGCGGGCGCCGATCATCAGCGGCACGAGGTAGTTGCCGAACCCGAAGAGGATCGGCATGGCGACGAAGAAGATCATCGTCGTGCCGTGCATCGTGAACATCCGGTTGAATACCTGCGGCGACACGAAATCGTTGTGCGGGTACATCAACTGGATGCGGATGACCAGCGCCTCGAGGCCGGCAATGACGAGGAACACGAGCGCGAACAGGATGTACAGCACCCCGATCCGCTTGTGGTCGACGGTCGTCACCCACCCGTGCAGGTGTTCGCCCAGGGTAGGTGCCTCAGCCTGGGTGTGCTGAATGGCGATCACGTCTGACGTCACGTCTGTTCTCCGACTGCTGCGATTAGCGAAGCGACTCCATGTAGCGCACGAGCGCGTCGAGCTCGACGTCCGATACGTTCATGGCGGGCATCAGCGAGCCGGGTTTGATCGCGTCTGGATCCCTCAGCCACAGCCGCAGATTCTCGGGCGTGTTCTCGGCGACGCCGGACGCGATTGTGGCGCGGCTCATTAGGTGAGTCAGGTCGGGTCCGAACCGCCCGTTCGCTGCTGTTCCGCGGACCGTGTGACAGTTGATGCAGGCGGTGGTCTCGAAGACGCGTCTGCCGGAGAGCGCCGAGGCGTCCTCCATCGCAGGCGCCTGCTGGGCGCGAATCCACGCGTCGAATTCGTCGCGGGTATCGACCGACACGCGCTGCAGCATCTTCGCGTGCTGAAGCCCACAGTACTGTGCGCACTGGCCGAGAAAGATGCCCGTCCGTTGCGGATCCATCCACAAATGGTTCACCCGATTCGGGATGAGGTCGGTTTTTCCGGCGAGCTGCGGAATCCAGAAGCTGTGATCCGTGTCGGCGGACAGCAGCGTCAGGACCGTCGGCCGTGGTCGCGACGGATCGCTCACTGGAAGGTGCAGCTCATTCGCCGTGACCACGCCGAGTGCCTGGTACTCGTACTCCCACCAGAACTGGTGCCCGATGACGGTGACTTCGACAGCGGTGGGGGGTTGCGGCGCGTCCTGAATCGCGTGAATCACGCGAGCCGTCGCGGCGAACAGGACGACGACGATGAGCATCGGAAAGATCGTCCATGCCAGTTCGATCTGGGTGCTGCCGTACACCTGAGGGGGTTCGCGGTAGGCGTCTGCGGGCGTGCTGCGGAACTTGATAACAGCGTACACGAGCAGACTCGCGACGACGACGAAGATCACGCCTGTGATGCTCACCACGAGCAGAGACAAATCGACGATTGCGTTGGCCGGCGTGGACTCGGGGGCAAAGATGTTGAGAAGGTGCGTCGTCTTCATGACCCGGCTATCTGACCGTGCGATGTTCGAGCAACCGGCGGGCCAGGACACTATCTGCGCGGGGCGGGGCGAATCGCAGCGTCTGCGGGCGCGGACGGAAGGCGAGGGGTGCGCCGACTGTTCTGAGAGTGTGTGAAAAGATGCACGCGCGAATGGAGAGATACAGCGCGCATGCCTGGTATTTCGCGAACGCAACCGCGTTCGTTGCACGCGTCTGGATCGGTCCTTGCCTTCGAGCGGTGGCGGTCGCAAGGAGGACGTTCGAGATGGCCACAGCGCCAATCGTCGCGGCACCACGCCCGGAGATTGAACACACGATCAACCCGTTGAAAAGCGCCTGGCGGCGATTCGGCACCCCCGTGCTCGTCGTGCTGATGGCGCTCGCGATCGCGCTCACACTGACGCGCAACTGGAACGCCTGGGAAGGAGGGCGCGTTGCTCAGGTCACCGACGACGCGTTCGTTCGCCGCGATGTCACGCCGCTCGGCACGAAGGTCGCGGGCCTCGTGCGTGAAGTCAAGGTGAGCGACTATCAGCAGGTTCGGAAAGGCAATGAGCTCGTTCGTCTGGAAGATGAAGATTATCGCGCGCACGTCGCGCAGGCCACGGCTGCGGTCGAGGCGGCGAACGCAGCGCTCGAAAACAACCGGCGGCAGCGCGACCTCCAGGACGCGCGCATCGAGCGGGCGCTCGCTGGCATCGATCAAGCGCAGGCGCAGATCGCCGCCGCGCAGGCTGGCAAGGAAGCCATGCAGGCGGATGTATCGCGAACGAACGCGGAACGTATCCGCCAGGAAGCGCTCATCGCCACCGGCTCGGCCACTCGACAGCGTGTGGAAGCGGCAGTGGCCGATGCCGAGCGGTTTAGCGCGCAACTCGCCAGTCGGGAGGCGGATCTTGCGCAGGCGCGTACGGGGCTGCGCAGCAACGAGCTGGCCGTCGAAGCCGAGCGCCGCAGCAAGGCAGTGCTCAAGACGCAGGAGTTGCAGCTCGTTGCCGATCTCCACGCCAGGGAAGCCGCGCTCGCCGTGGCACAGGTCAACCTGGGCTACACGCGCATCGTCGCGCCGGCCGACGGCACCGTCGGCGAGCGCCAGGTCCGCCCGGGGCAACTGGTGTCACCCGGCACGCAGGTCTTCGCCTTCGTGGCCGGGACGGCATGGGTAATGGCGAACTTCCGCGAAACGCAGCTGACGAACATCAAAGTCGGCGACCCGGTCGACGTCCGCATCGATGTTTATCCGGGCGAACGAATGGGCGGACGAGTACTCGAGATCGCCCCCGCTAGCGGATCGCAGTTCGCGCTCCTGCCACCCGACAACGCGACCGGCAACTTCACGAAGGTCGTGCAGCGCGTGCCGGTCAAGATCGCGCTCGACGACTCGACGCTGGCGACGCGGTTGCGATCGGGACTGTCGGCAGTCGTCACGATTCGAACGAAGTCGTAATAGATGGATCGAGCGAACCATGTCGAACGCTCCCGCCACGGCCAGCGCCTCCATTGCCAAACCCGATCGCATTGCTGCGCTCCGGTCGGTGCTGCCGGCCGACCTTTCCCACAGCCCGCTGCTCGGCATTGTCGGCGTCGTCATGGGCGCCGGGCTCGCGAGTCTGGCGGCACGTCTCCTTTCACTGGGCCTCGCCGATCTCAGAGGGCACCTCGGCATCGGCGTCGACGAGGGTGCGTGGATCGGAACCTCGTTCAATACGGCCACCGTGTTTATCGGCCCGCTGACTGTGTACCTCGGTGCACTGCTGGGCGCGCGGCGCGTACTACTGGTCGGCTGCGTCGTGTTCGCAACCGTGTCCGCGTGCCTGCCGTTCGTCCACAGCTATAGCTTGTTGATCGTCCTGCTGGGGATCGCCGGTCTCAGCTCCGGCACCTTCTACCCGCTGACCATCAGCTTCGCGCTTCTGAACGTTCCTCTCAGGTACCTGGCGCTGACCCTTGGCGTGTACGCGACATGTATCGAGGGCGCCCTGAATTTTGCGCCATCCCTCTACGGCTTCTATCGGGATCACTGGTCGTGGGCATGGTTGTTCTGGACGTCCGCACTGGCGACGCCGATCATGGCAGCCTGCGTTTATTACGGCATTCCGGCGTCTCGGCGACCGGCGTCATCGGGACCGAAACCAAGTTTCGCCGGATTCCTGTACTTCAGCGCCGGCATCGCGCTGCTATTCGCCGCGATCGACCAGGGACAGCGGCTCGACTGGTGGCGGTCGGGCGCTTTCACG
Source organism: Vicinamibacterales bacterium (assembly GCA_035259385.1). GTDB lineage: Bacteria > Acidobacteriota > Vicinamibacteria > Vicinamibacterales > CAVVIG01 > QHWK01. Next base: position 5,940 of record DATFWL010000231.1, on the reverse strand, counting down.
GCACTCTTCGCGTCAGGGACGTTTCTGCTGCTGTGTGCGATCGTCCGCCGGATGCTCGCGCCAAACCCACTGGTCGATCTGCCATACCTGCGCCGATGGAACACGATCGCTTTGGCTATTGCGCTGTTAGCGTTTCGGTTCGTGCTGCTGGCCACCGCACTGGTCATACCGCTGTCGCTGTCGTTTCGAGGTCTCGACGCCGCGCAGTTCGGTCCGGCCGTACTGTGGACGGCGGTGGCGGAGATGTTCCTAGCGGTGTCCGCTGCCCACCTGCTGAACAAGGGACTCGATTCGCGCCTCTTGATGGCGCTCGGGTTCGCGACGATTGGCGTGGTGTGCCTGGTCAACGCTGAATTCACGAGCGCCTGGGCCGCCGAGAGCTACTTCAGGACCGAGGTGCTGATGGCGGTCGGCCAATCGTTCGCGTTTGTCGGACTCGTCTCCACGCTGATCCTGCAGGTCTTATTCTCCGGCGGCCTCGACTCTCCGTACCGGGTGCTAACGTTCTCCGCGTTCTTTCACCTCGTGCGTATTTTCGGCGGACAGCTCGGGACGACGGTGATGAGCCGCTTCATCGCGGAGCAGGAGAAACTGCATTCGTATCTCGTGGGACTGCAAGTCCAAATGGGCGACTGGATTACTGAGCATACGGTGAGGCTCCTGACTGCCGGGCTGGCGGCCCGCTCAAACGGGACCGCCGGCGCTGCCGACCGTGCCGTCGGACTCGTGAGTGGCTCCATTCGGTTGCAGGCGAACACGCTCGCCTTCATCGACGCGTTTCATCTCATCGCATGGGTGTCTGTGGTCACCCTCATCCTGTTAGCGACCGTCAAGAGATTTCCCTTGAATTACCGCGACCTTGCCGCGATCGACGCGCGCGCTCGGCAGGCCCGCGCCGGAGACGCACCATGACATTTCGAGCCCCGACACTCGCGTTGCTCTGTTCCCTTAGTGCGAACGCGGCATTCGCCCAACAATCGGACACGCCGAGTGCCCGGCGTATCACGCTCGCCGAGGCCGTGGACCTCGCGTTGGCGCGCAACCATGGCGTCCGCCTCGCTCAACTGTCCGTTGACGAGAAGGACCGAGCGAAAGACGCGGCGAGGGGCAGTTACTTCCCGCAGGTGCGAAACGACACGATCCTGGTTCACCTCACGGACACCCAGTTGGTCGCAATTCCCGCTGGCGGGCTCGGCGTCGTGGGTGCCACTCCGGTGCCTACACAGACGCTGATTCTCAATCAAGGCGGCGCGAGTGCCGCGACCAACGGAACCGGCATCGTCCAGCCGTTGACGCAGCTGTTCCGGGTGAAGGCCGCCAACGAGGTCGCACGCGCCGAGGCGGAGGCGACGCGCGGAAGGGCGCGCGACGTCGAAAACGATGTGGTGCTCAGGGTCCATCAAATCTATTACCAGATCCTGATTGCAGACGTCCGACGACGCGCCGTCCTCGCGAAGATTCAGGCGTCGCAGGACATGCAACGCGAGCGGATCCAGCAAGTCCAGTACGGCAGCGCACTCGACGCCGATCTGATCGAGACACGCGCTCGCGCGCTCCAGGCGCAGCAGGAACTGCTGACCACTGACCTTCAACGATCCGATCTGCAGACGCAGCTCGACGACGTCATAGGTCTGCCACTGACGACGCCGCTGCTACTCGATCCGGCCGCGGCATTGCCCCCGGCGACTGGAAGCTGCCAGCGCGAGACTTGCATTCGAGCGGCGCTGGAGTCGCATCCCGAGATTGCCGAAGCGCGAGCGCAGGTCGACAAGGCCGCGTCGGCCGTCCGCCTCGCGCAGTACGAATTCATACCGGACGTGGAGGTTTTCGCCCGTTACAGCTTCCAGCGCAACGTGCCGTTCCTGGCCGATCGCTTCGGCACGATGGGCGTGCGCGCCAGCTATGACCTGTTCGACGGTGGGCGCAAGCGCGCCGTGGTGCGGGAGCGCGAGACGCAGCTCGCCCAGGCGAAAGAGAACCTCGCGCGGATTTCTGATGGAGTGGCGCTACGCGTACAGACGACATACAACAAGATGGAACGTACCCGCCAGATGGTAACGGTTTCGCAGGAACTGCTCGCGTTACGCAGCGAGTCTCGTCGTGTCGTCGCCGAACTGCTCGGAAACGGTGGTGCGCTCGGATCGCAGGCAAAGGAGTCGGCGGCGCTGGAACTCGACGCGCAGGCGGCGCTCCTGCAGTCGCAGCTCGATTACCTGCAAGCGGCCGACGAGATGGACGTTGCGATCGGGAGCCGACCTCGATGATCGAAGTCTCGGGAATCACGCCACAACCAACACAAGCGTCTGGGCGTTTCGTTCGTCTGATGGGTTCGTGGTTAACGCGGACTTCATGCCGTCGAGGAGATCGCGATGAGCAGGAATGTGCGTGCGGTGATCGTTTCGGCAACGTTGATCATGATCGCCATATATACCGCCCCGCGGAGTTGGGCGGAGCGCGCGTATCCCAAGCTCCTCCACTACGACAGGCACGACAAGGGAGGGCACTTCGCCGCCTGGGAGCAGCCAGAGGCCCTGACCAGGGACCTTCGTGAGGCATTCCGATCGCTTCGGTGAGTTCCATCGTCACCATATGAATCGCCGAAGTTTTCTCGGGAGGGCAGCGATGGCGGTCACAGCCGCTCCCATCGGACTTTTCCGAACGGCTGAAGGCAAGGGCGCGCCGCGTGAACTGGCCGCTGTGGGCCGAGCCACGGAGTGGCTCAATTCGCCGCGCCTGTCTACCGAATCTCTCGCTGGCAAAGTTGTCCTCGTCGATTTCTGCACTTATACCTGCATCAACTGGTTACGCACGCTCCCGTACGTTCGCGCGTGGGCACAAAAGTACCGGCAGGGGCTCGTCGTCATCGGCGTGCACACGCCTGAGTTCTCGTTCGAAAGCAACGTCGACAACGTGCGCCGCGCGTTACAGCAGATGAAGATTGAGTATCCGATGGTGGTCGACAACGACTACACGATCTGGCGCGCGTTCGAGAACAACTACTGGCCGGCTCTGTATTTGATCGATGCTCGGGGACGGGTTCGCCAGCATCAGTTTGGAGAGGGCGATTACCAGACTTCTGAGCGCGCCATTCAGCGGTTGTTGAAGGAGGCTGGCATCTCCGTGGTTCCGGACGGCGTCGTGTCGGTCAAGGGCGGCGGCTTCGAAGCCCAGTCTGATTGGAACAATCTGAAATCACCGGAAACATACGTTGGGTATGCACGAGCAGAAAACTTTGCATCACCCGATGCTGCCAGACGCGACCAACCTCGCACGTATCGCCCAGCCCCCCGATTGGCACTCAATCAATGGTCGCTTGGCGGCGACTGGACAATCGGCAGGCAGGCGACAGTCCTGAACACCGCTCCTGGGCAGATCGCGTATCGCTTTCACGCTCTCGACGTGCATCTTGTTATGGGGCCGTCGCGGCCAGGAGATTCGATACGCTTTCGCGTCTCGGTGGACGGACGGCCACCGGGAGCCGCTCACGGACTCGACGTCGACGACAACGGTAACGGAACCATCACTGAACATCGGTTGTACCAGCTCATACGGCAGCCGCAGCCGATCGTTGAGCGACGGTTCGCGATCGAGTTCCTCAATGCCGGCGTGGAGGCGTTTTCTTTTACCTTTGGGTAATCGCGACTCGGGTCGTGTCGTCTTCGGTTCGACTCGATCTGGAAGGCGTAAGTTCGATACAGCGTGGTACGTCACATACCACTTGACGAGGTGGAGCGATGAATCGCAAGAGCATAGTGACGATGGGGATTGCGGTGTGGGTCGCCTGCCTGGGCGGCTTCGCCATGTCCGCGCAGGATAAGTACGCCGCGAAAGTGCCGGGTGGGCTTGCGATGTCCGAATTCAGAGGATACGAAGGGTGGCAGGCGATCGGCATCAGCCGCAACGACGTGGTGATGGCGATGATCTTGGGGAATCCGGTGATGATCGATGCCTACCGAGCCGGCATTCCCGGCAACGGCAAGCCTGTTCCGGACGGTGCGAAGATGGCCAAGATCCATTGGAGGCCGAAGCCGAACGCGTCCTTCCCCGAGACGACAGGGCCGGGCGACCTGCTAAACGTGGACTTCATGGTGAAGGATAGCAAGAGGTTCGCGGACAGCGGCGGATGGGGATATGCGGTGTTCGACTACAACGCGGCGTCCGATACGTTCACGCCCGGCACCACAGCCGGCACGCCGCCTCAGGCGAACGACGCCAAGTGCGGCTTCGCGTGCCACACGAGAGCGAAGACGAGGGACTACGTGTTTACGGATTACGGGAAGCGGTGAGCCACGACCTTATCCCGGCTGATGCTCGAGGCGCACCGCGAGTTCGGCCAGAATCCAGACGGCGCGAAGGTCAGGGCCGCTTCGGTTGTCGAGCGGTATGAACAATACTCCGTCGATTCGTGCCTGCGTCTGTCGTCGCGCCGTGGAGCGGCGAGCACGATGTCAACGCCCCCAATGGCGCATTCAGGCAAGCGTTAGCGAAACTACACCTGATCCGTTCGAGTTGGTGATCCATGGATACGCCCGATCCCTTGACGACACAGACGACTTTTTGCGGTGACGGTGTCGCGCCCTGAGCGCTTGTTTCCGACGCTCACACCAGCGCAGCTCGCGCGAATTGGGGCGCATGGAAGACGGCGCGCGACAACACGCCGAGAGTTGCTCGTGGAGGTCGGCGATCGGGTTGTGCCGTGCTTCGTCGTGGTCACCGGCGAGATTCAAGCACTGCAGGTCTCCGATGGCACCGAGAGGTTGATTGTGACCCATGGCCCCGGCAGCGTCTCCGGCGAAGCCAACCTGATTTCGGGTCGCCCGTCCATGGCGAGATTGCGGGTCGTCGAACCAGGTGAAGTGATCGAACTCAGTCGCGAGGAAACTGCTCGCGCTGGTGCAAACCGATGCCGAGCTGAGCGAGATCCTGATGCGCGCCTTCATTCTCCGGGCGCCTCGAACTGATCGCTCGCGACGTCGGCGGCGTCGTGGTCATCGGATCCACATACAACGCCGGGACGCTCAGAATCAGGGAATTTCTCACGCGCAATGGCCATCCGTTCCAGTTCATCGACCTCGACCGCGATAAGGATGCGCAGGAGTTGCTCGACCGGTTTCATGTGAGCAGCGCGGACGTGCCGGTGCTGATCTGTGGGGTCGAAACGGTGTTACGCAATCCCACGAACGCGCAGATTGCGGATTGCCTCGGCTTCAATGAGGTCGTCGACCAAACGCGCGTGCACTATCTCGTCGTCGTTGGGGCGGGGCCGGCCGGACTCGCCGCTCGGAGGTGTCCGTTCTCTACGCCGCGCATCGAAGTCTTGGCCACGAGGATGCGGCGCGTTGTTCCGAACCGAGTGCAAAACTGAGCGCTGGGTTTTGATGATTCAGCGCCGAAGGCAAAATGTAGTGGCCGGCGATCATAGCATGCCACCTAGCGACGGCAAAGCCGACGCGTCTCGCCAGCGGTACATGTCTGTCCTGGTCTCGTCAGGGTGCCGGGCACCGACGCGGCGGCAATACGTCGCCAGACGGGCCAGGGTTCGTTCTGATGCGACTTCTTGTGTGTTCTCGAGGTGCCGGATCTCCCGATTCGAGGTACATGAGTTGCGAGTCTCGTTGAAGTAGTTGGGTCGCAGATCCCGGCGTGTGAACAGCGCCGGTAGTCGCGTTTCGAACCAGTTAAGTCACAATTACGTCACAATCGGCATTTGACAGTTTTCCCCGTCGCTGTAAACTGTTGATTCCACTCAGGGGAGAGATGTCCGAGTGGTTGAAGGAGCACGCTTGGAAATCGGATCGCTTCACGCGCACTGACCCACACGAACTCGCCTCAACGCACGTCCGATCAACAAGTTCCCGCTACAACGAAGTACTTCGCGATGCACCCGTAAGTGACGATGTTCCACCGGCGTTTCAGGTGGCATGTGACACAGTTTTGACA
>DATFWL010000230.1:0-17339 GCA_035259385.1 Vicinamibacterales bacterium | reverse complement strand
GGTTGACGATGTTGTCGGCGCCGACGGTCAGGACGACCGACAGGCTTTGCGCGGTGAAGCCTGGCAACTCGGCCTTGATCGTGTAGGGGCCGGGCTGGAGGGCCACCGCACGGTAATTGCCCTCGGGTCCGGTCACGATGGCCTGCGTCGCACCGTTCGCCGTGTTCGTAACCGTGACCGCCACACCGGGCAGCCTTGCGCCGGACGGATCAGTGACGACTCCCCCCACATTGGCCCCAACCGCTTGCGCCGATGCGCGCGGCACCGCACCTGTCACAACCGCAGCGACGACGAGAAGCGTTGCCACCACACGTCGCGCAACCCAAGGAAAACTCACGAGTCCGCTCAACATGCGCGCCTCCACTCGATGCCTGTCGCAGGCTCAGTTCGTTGACGCTGGCGATTGCTTCACGTAGCGGGCGATGTCTTCAGCGGTCGCGAACCATACGCCCGGCTTGGCCTTCATGTACTCGATCAGTTTTTCCAGGTGCACGATCCGTGATCGATGGCCGCTGACGTGCGGGTGGAACGTCAGCATCAACATCGTGCCTTCCTTGTAGGCAAGGTCGAATTCGTCCTGATAGACGCGGAAGATCATTTCCGGCGATGGCAGCGCACCGGTCCGCCCGAAGTACGGCGCATCGTCCTGGATCCACTCGACGGGTAATTCGACGATCCCGGTGTCGCGGCCGTTCGCCATCAGCTCGTACGGCTCGTCCATGGCCATCATGCTGCTGTCGTACAGCAACCCGGCTTTCCGAAGGATGTCCACCGAGTAGTGGCTCAGGGCCCACGCGCCAGCGCGGTTGCCCACCGGCCGCTTGCCGCTGGCTTTGGTGAGGTACTCGATCGACTGATTGAGCAGCCGTTCTTCTTGTGCTGCGTCGTTCAGCGCCGGCAGGCTCTCGTGGATCCAACCATGCAGCGCGATCTCATGGCGACCAGCCCGCACGATCGCGGGCACCATGTCGGGCGCGAGCGCTGCGCTGACGGCCGGAATGTAAAAGCTCGCCGGCACCCGTTCGCGATCGAGCAGCGCGAGAATGCGCGGCAGGCCCTCGGTCGCGCCATATTCGCCCTCCGACAGCGGCGTCGGCAGCGGATTCAGCTCGCGCGCGAGCAGGCCCGACTCGTTATCGATGTCGAAGCTCAGACAGACGGCGACGCGGCTGCCGTTCGGCCAGCTTTTCGGCGTCAGCTTGCGGCCGGCGCGCGTCTGCGCCGCGGTCTGCTTCAGCTCGTCGAGAGACCGCGTGATCCCCGGCTGCGGGTTCGCTCCCGGCGATTGTGGCTGAGAGCTCGCGGGTGTGGCCTGCGGCTGCCGCTGCTGGGCGCGGCTGACCACGACCCACGCCGAAGCGCCGGCCAGAATGGCAACGACAACGACTATGCTCGTTCGCATGATCACCTCAGCGCGATGCTGTCGCGCGACCTTGTTCTTTGAGATACCGGCAATCGCTAGCCCTCGAATGTCAGTCCGCGGTCGATTTGCGCGCAGCTCCGGCGAACTCCGACACGACTGTCATACATGCGTGGAAAGTCTGTCGCGCCGCTGATTCGTGTCTGGAAGCTGGGGACATCGCGGGCCTGGACCTGCAGCCCCAACCCTGAATGCGCGCGCCCATCGACGGCGCCCTGCGACTGTGCCGATTGGAGCAGGAAGATAGCGATGCAAGTGACGGCGCAGCGCAAGAGAGGCGCAGTCGTACCACCTGCTTTCTCCTCTCGGCCTGGGACTCTCGCCAGGTTCAGACGCTGATACCTGGCGTGGCTCGCCTGGTCAATGGCGAACGGGTGTCGAGGCTCTATCCAACGAACGCGTCAGGTACTCTGAGACGGTAGCCTAAATGTCGCGATTGTCAACTGTGGCTGGTGAGAATCTCGTACCTTGACGCTCGCCAAAACTGCGCCGCGTTGATTCCGCTTGGACGTCCCGCAAAAACTCGATCCCGGCGAAAATGAACTCGACGATTGTCTTTCGAGGTCAGCATTCCCGCTGAGCTTGCTCAGGAAACCGCCAGGCTCAGCTGTTGGCCAGAGATAATCACGTCAGCGGCCCCGAAAACGCTCCGACCAGCCCAACGAAATACATTGCGAGTGCGGCAATCGGCATCCCTCGAACCGCGCGATCGCCAAATTCTGGCGGGACTTTATTTCGCGGATCACGACGGCGACTGCCGCAGCTGGCGGCGCGGCTCGGCGCTGCGCTCGCGGAGGGCGGCCAGTTCGTGGGTGAAGTCGTTGTCGGCGTCCTCATCTCAGCTACCGGCGTGGATCGAAGGTGCTCGGGAAGCAGCTGTAGCTGAATGACACGCCGAAGTCGTCGAAGGGCTTCTCGTGCTTGCGCAAGTATCGCGTGCTCTGCTGCATGGCGCTCTGGCACGACGCGTAGTCAGGAAAGCCTTCAGCCGTGATCCACGATGCCGTCTCCATCTTCCTGTCGATGACCCGCGCCCACAAGATCCACCCGCCGCAGGGTGGTGTCTGCGGGGTCTCGTTCTGTGCCCCGATCCGCCCCGCCAGTCCCGCGACCATCACGATCGTCAGCAGCACCAACCCGATCGTCTTCGTCATCGTCGTCTCACCAGCCCTTGTCGAAGTTCAGTTCCCCCGCGCGCGTAGCGCTCCGCGCGCTGCGCCTCCAGCTGCTGCCGTTCGCGCCTGGCTGCCTCGGGATCCGGGTGAGCTGCGCGTGTGATTTCGAGCGTTGCAAGAAACGTGCATGAGAACGCGACTGGTTGTCACCGAATTGTGCCAGCTTTTGCGCCATACCGTGCCAGCGCCACGCGGTCGTCTAGCTGGAGCCAGAAATTCTTCCTAGGAGGAGAGGTTCAGTCGGTTGCGGCGATGTTCGACCGTCTAATCGGTTAGCGAATTCAATTGCCCGAGCGACTTGAGCAAGCGCTCAGGATCGACCGTGCGCGATTGATCCAGGGCAACGAATCCGGCGCAACCCTGGAACCGGCAGCGCGGTCGCCATGGGTACGCGCGACCGCCAGTCGTCATGGGGGCAATGATCACCTACCGCCACTCCCGCCCGCCGAGAAGCGCCCACTCAGTTTTGGCGAATGACACGATCACGGGTGTCGGTTCGCTTGCGTGCGCTGCTCCGACAATCGATGACAATTCCGTTCACACTCGGCAGTCCCCGGTCGGGCCCCGCACGAATCAGGACGCGACAGGACGTGCGCGCGCTGGAACCTGCTACACGGGCGTCGAGCAGAACACGGTGATGCGGCGAGCCTGTCAGATACCATCCCCGCCCGTCGCCGTCGCGGCTATCATTTCCGGGACGCCGCTGGCGTAGCTCGCGAAACCGGGTCGCGTGATCGATCGTCAGACTATCCCGGTGCGGCTCGAGACCCAGGGACCCTGGTGACGGATGCCATCACTCCATCCACGCGCGAAAGAACTGTTCCTGTCTGCGCTCGAACGGCCGGCGACCGCACGCGGCACGTTTCTCGACGCCGCGTGTGCCGGCGACGACACGCTGCGCGCCGACGTGGACTCCCTCCTGGCGGCATACGACGAGAGCGAACCGCGCGTCGCCAGCGACCGGCCGCAGTCGTTCACGCCTGGTGAAGTCTTCGCCGGCCGCTATCGCATGGTGGCGCGGCTCGGACACGGCGGCACGGGCGACGTGTGGCGCGCCGACGATCTCATCCTGGGTATCCCGGTCGCGCTGAAGGTGATGCGCGCGACGACGCCGGCGGCGCAGACGCTGCTGCTGAACGAAGTACGGCTCGCGCGCCGGATCACGCATCCGGCGGTCTGCCGTGTGTTCGACATCGGCGACGAAGGCGGCCAGTTGTTTCTGTCGATGGAGCTGGTGGAGGGCGAGGACCTCGCGACGCTGCTGCAGCATGTCGGCCGGCTCCCGCCGGAGAAGGTCGTCGACATCGGCCGGCAGCTGTGCGACGCGCTCGCAGCGGCGCACGCGCAAGGCATCCTCCACCGTGATCTGAAGCCGGCCAACATCCTGGTCGACGAACACGGTCAGGTGCGGATCACCGACTTCGGGATTGCGGTCACGCGCGACGCGACCGGCCCGAGTACCGGCGTCGGCACGCCCGGATACATGGCGCCTGAACAACTGGCCAGCGGCGCCGCGCTCTCGGAGCGGACCGACATCTACGCGCTCGGCCTCGTGCTCTATGAGTTGCTCGTCGGCCACGGCGTGCCGGCGGACGCCGGCGGCCGACGCGAGGGTCGGCGCCCGTCGGCGCTCGTCCACGACGTTCCGCCGGCCCTCGATCGCATCGTCAGCGACGCGCTGTCGCCCGATCCGATGCGACGCCCGCCGTCGGCGGCGACGATGGCGGCGGCGCTCGCCGCGATGCCGCGTCCGGCGCGGCGGCGATGGTGGATCGGCGTCGCCGCGGTACTGATCCTCGCCGTGGCCGCTGCGATACTCCTGCGGCCACGGCTCAGGATCACCCGCGGCGCGCGGACCCTGAGCGACCGGGACACGCTGCTCCTCGCCGACTTCGTCAACAGCACCAGCGAGCCGGTGTTCGACCGCACCTTGAAGGTCGCGCTCGCCGTCGCGCTCGAGCAGTCGCCGTTCCTCAAGGTGTTCCCCGACGAACGCGTCGCCGAGACGCTCCGCCTCATGCACCGGCCGGCCGATGAACGGATCGTCGGTCCGGTTGCGCGGGAGATCGCCCGGCGCGAGCAGCTCAAAGCGCTGGTGTCCGGCTCGATCAGCAGCCTGGGTCGCCATTACGTGGTCGCGATCGAAGCCGTGAACTCGCAGAGCGGCGACGTGATGGCGAGGCAGCAGATCGAAGTGGCCGAGAAGGAACAGGTGCTTGGCGCCCTCGGCGATGCGGCCGCGAAGCTGCGCGGCACGCTCGGCGAATCGCTCGCCTCGCTTCAGAAGTACGACGTGCCGCTGCCGCGGGCGACCACCTCGTCGCTCGAGGCGCTGCACGCCTACGCGCTGGCGCTCGACCAGGATCGTCTCGTCGCCCGGGCCGGCGCCGTTCCTCACCTGAAACGGGCCATCGATCTCGATCCCGATTTCGCGCTGGCGCACGCGCTCCTGTCCGGCGTCTATGCCAACACCGGCCGGTCGGCACGCGCTCCGGAATTTTCGCGGCGCGCGTTCGACCTGCGCGACCGGGTCAGCGAGCGGGAGCGTTTCTTCATCTCGTGGCGGTATTACCACGACGCGGTCCAGGACTGGGAGAAGGCGCTCGATCTGGCGCGCACGTGGACGGCCTCCTATCCACGCGAGGCATTCGCGTTCAACAGCCTCGGCGCCGCTTCGAGTGCGTTCGGAGCGTTCGACCAGGCGATCGATGCCTTTCAGACCGCGCTGCGCATCGACTCCAGCTTCGTTGCGCCCATCGAGGGACTGTCAGCGGCGTTCGTCGCGCTGAACCGCCTCGACGACGCCCGCACAGCGATACGGCAGGCGGCCGCGCTGCGGCCGAACCTGTTGACGGTACGGCGCGCCCGGTTCCTCGTCGCGTTCATGACGGGAAACAAGTCTGCTGCCGCAGGCGAACTCGCGGCGGTGCGCCAGCTATCGGAGACGGCCGCGGCGTCCGAATGGGAGGCACGCGCGATGGCGTTCGACGGCCGCGTCGGGAACGCGCACGACCTCTTTCGACGCGCGGTTGACGAGGCGATGCGCAGCGACTCGACCGAGGCTGCCGGTCAATGGAGCGCGGCCGACGCCGAAATGCACGCCGCGGTCGGCCAGTGTGCCGCCGCGCGCGCCGACGCCCTCGACGCGCTCCGCCGAAGCCGTGACAATTTCACGCTCGAACGCGCCGGCCGTGCACTGGCGCTGTGTGGCGCCGCCGAGGAGGGGTCGCGCCTCTCAGCGGATCTCGCCAGTCGATTCTCCAGCGCGACGCTGACGCGCCAGCTGCAGCTGCCGATCATCGACGCGGCGCGGGCGCTCGACGCCCGCGACCCGCGCCGCTCGCTGGCCGTGCTCGATCCGGTCAGGCCGTACGATCGCTCGCGCGGCGCGGAATTCTGGCCGGCCTATCTGCGCGGCCAGGCGTATCTGGCGGTCGGCGATGGCGCCGAAGCGGTCCGTCAATTCCAGACCATCGTCGATCGCCGGGGCGAGACGCCGGATTCGGTGCTGCTTCCGTTGTCGCGCCTCGGCCTCGCCCGCGCGTCGACGCTTGTCGGCAACATCCAGAACGCACGCGACCACTACGACGCGTTCTTCGCGGCCTGGCGCGACGCGGATTCGGATCTGCAGCCGGTGCGCGCGGCGCGAGAGGAGTACGGCCGCCTCCGCTGATCCCTGATCCCGCTCACGTATCGTGTACTCTACAAAAAGCCGATCCTGGCTAAGGCGGAACGAAAGCCGAGACCCTCGGTCGTCGTCATTAGTGAGTCGTCCTGTCGAGCGTCCTCTTCATCACTTCCATGCCCTGCTTCATCATCGCGCCGACCCTCCCTGCCGCTTCGTTCGGCAGCAGATCCGCGATCCACACCACACGCGACCCGTTGCCTTCATCGAAGACCTGCACCGACGCGTTGTAGTGCGTCGTTGCGCCTCCAGTCGCCGACCACACCAGCCGTCGCGCCCGATCGTCTACATCAACAATCGGCTCGCGCACCGTCATTCCGTTGCCGAATGTCACCACCCGCGCGCCTTCTTCGAGCCGCGTGTCAATCACGAATCCTGGCACCAACCGCGTATGCAGCGCACCAATGTCGCGGATCGCATCCCAGACCTCGTCCGGTCGTGCCGTTGTGAAAATCTCTTCGCGAATCGACGCCATCGCTACACTCCTCGCAACCAGTCGAAAATGTTGCGATTCTTGATCCGATGCCAGTCACCGCCGAAAGCCACTTCGCCGCCGATTCGTGAGACCACTCACAACGCCTGGATCCCGTCGCGGGCATCATTTCGTCTCGCGGAGAGCCGGCGTGCGCGTGATGCCAATCAAGAGCCCGTCGGGCGTCAGGAACCGGCTGACTGTCTGACCCCAGGGCTCTCGTTGGTTCTTGACGAGCATCCGGTAGCCGCGGGCCTCGAGCTCCGCCGTTGCGGCCTCCACGCTGTCGACATCGAACTCGCACCACGCGTGCGGCGGCGGAATCTCGTCCGGCCACGACGCGCGGCCGAAGCAGGACTGCGCCGCCTGCGCGAGAGGCCAGAGCGCAAAGGTCTTGGCGCCTTCCAGCGACTCCGTGTGGAGATATCCGCCCTCTTCCTCCTTGAACGGAATGCCGAGGCTCTCGCCGTAGAGCCTCCGACTCGCCGAGACATCACGGACGATGGGACCGAAGCCCGCGACGAATAGAACTTTCAGGTTGACGGCGTGCGCCATGGACACACCTCCGGCTGAGTCGAGCCTCTCTTCAGATGTCAGTCTCGACGCCGTCAGATTCGGAAGCAGTTGTCGTGCCGAGTGCGGCCGCAGTTCGACACCGCCTCCGGATTCTTCTTCGAGCACGAAGAAGCTGAAGCAGATCGCGGCGCCCGGCCACCGGAGATCGGACTATCCCTGCGCCCGCCGCGCCTTGAGCGCGTCTAGCAGCTGGCCGATCTCATCCTCCTTCCGCAGCGCGTCGAAGCGCCGGTCGACATCGTCGGCGACCATCGACGCCTTGGCCTGGCTGACGGCTTCGCCGCGTTGAACCTTGCGCTGCATGCGGTCGAAGCCGGCGGCGGGGCCCGCTCCGCCGATCGCGAGCTGCGCGTCGCTGGCCCGTTCGAGCGCGCGCGCCCGGCGGTGCTGCGCGACGAGCAGATCGCCCTTGGCCCGCGCCTCGCCGAGCTTCTGCTCGAGCTGATCGAGCGCCCTGCGCAGTGTCTCGACCTGCTGCCGCTGGTCCTCGACCTGTGTGTTATAGCCGTCGGCGAGCTTCGTGAAGCTCTGGTAGCGCTCGAGCGCGGCGCGCGCCAGGCCGTCGTCCTTCTTGTCCACGGCGAGCTCCGCTCTGCTCATCCACTCGGCCGCCTTGTCCTGTTGCTCCGCCTGCTTCTTCTGCAGCAGGTGGTGATCGGCCATCGAGATCGCCACCTGCGTCTTGACCTGCATAAGCTGGTTCTCCATGTCGAGGATCACCTGCTTGATCATCTTCCCGGGATCCTCCGCGCGGTCGATCAGGTCATTCAGATTCGCGCGGACCAACGTCGCGACACGTTCGAGTACTGTCATTGGTTGCTCCTCGTATGGGTGACGCCTTCCGCCTGAGGGCCGACGCCATGTCAGCGGCCCCTCGGCGGACGGCACGAGTTCGGCTACGTATCCGCGGGCCCGCCCTTCAGCGGAGCCTTGTCACCAATCTTGCGCACCTTGGACAACAGATCCGACATCTGGGTACCCGACAGCGCCTCGAACAGCGCCGGCACCTGCGCCGCGATTTCCGTCATGTCGCCGGTCAGCTTGTGCATCCCGCTCGAGCCGTTGCTGCCGGTCGAGACGATGGTGATCTTGTCCACCTTGTTCAGCGGCGTCGCGATGGCCTGCATGATCTCGGGCAGCGACGTCAGCAGCTTGTCGATGACGGCCGCCTGGTTGTATTCCTGGAAGGCTTCGGCTTTCACGTTCATGGCGCGGGCTTCCGCGTCACCCTTCTTGAAGATGATGTCGGCGTCCGCCTCGCCCTTGAGCCGTGTTGCGGCCGCGAAGCCCTCGGCTTCCATCGACAACCGGTTGCGCTCGGCTTCGGCAAGGACGGCGATCCGCTGCTTCTCGATCTCCGCCTGCTTCAGCACCGTCGCGATCAGCTCCTTTTCGCGGCGCGTGATCTCGGCCTCCTGCACCTTAATCTGTTGCTCGCGCTCGATCTGCTGCACGCGCACCGCCTCGGCGACGACCTGCTGTTGCATGACGTTGGTCTGGATCTCGTACGCCTTGTCGGCCTGCGCTTCCTGCTTCTTGACCGTCTCGACGTAGTTCGCCTTTTTGATGTCGAGGTCGCGCTGCGCCTCGGCCTGCTTCGCCTGGGAGAGCGTCTCGGCGAGCACGCGCTCCTGGTCGGCCTGCGCTTTGGCGATCGCCGCCTCGCGCTGCGCGTTGGCGCGCTTGATCGCGGTGTCGCGGTCCGCTTCCGCCGCCGCTACGTCCGCGTCTCGCTTGATCCGCGCCACGTCTGGGCGGCCCATATTGACGATGTAGTCGTTCTTGTCGCGAACTTCCTTGATCGTGAACGACACCACTTCGAGGCCCATCTTGTTCATGTCGTCCGCGCAGGTGGATCGCATCCGGTCCGCCACCATCTCCGGTTCCTTCACGATCTGCTCGACCGTGAGTTGGCCGATGATGCCCCGTAGATGGCCTTCCATCACCAGGCGGATCAGGCCCTCGCGTGCCTGCGGCGTCTTGGTGAGGAACTGTTCCGACGCGGTTTCGATCGACTGCATGTCGGACTTCACCTTGATTTGCGCGACCGCTTCGACCGACACGGCGACGCCCTGCTTCGTGTACAGGTCCTGCTGCGGCGCTACGTCGAACGACATCAGTTCGAGCGACAGTTCGTGGCAGGCCTCGACCATTGGAAAGATGACCGTGCCGTGTCCCTTTACGATCCGGGTGCCGCGGAAGCCGTAGACAATCAGCGCTTCGTGCGGACCGGCCTTCCGGTACATCGACGCCAGGAACGAGCCGAGCAACACGATCGCCAGCACCATCAACCCGACGACAACCCAGAATCCCACGCTCATGGCCTGAAGCCCCATAGGCAACTCCCTCCTTCAGGAGTTACGGCGCACCGGAGACCACCTATCGGTCCGCGAGATCGCTCCACCGCCTGACTGACGCAATGCCCCGTTCGTAGCCCGTGACCACCACCTCGGATCCCTTCTCGATGGCCGACCCGTCGTCGGTCCGCGCGCCGCACGATTTGCGCGCGCCACCGTGCGAGTAGACCAGTTCGCCGACGCCGCCCTGGCGAATGGGCTGGCTCAGACGTCCGAGGACGCCGACCATCTCGTAGTCGGCGCTCTGCATGTTCTCGTTCGGCGACCACAGCAGCTTCGCCATGAACAGGAACACGATGCCGGCGCCGCACAGCCCGAGCACGATGCCCACCAGGACCGACGGCAGCATCAGCCAGCGGAACTCGGAGGTCAGGAGGTACGACGTGCCGCCGAACCATGCGAGGAACGCGGTGACCGTCGCGAAGTTGATCGGGCCCACACCGCGCGCGTGCCCGGCGTGCGTGACGCCCACCGACCCGTGCCCCTCCCAGGGGAAGTGCACGTGCGCATCGATCACGCCGAAGGCGAACGACATCACGCTGAGGACGAAGCCGATGACGAAGCAGCCGAGAAAGATCTGCGGCCAATTCATTTCCGTGCCTCCGGCAGGAGCGTTTCGGCGAGGCGATCGACGAGACCTGGCATCGAGATCATTTCGCCAAGGAGAATCAGGCAGCTCCGCGAGGCGGCATGCATCGCGACGCGCTCGAGCGCGCCGGCAAGTTCGGGATCGTGAGCGAAGCGCGCCGCGCCGTCGGTCAGCCAGCGATCGAGCGCCGGTTCGCCAGTCGCGACTTCCGAGGCGAGCTCGGTATGGAACCCGGGAGGGTCGCTGACCAGGTAGCCGGGGTGAACCTTGAAGAACCGCGCGAGCAGTTGCCGCGACTCCTGAGACAGGTGTTTCCGCGATCCCTTTTCGATGAGAGACAGATAGGACTGGCTGATCGTCTTCCCGAGCTCCGTGCGGATCGCGCGAACGACCTCCGACTGGGTCAGCTCGCGACCGAGCCCTCGAAGCTCCCCTTCGAGCTGACGCAGTTGCCGAAGCTTCTGACCAAGAGTCATATCAATTTGTAATATCTATATTACAAATTGAAATATCAGTCAAGGCAACGTTCAGTCGGATGGCTTCCGGACGTTTTTCGGCTGTTTTCAGTGGTTGTGCCCGTCGTGTGCGAAAACTCGATCCATGCGCTATGCGCCTCACGGTGATAGAACTTAAGCAGGCCGCCGAGTCGCTCACGACATGTCACTTGGCCTGTGCCGATCAAAGCCTTTGGCACAAATTCTTGTATCGCTGTCCTGAGATGCCCTGGACCGAGCAACATCATCCGGTCCAAACACTCGGACTTCGCTGATTCGCCAAACCGTTCGGCATATGCGCTCAAATTGGGACTCCTCGCAGGGAGGACCACTGAGTTGTCGGCGTCCGCGCCCTTCACGCAAGGCCCGACACGACGGGACATGCTGCTCCGCCATTTCGGAGCATTCTCCGAACAGCGCCCACTCACGCGTGACGGGAACGCGACCGCTCGCCTCCTCGGCCAGCCAAGTCACTGATGGACAGATACTTCTCGTGTCGGCGTGGCGCCATGTGCGCGGGCACGCAGTCTGCTGGAGAGGGCAGCGTTCCACCGTGCCACGCGGCCGTTCAACGCTCAAATATGGCCGGCAGGCCCTCAGGAGCTGACCTTGAGGTATCGCCGCCACTGAACGACGAGCAGGGACCCACCGCGACCTGAACTCCTGTGTCGACAGTGTTTCACGACGTCAGCGAAAGAAGGACGCGATGAAAGCCCAATCGATAAAGACTTGCCAGTTTTGTGCGACGGAAATCCCGGAGGCGGCAATCGTATGCCCGCAATGTCGCCGCGACGTATTGCCGGCCGCTAGCGATCAGAGTCATGACCCGTTCGCTCAACAGCACACGCCGATTCTCGAGAAGAAGGTCAGCGGGATCACTTTCGCGGGATATCTCGGCATCTTGCTCGGCGTGCTGCTCGTTTATGCTGGCGCTGTCATCAGCGCTCAGGCACGCAGTGACGCCGCTTAGGGCTTCCTCGGTGCCACGTCGTCGCGACCGCCGCCCAGATGGAGACCGCCGCGCTGTCAGACTCAGCGATAAGCCCGACCCGCGGACTCAAGGCCTCGCGAAGAGACTGGGACACCGAAACGACGCTGGACATCGAGGGCGAACTGAACGCCGTCACCGGCCGACCAACCCACCTGCCAATACTCCAACCCGATCATCAACGAGCAGCGTTATGCAGGTCACGCTGGATCTGTCGCGCCTGGACTTTATCGACACCGTGGGCTCCATGCCGTCCTCGGCCTCTACAAGCGCGTCTGGAGCTACGGCGGGACGGTGCGCTTCGTCGGTGTGAAGGGCCAGCCGCTCGCCACAAGGCGAAGCGCGGGGCTTCCGCTGACCTCGCGCGTATTGCGCGTCACCAACGTCAGGCTACGCTGAACGGCGATCGCCGCAATCTCGAGATCGTGCGGACCGATCCTCTCACCCTTTCTTTCGAGCGCACGTCGGATCTCGGCGCATTTTGCGGCTGGCATCATCGAACAGGAGCGACAAGACGGGGGCGAGAACCACGTCGAGCTTCGCGTGTTCGCGAGGCGGATCGGAACTTGACTCGGCACCGTGCCTCAATTCGTAGACGACCACGGAGCAGAGGACGATGTCGGTGACCTTCGTTGATTGGCAGCGTGAAATCAGACGCGGCTGCTTCTGACGAAGCAGCGAGATGCACGTGTTCGTGTCCGGAAGAAAGATCGCTCGAGCGGAAGGCGCTCTTCGAATTCGCCCGGCAACCCGCGGCGAAGCTCAGGCATCGAACCCGGCACGCGGTGAAAGAAGCCCGCCGGCCAACCGTTCTCGTCGACAGGCACTCCCGTCGTCAGCGGCGTACGGTGACGACCACGGCGACGTTGGCATCGGCGACATCGACGTCGCCGATCAGGTTGAGCCTGCCGTCTTTCGTCGTCCGCGCCCGAGTCTCAATGGTCTCGCTGGACGTGACCTCAATGTACTCAAGTCTCCGCAGCCGATCCAGCGAATCACCTCACGAGCTCTCTGATCCGCGCCGCTTTCCGTCGGCCGACGCCACGAACGCGCGTCAACTCGCCTTCCTCGGCTGTCATGACACGTTCGACCGAACCAAATTCGGCGAGCAGGCGGCTTGCCAGCGCCGGACCTACTCCCGGCAGGCCCTGGAGCATATAGAGCTTGCGTGAAGCGAGACGCTTTGGCTTATGGTCGTACCGTTTCAGACCACCGTTGCAGGCGCGGAGCTGCTGCGCGAGAAAGCGCAGAAGCCGGAGCGAGTCTTCCGGATCGCGGGTCCAGACCACTGGCAAGCGCCACATCACGGCCAAGGATGCGATCGCGCCCTTGAGCGCATGTGGATGGACGTCAGGCATGTGCGCCGGCCGCGGGCCTTCCAGGAGAATGAGCGGACGATGAGGACATCGCGAGAGCCTCGCGGCTTGCAGGAACAGGCGGCCGTCTGCCAGCGAGACGGCAAAATCCGCATACGTCTTCCGCTCGACGACGATGCCGCGATCGAGGCAGTAGTCGCCGACCGTCAGGCGTTCCATCCGTACTTCGAAATCGCGGCACTGGTTCACGAGATCGACCAAATCAGCGTGGCGCTCCGCCGGATCAATCAGCAGCTCATGACGCCGCTGCGGCCTGCTCGCGCCAGTCGTGCCCTCCGAATCCGCGCGATCGATGGAACTGGACATGTACAATCCGGACGACGATGGCATCGTCGTCGATCCGCTGTCAAACCGCCGCCACGAGATGCGAACGCGTACGCCGATTGGGGCAGCCGCGAGCATTGCGTGGCGGCGGGCGACCGGCTATATTCCGCGCATGCGGTTCGAAAGAGGATGGGTCGAACAGAATCGCGCGACAAAGGTGATCAAGCGGCGCTTCGGCGCAAGAAGCGCCCTCGATTATTTGGTCGGTGAGAAGCTGATCTCGTTCGCCGATGCCGCTCGCGATGACGCGGGATTTGCGAGGGAGTTGCCGAGATTCTTGGCCGCCATCTGGCAGACATTCAACGGGGATGAGATCGCAGGCTACGTCGCCAGCCGAAAACCAAAGCCGCAAAGCGCTTACAACTAGGCATCGACGATGGCTTCTTTGACGAGTTCATCGAGCCGCCGCTTATCGAGTGACAGGCGCGTTGGTCGATTGGCTGATCGCTTTAGAGCAGGTTGCAAAATTAGCTCGCTCGCGGGTGGCCGCGAACGGGGCCGCCCCGCCGGGCGGCTGCAGGAAGCCTGCTGATGACCGACGCAGTCGATGCCGCCACAGCGGGGCATTGCGTTGGGTATCAAAGCCCCAGCCAGTTCAGCCGTGAGGATCGCCGCGCTTTTGGCGCGCCGCTGGCGGCTGACTCCGTCAGCCGCGGCCGTCGAGACCCGCGTCGAGAGACTAGATGCGCGTTGGCGCCCGCGGCGTTCGCGGTGAGTCACGTTCGGCGACCCGAACGTGACTCTGCCGCCTCGGCAATCGGCGCCCGCCGGTTAGCGGCACGCTCAACCCGGCTCGAGGAAATCGTCGTAAGCGATTGCGGCACATTCCATCTGCCGGCCCAGGTTTCGATCATTTCTCCTGGAGCGTCGCGCCGCGGCGCGGAACCTGCGCCTCCACCCCTGCCAGAAAGTCTCGGATGGCCACGGCGATCTCGTCGCAGTGCGTTTCGAGCGCGAAGTGCCCGGTCTCAACGAACGTGACCTTCGCGTTCTTGATGTCACGCCTGAACGCCTTCGCGCCTGCGGGCAGGAAGAACGGGTCTCCGTTGCCCCAGACAGCCAGCAGCGGCGGTTGGTGCTGGCGAAAGTATTCCTGGAACTTCGAATACATATCGACATTGCTCCCGTAGTCCAGGAACAGGTCCAGCTGTACTTCGTGCGCGCCGCGCCGGGTCATGTAGTAGTTATCCAGGTTGTATCCGTCCGGCGAAACCAGGGACGCATCCTTTACGCCCGTCGTGTACTGCCAGTACGTCGTCTCTGGCGTCAGCAGCGCGCGCAGAGCGTCGCGGTTGGCCTGCGTCGGCTCCTTCCAGTACGTGCGGATTGGATTCCAACCGTCGCTCAGCCCTTCGACGTAGGCGTTGCCGTTCTGCGTGATGATGGCTGTCACCCGCTCCGGGTGTTCCAATGCGATCCTCAGGCCCGTGGGTGCGCCATAGTCGAAGATGTACACGGCGAACGCATCGAGCTCGAGCACCTCAGTGAAGCGCGCGATCACCTTTGCCAGATTCGCAAACGTGTATTTGAACTTCTCACGTGACGGCAGATCGGACTGCCCGAACCCTGGCAGATCCGGCGCGACCACTCGGTAGCGGTCGGCTAATTTCGGAATCAGATTGCGGAACATATGGCTCGAGGTCGGAAAGCCGTGCAGCAACAGCAGCGCTGGTCCGGTCGCGGGCCCCGCCTCACGATAGGCCACGCCGAAACCATCGACATCGACCCGGTTGTACCTGATGACGTTCGTTTCCATTTCCTTTCCTTTCCAGTCAAAGCAGTCAGCCGCGACTCTCTCGGGGCTCAATCCTTCGCAAATCGATCACGACATCGCAAACCGGCTGCTCGGGAGCGGACGCAAGAGGCGCCGGACCTCCGCGGCGAATGGATGATGATCACGATCTCGAGCCGACCGCAAGCGATGTCCCTTCTATGGATGCCAACGGAGGCAGATGTGTGACGTACCTGGCCACGATAGGCTCCACACGCACCTCGGGGAATGACGAAGCGATCCGCTCCCGCGCAAACTCGAGGGCGTCACTCGACACATCGATCGGCATGTAAAATGCCTCGCCGCGCAGGCTCACCACCGCATCGAGCAGTATCGCGATCTTCGAGGCCGCTCCGGCCCCTGGCTCGACGAGACGCAGAGGTCCCGGACGATGACCGGTGGCCGCGGCGATAATCGCGACAGCCTCGTTCGCCGGAATGCGACGCTCGGTCCGCGTCACGTAGGACACAGGCATGTCCGAGTGGTTTAAGGAGCACGCCTGGAAAGTGATTCTGCCCGCGCGGGTTCCAAGGCGGAGAACATGGCATTGAACACCGCATCCGGCGCCATCTGAACCAGTTTCGGCAGGACGGCTTGCCACGCCTCGTAGACATCCACGACAAGTCCATCCGCGCAGATGGCGCGCACCCGCTTCTCATGTGCCGCAACACAGGTGACCAAGAGAGAGCCGAGCGATGGTCCGTACAAGGCAAGGCGGTCCTGGTCCACGTCCTCGCGCTGGAAGATGACGTCGATCGCCGCCTTGGTCGGCACCTCGAAATCCGGCCGCATGTGAAGGCCCGGGTTTATCTGGAGCGCGCTCCACTGGCCAGGGCCCTCGAACACGGCGCAGTTCCAACCGTCCTCGGCGCAAGCGAACCCCAACCAATGCACCATCTCCTCGTTGGCGGAGTCGCCACCATTGAGGATGAGCAGCGTTCGACTCTTGGGCTTTCCCGCTGAGACGAACTACCCCGGCAGACGTGCGTCGCCAAGGGGATCTCCAACACTTCGACACGCGGCGTGGAGAGTTTCCCTCCCTCACGACAACACTCGCGGCTGGCCGTCAAAATACGTGTTGTACCGTGGGTCGCCGAACCGCACCGAGAACAACGCCGAGCGGTAATAGTTGCTGGCGGAAAAACGCGTGCTTGGCGGTGACCGTTTGCCCGGCCTTCAATGCGTCGGTGGCGCTCTGACGCACTCGGTCCGCCATGGCCGCCCATTCCTGGACCCAGCTCTCCGTGGCTGATCGCTAATGAATCCGATCTGTAGCGTAGGACGCAGGCGCAAAAATGGAAATGGCCGCCGTCATCCGCCGACGCGTCAGACGACGTTCAGCCTCAACACGCTCGTGAACAGTGCGCTGGGACGCGCGAGAATCGATGAGCCACTCGAGAGCGCGGGGCCTTGTCCGATGGTGCAGGGGATCAATCACGCTGCCGGTTCGCGCTGACCCTCGCAGAAGTCGGCTAGGTCTGGTGCTCATCGGGAGCGAGCGGGCTCGTTGTCTTGGTTAAACCAACCGCTGCCCTCAGCCTGCACCATCGTCCACGTTGCGGTCGGACGTACGCCCGCCAGGCTGGAACGACGACCCGGACTTCGGTGCCCGTTCCGGCGGCGCTCTGATAAGTGAGGCTCGCCCCGATCTGTCCCGCGCGTTCCATCATGCCACGCAGTCCCCAGTGACCATTCGGAGCGCCGGCGAGCGTCGCGTCCACGTCGAAGCCGTGACCGCTATCTCGACAGGTCATCTTGAACCCATCGCGTTGATAATCGAGTTCAACATCGATACGCGTGGCCTCCGAGTGCCTGAAGGCGTTTGCCAGAGCCTCTCGCGCAATGGAAAAGATCTCGTCCAAAACATGGAGATCAAGGACGCGGTCGAACCCACGGCGATGGACGGCAAATGAAACGGCGTCGCCGACATTCAAGTCGTCGGCGACGCATTCGATGGCTGGCTTCAGTTCGGCATCACTTAGATGCTCGGATCTGAGTTTTGTGACTCGATTGCGCCCTTCGATCAGCATCCGATCGGCCGTCGCCAAAGCCTTTTCAAGCGACGGTTTGGACTCGTGGCCTGCGGGGACTTTCTCCGCCGCGACGTGAAAA
>DATFWL010000229.1:0-6021 GCA_035259385.1 Vicinamibacterales bacterium | reverse complement strand
ACTTGGGAGACCGCTGCTTGATGAGATTGTTCTCGAGGGCCAGCGCCTCGACCACCGAGTCGGTGACGATGAACTCGAGACGGACGACTTCGTCGAGGAGGGCGTCGGTCTTGGCGTCCATGCCACCCGCGCCGAGGTAGTTGCGCACCCGGTCGCGAAGCGCGCGGGCCTTTCCGACATAGATGGTGTCGCCATCCCTGTTGAAGTAGAGATAGACCCCCGGCTGCTCCGGCAACCGGGCAATCTGATCCTTGAGATCGTGGATGGCCATACGGTACTATGTCGCGTCTTCAAACCGTGCCTGAACCCTCAATTGTACTGCACCCGCCGGAACCCGGCCGTTTCCGGAAGGAGACACGCCGGACCTTCACGGGGGCCATCGGCGCGGTGTGCATGCAGCCGCTGCGCGCGATCATCAACCTCTGTGTCGCGCTGCGGATTCACCCGAATACGTTGACGCTCATCGGCGTGATCATCAACGTCGCCGCCGCGTGGGCGCTCGGGTTCGGCCGGTTCATGCTCGCGTTCGTGATCATGCTGATCGCGAACATCTTCGACTTCATCGACGGCAAGGTCGCGCATCTCACCAACACGGTCTCGGAGTTCGGCGCGTTCTGGGACTCGACGCTCGACCGCTTCTCGGATCTCGCGCTCCTCACCGGGCTGATTTTTCTCTACTCGAAGCTCGGGCGGAGCGACTACGTGATGATCGCCGCGCTGACGCTGATCTTCTCGATCATGACCAGCTACGCGCGCGCGCGCGCCGAGTCGCTGGTGAAGAAATGCAAGGTCGGGTTCATGGAACGCCCGGAGCGGATCGTGCTGCTGATGATCGGCGCCGCCACCAACCGAATGGCCGGCGTCCTGTGGGTGGTGCTGATCCTGTCGATCCTCACCGTCGCCAACCGCATCTACTACACCTACCTGGATCTCAATCGCCTGCCGATGCCGACCAAGAAAGGCGCCGCCGGCATCTTCAACCGGGCCTTCTTCTGGACCGACGAGCGGGCCACGCTGCCCTACGACATCTGGGTCGTCGCCATCCTCGCCTTCGTCTGGCTGGTGCCGCCGGAGTGGTTGGGCGATCCAACGGCTCACGATCCCGGGCTGGTTGCCTGGATCGCAGACGCAATTAAGAATTGAGAAGTAAGAATTAAGAATTCGGCGTCACGCTACTGCCCTGATGACTCACCGATGATTGCAGGGCTGCGCGCTGCGCGGCGTGCGCGGCTTTCTCGGCAGGCTGCTTCGCGGCGCTGCTCTTTCGTTTGGTGGCGATGATCCTGGCGACGATGGCGATTAACTCGCTGCCTTCCTGGACGAGTTGCCTGGTGGTGACCGGCGGGCCCTTTTTGCGACGTTCACACACGCGCAGTCTCGTCCACGACTCCCGGCATTCCTTGAGGCCAATGCAACACTTCGAGATGAAGTCCCGATCGCTCTCGGCACCACGGGCTTCTTCGAGCATGGTCGCGAAGGACAGAGAACAACTCAAGAGTTGAGGAACCATCAGCCGGCTGACGCGGTCGCCGGCGCTCAGGTACTCACAGAAACCGACGACCTCGCACGCGTACTCGAACGCGCGGTCTCGGATGTCCTGGCCGCCTTCGAAGGTTGGTGGTTTGAATCGAGATGCCGCAGGCATGGCGCGTACTCCAGCATGCGCAATGCCACGACCTGCCTGCCAAAGATTGCTGAGAGTTTCCGAATTTCACTGCCGATTCGTATGCAGAATCTGCGTACGAATTCTTAATTCCAAATTCCAAATTCTTAATTGCCTGCGTCAGGATCAGGCCCGCTTCCGCTTTTGACCGGCGGCCTTCTCCGCCGCCGCAGCCGGCGCGGCCTTGGCGGGTTTCTTCTTCTGCGTGCTGACGGCATCGAGGCTCTTTTTGAGCGCGTCCATGAGGTTCACCACCTTGGGCGGCGCGTCGGCCACGGTGGCGGAGACGATTTCCTGGCCGGCGATCTTGGCGTCGATGATCTTCTGCAGCCCCTCGCGGTACTCGTCCTTGTAGCTGGCGAGATCGAGCGGCTGCTCGAAGGTTTCGATGACCTGGCGCGCGAGCTTGATTTCCTCCGGTTTCACCTTCACGGGGACGGCGTTCAACTCCTCGATCGCCTCGATGCCGCGAATTTCGGCCGCGTGGTGCAGCGTGTGCATCACGATCCCTTTGCCGTGCGGGCGCACGGCGACCAGATATTCGCGGCCGTACAGCGCGAGCTTGCCGACGCCGACTTTTCCGGCCATCCCGTCGCGCATCACCGCGAACGCGTCGGCGGCCATGCCGCCGTCGGGCGCGAGATAGTACGTCCGATCGACGTACATCGGATCGATGGCCGCAGCCTCGGCGAACTGCACGAGATCGATCACGCGCGTCGATTCCGGGCGGACCTGATCGAAGTCCTCGTCGGACATGATCACGTAGCGCCCCTTCTCGAACTCGTAGCCCTTGACGATCTCCGAGTTCGGCACTTCGCGATTGCAATGCGGGCACCAGCGCTTCTGCTGGATGCGCGTCTGACACTCGCCATGCAGCTGGTTGAACGAGATCGATCCGCTCGACTCGGTCGCTGGAAACACCTTGATCGGGATGTTCACCAGGCTGATCTTCAGGAACCCTTTCCAGGTCGCTCGTGCAGCCATATTGCTCTAGGTTATCGGTACGATGCGTGCGGCGACTAGGGACGGGCTCGGCGACCTCTTTTTACAGCTAGCCCCGAGCCCCCAGCCCCTTGGTCTACGCCTCGTCGCGCTCGTCGTGGGCGCCGAGGTCCAGGCCGGTGCCCGTGAAGTGGATCGTGTGCTCGCCGATCTTGTCGCGTAGAAGGCGGCGCGCCGCGCCATACTTGTCCCCCGGCACCGTGAGACGGCGCGCAAGATTGCGCAATCGTGAGATCACAATCAGCGTCGCCTGATGGTCCCCTTCCCGCCAGCTGATGCCGCCCACCTCGTTGTACGGGATGAACGACGTCTCGGCCCAGATCCCGTCTTCGTAGAACCCGCGGCCAATCGTCAGGCTCATCGGGAAGAAGTACGCATAGTAGAGGAACATCATCGACTCGCCGAACGCCTGCCGGTGGAGAAAGACGAGCTTGGCGAAGACGAGCAGGCCGAGCGCGACGCCGAGGCCGAGCGCAAACGTGTAGTGCGGCGGTTTCGGCGCCTTCCACGTGAGCAGCGCCGTCTGCCGCCGGCGCAGGAAGAGGACGTAGTCGTAGGCGAGCTTCAGGTTCGCGCCCAGGAAGCCGACGCCAAGCACGAGCAGGATGCCGGTCAGCACGTCCACGGATCGATCTTAGTGTGCGGCGCCGGGAGCCGCCAGTCCGGTCGGCGCGGGCGCCGACGCTTCAGGCTTTGTTCGCGGCGGCGAGGTCGGGATCGAAGCAGTGGCGGCACCGCGCTTCGTAGAGTCCGTCCGCGCCGACCAGCACGCGATCGCTGCTGGGGACGAGGCGCTGCGTGTGGGTCGCCGGATCGCCGCAGACGACGCAGATGGCCAGCGTCTTGGTGATGTACTCGGCGATCGCGAGGAGCTGCGGCATCGGCTCGAACGGCCGCCCGAGATAATCCTGGTCGAGCCCGGCGACGATCACGCGCCTGCCGCGGTCGGCGAGCGTGCTGCAGGCGGCCGGGAGATTCGCGTCGAAGAACTGCCCTTCGTCTATTCCGACCACCTCGGTGTCGTCGTCCACGCCGCGAACCAGCTCGTCGGAGCTGCGCACGCACTGCGACGCCATGCGCATCTCGCTGTGCGAGACGATGCAGTCGTCGCTGTAGCGGTCGTCGAGCAGCGGCTTGAAGATCTGGACTTTCTGCTTCGCGATCTGCGCGCGCCACAGCCGGCGAATCAGCTCTTCGCTCTTGCCGCTGAACATGCTGCCGGTGATGACTTCGATCCACCCGTGCTCGGGCGCCTTGCGGACGATCTCCATTCTGACGTCAGACGCGGCCCTGATATTCCCCGGTTTCGGTGTTGATGCGAATCTTGTCGCCTTCGTTGACGAACGGCGGCACCTGCACGACGAGACCGGTCTCGAGCGTCGCCGGCTTCACCTGGGCGCTCGCCGTCGCACCCTTGATGCCGGGCACCGTTTCCTTGACCACCAGATCGACGGTCGGCGGCAGCTCGATGCCGACCGGCTCGACGTCGTAGAACTCGACGCGGATCAGCATCTCCGGCACGAGATAGTCCTTCGAGTCGCCGAGCGCCTCGGCGGAAATGTGCACCTGCTCGTAGGTCGCCGTGTCCATGAAGTAGAAGGCGTCGCCGTCGTTGTAGAGATACTGCATCTCGCGCTCGTCGAGCGTGGCGCGCTCGACGTCTTCTTCCGCGCGGAACTTCTGATCGGCGAGCGTGCCGGTGCGGATGTTGCGCATGCGCACCTGAATGTGCGCCCGCTTGTTGCCCGGCGTCAGATGATGCAGTTCCAGGATGCGGAAGAGGTCGTTGCCGACCTTGATCAGGTTGCCCTTCCGCAGACGGGTGGCTTGAAGGAATGACGGCATGGTTTGCGTCCGTATATCCTTGCAATCGTAGCACATATGGCTCGAGCTCGGGCAACCGTGCTACGATGCGAAGCGTGGCGTTTACCCGCTGGGATCCGCTCCGTGATCTGCTCGCCCTGCACGAACAACTCGGCAATCTCGTTGGCACGGACGCGCCCGGCTGGACGCCGCCCGTGGATCTGTACGAGACCGCGAGCGAATTCGTGCTGACCGCCGAACTGCCCGGACTCTCCCGCGATCAGATCGAGATCCACGCCGAAGACAGCCGCATCGTCATCCGCGGGGCGCGGGACAGCGAAGCGCCGCGCACGATCCCGTGCGAGCAGTACCATCGCGTCGAGCGCGGACATGGCCGCTTCTCCCGCGGCTTCTCGCTTCCCGAACCGATCGACGTCGAAGCGGTGACGGCCGATCTCAAAGACGGGATCCTGACCGTCACGATTCCGAAATCGCGCGAGCGCGGGACCCGCCGCATCGACGTCACGTAGATTTTCATGACCAGACGCGTCGGGCTCTCGATCGTCCTCGTCGTGGCCGGTTTCGTCGCCGGCATCCGGATGTCGGGATGGGTGCGCGCGGCGGAGACCTCGCGCGCGCCGGAACCGGCGCCGATCGTCGCGGTACCGGAGCAGCGTCCGGCGTCGCCGCCGGGCCCTGCGGCAGCCCCGACGCCCGCCTTCGCCGCCGGCGGTCCCGATTTCACCCGCGTCGCCAGCCAGGCCGTCAAGGGCGTCGCGAACATCTCGTCGCTGCAGGTCGTTCGCCAGCGGAATTCGCCATTCTCGAACGATCCGTTCTTCCGCTACTTCTTCGGCGACGACGAGATGTTCGGATCGCGCGATCGCCGATCGCTCAGCCTCGGATCGGGCGTGATCATCTCGTCGGACGGCTACGTCGTCACCAACAACCACGTGGTGGGGGAGAACGTCCGGGAGATCACAATCGCGTTGGCGGACAAGCGCGAGATCAAGGGGAAGGTGATCGGCGCCGATCCGGACACCGACATCGCGCTGTTGAGGATCGGCGTCACCGGACTGCCAGTGGTGCCGTGGGGCGATTCGGCTCAGTTGAAGGTTGGCGAGTGGGTCCTCGCGATCGGCAGCCCGTTCCAGCTGAGTCAGACCGTCACCGCCGGGATCGTGAGCGCGACGGGACGGGCGAACATGGGCTTCGCGACCTACGAGGACTTCATTCAGACCGACGCCGCGATCAACCCCGGCAATTCCGGCGGCGCGCTGATCAACGCGCGCGGCGAGCTCGTCGGCATCAACACCGGCATCTACAGCGAGAGCGGCGGCTACCAGGGGATCGGGTTCGCCGTGCCAAGCAATCTCGCCCGCCGCGTGATCGACGACCTGATGAAATACGGCGAGGTCCGGCGCGGATCGATCGGCTACATCGGCATCGAGAAGATGACGCCGGAGCTCGCCGAGGAATACGGCACGCGAAACGCCAACGGCGCGCTGGTGTCGCGGATGATGCGGGCGTCGGAGGCGTACGAGGCAGGCATC
>DATFWL010000228.1:0-6522 GCA_035259385.1 Vicinamibacterales bacterium | reverse complement strand
TATCGCGACGGCCTGACGCAGAACGGCAACCTCCACGTACCCACGGCCGCTGAACGGAGCGGCGACTTCTCGGCTCTGGTCGATGCCGCGGGCCGGCCGATCATCATTTACGATCCGTTGAGCACCGATCCGGTCACTGGCGCGCGCCAGCCGTTTCCCGGCAACAGGATTCCGGCGAACCGGATCAACGCCGTCGGCGCGAACATGGTGCAGTACCTGCCGCTGCCGAACGTCAACCCGACGGTCGACAACGGCACCGCGAACTACGTGGCGCAGAACACGCCGAACAATCTCGGGCAGCAGTTCGCCGGGAAACTCGATCACCACTTCAACAATAGCGTCGCGCTGAGCGGCGTCTACGTCTATCAGTACACCGAGGAGCCGGCGGTCAGCTTCTTCCCGGACGCGCCGTTCGCGCAGGGCGGACAGAACAATCGACCGGTCCATGTCGGCGTCGTCAACAACACCTATGTGGTGAACTCGTCGACGGTGCTGACCTTGCGGGGCGGGTTCAACACCTTCGACGACATTACGCCGCTGCTGGCGCCGTTCGATGCGCACACCCTCGGCTTCAATGCGGCGTTCGCGGACGCGATTCCGCTGCAGCGCTTTCCTGCCTTGACGCTCACCGGTTATCAGGGCGCGAGTTACACCGGCCAGGGCGCGACGCATTACTACTCGTACGGCACCAACGGCGCGCTGACGAAGCTGGCCGGCGAGCACAGTCTGAAGATCGGTGCCGACTACCGCCGCCTCGGCGTCCGGTCGCGCACCTACGGCAATTCCGCCGGCAGCTTCACGTTCAGCGGTCAGTTCACCGGCTCAAACGCGACCTCGCCGGCGGCGACCTCGCGCAACGCGATCGCCGATCTGCTGCTCGGCTATCCTTCCGCCGGCACACTGCCGATCAATTCGCAGGTCGACGATTTCGTCAATTACTCGAGCGCGTACCTCCAGGACGACTATCGAGCCACGTCACGACTGACCTTGAATTACGGTGTTCGCTTCGAACACGAGAGCGGGCTCGCCGAGAAGGACAACAACCTTGTGATTGGGTTCGATCCCAACACGGTGAGCCCGCTGAACGTGACGATCCCGGCGGGGACCGACCCGCTGCACCCGGAGGCGCGTCAGGTCAAGGGCGGCCTGATCTACGCCGGCGTGAACGGCGCGCCGACCACGCAGGGCGACCCGCCAGCGGTGAAGGTCTCGCCCCGGGTGGGTGCGGTGTTGACGATCGATCGCCGGACTGTTGTCCGCGGCGGATACGGCCTCTACTGGGCGCCGTGGAACTACAGCCCGGTCCTCTCCACCGGCTACTCGCAGACGACCACGCTGGTCCAGAACAACAACGTGCCGATCACGTCGATCGACAATCCGTTTCCGGGCGGTCTGCTGCAGCCGACCGGCAACTCGCTCGGCCTGCTGTCGGGCGTCAGCACCGGCGTCAGCTTCTTCGATCCGAATGCCACGGCGCCGCGGATGCAGCAGTATTCGGTCGACCTGCAGCGCCAGTTGCCGGGCGACATGAGCGTGGTCGTCGGCTACGTCGGATCGCGCGGCGAGCATCTGAACTTCAACAGCGCGATCAATCTCAATCAGCTGCCGACCGAGTATCTTTCGCTCGGGCGGCAATTGACGACGCTGGTCAACAATCCGTTCTTCGGCGTCGCCGGCGCCGGCACGCTGTCCACGCAGCGGCAGGTGCAGTTGAACTCGCTGCTGGTGCCGTATCCGCAGTACGGATTGAATGCGGTCTCGATGACGACAGCGGGCGCGCGTTCGGTGTACCACGCGGCGGTATTCGAGCTGCGGAAACGCACGACTGGATGGTGGGGCGGAAACTTCAGCTACACCTACAGCGTCGCGAAGGACAACCAGATCGGCCAGTTCGGATCCGGCAACTATCTCGCCTTTGCAGCGGCGCCCGGCATCGTCGACAACTACAACTACATTCCCGGTTCGCCGAACTACAACCCGGACGTGGACTTCGGAATCAGCCTCAACGACATGACGCACAAGCTGGTGCTCGCGCCGATCGTTCAGCTGCCGTTCGGCTCGGGCCACGCGCACCTGAATGACCCTGGCGCGCTGTCGTACCTGCTCGGCGGCTGGACGTTGTCGGCCGTCGTCCTCGTCCAGAGCGGCTTCCCGATCGCCATCACGCAGACGCCGAACACCACCAACCTCAATGGCGCCGGCCAGCGGCCGAACGTCGTCCCCGGTCAGGATTTCCTTGCCTCCGGCAACATCACCGACCGGCTGCGCACCAATCCGAGCGACAACCTGTATCTCAACCCGGCGGCGTTCTCGCTCGCGCCGGCATTCACGCTCGGCAACGCGCCGATGATCCTGCCGGATGTGCGTTCGCCGCTGCGGACCGGCACCGATCTGGGCGTCAACAAGGACTTCCGCGCCGGCAGCGGACCAACCGTCACGCTACGGCTCGAGGTGATCAACCTGTTCAATGCGCCGTGGTACACGCGCATGGCGAGTTCGAGCGTTGGCAACGCGACCTTCGCGCAGGTGACCACTCAGGGCAACTATTCGCGCTTCGCGCAGTTCACGTTGCGCGTGCGGTTCTGATCGGCGCGATTCGTCCCGTGCTACGTGTCGCTTCGCTGGCTGCTCGAATTCGTGCCTTTGCGCGCGCCCCGACGGAGTTCAAGGAACTCGAAATCATCGTTCTGCGGCACGCTCCGCGAGAGAACCGCAGTGGGACGATCCACGGATCGTCGGGGAACTGAAGGGGTGGCATCTGTCAGGCACGCGCCGGCAGTAGCCGTCGCCGAACGCGTCTGACCGGCAAGGCCATATAATCCCCGCCGATCGGCCATGACGCTCAGCCGGGGAACGCGTATCGGGCCGTACGAGGTCGTTTCCGCTATCGGCGCGGGCGGCATGGGCGAAGTGTTCCGGGCCCGCGATACCACCCTGCGCCGCGACGTCGCCCTCAAGATTCTGCCCGCCGCGTTTGCCTCGGATCCCGACCGACTGGCGCGGTTTACTCGCGAAGCGCACACGCTGGCGGCACTCAATCATCCGGCCATCGCCCAGATCCACGGCCTCGAGGAGCGCGACGGCATTCGCGCGCTGGTCATGGAGTTCGTCGACGGCGAGGACCTCGCGCGGCGCCTCGCACGCGGACCGATCCCGGCCGACGAAGCGCTGCCCATCGCGCGGCAGATCGCCGACGCGCTCGAAGCGGCGCACGAGCAAGGTATCGTCCACCGCGATCTGAAGCCGGCCAACGTCAAGGTGCGGCCCGACGGCACGGTGAAGGTGCTGGACTTCGGCCTCGCGAAGGCGATGGCCGCTGGTGACCCGAGCGATCAGCTCACGGCGGCGGCTCCGCCGCCGGCGACCCTGACGAGCCCGGCCGGCCGGACGACCGCCGGCATCGTGCTCGGCACGGCGGCATACATGGCGCCTGAGCAGGCGAGGGGCAAGCCGGTCGACAAGCGTGCCGACATCTGGGCGTTCGGCGTCGTCGTGTACGAGATGCTGACCGGCGTCCAGCCGTTCGTCGGGGACACGTTTGCCGAGACCGTCGGCCTGGTCGTCGCCCGCGAGCCCGACTGGAACGCGCTGCCGGCCGCGGCGCCGCCCGCCGTCGCGCATCTGCTGCGCCGTTGTCTGACGAAGGACGTGCGACAGCGCTTGCGCGACATCGGCGAAGCGCGCATCGCGCTCGAACGCCCCGACAACGCGGCGGAGCCGGCGACTGTCCCGACCGCGAAGAGCGCTGGCGCCGCCGTGTGGCTGGCCGTCGCGGGAGCGCTCGTCGTGCTCGGCCTGGCATTCGCGCTCAGGTGGCACGCGGCGCCGGCGACCGGACCGTTCCGCCGCTTCGATCTGCCGCCCGCGATCGCGCGCATGGACGCGTTTGCCGTCTCGCGCGACGGATCGCAGCTGGCGTTCGTCGTGGACGGTCATCTGCGCGTGCGCGCATTCGATGCCCTCGAGGCGCGCGATCTCACCGCCGTGCCGCGCGACACGTCGATCGTCTTCTGGTCGCCCGACGGGCAGACGATCGGCTTCAACGCGGAAGGGACGATCCGAACGGTGGCCGCCGGCGGCGGCCCCGCGTTCGTCGTCGGCAGGATTCCGGCGTCCGGACAGGCGATCGATGGCGCATGGCTGCCGGACGGGACGATCGTGTTCTCGGTGTGGCGCGATGACGTCTACAAGGTCCCGGCCAGCGGCGGCGTTCCGGTCACATACCTTCAGGTCGATCACGCCAGCGAGATCGACTTTCACGAGATCACGCCGTTGCCGGACAACCGGATCATCGTCCTCACGCATGTGCGGCAGCGCGATGGTCATCGGCACGAGCTGTACGACGGCTCGCGGCGCATCGTGCTCTCGAGCGACGGCGCGATCGGATCGATGAAGTTCGCCGCGCCGAACCGCCTCGTCTTCGGCCGCGTCGACGCGAACCGGGGAGTCTGGGCGCTCCCGTTCTCCGCAGGCGCGCTCGACCTGTCCAGGGCCGCGCTCGTGCAGGCGGGCGTCGGCACGTTCGACGTCGGCGGCAACACGCTCGTCGCGGTCCTCTCGTCCGAGGCGCCGGCGAAATCGGAGATCGTCTGGGTCGATCGCAAAGGCGTCCAGATGCCGGCCGCGGGACCCGCTGTCGAGTTCGCCGGCCTCGGATTAGGATTGAACCGCGTCGCGCTCGCGCCGGACGGCCGCCGGATGGCGTACGTGGCAGGGCCCACCGCGGAAGTGTTCGTCCGCGATCTCGGATCCGGAATCGAGACGCGGCTGACCTTCGACCCCACGAGGAAAGGTGCGCCGTCGTGGTTTCCGAAAGGCGAGCGGCTCCTGTACTCGGCCGAGCCGGCTGCCGACAACACGAGGATCGTCGGCCTCGCCTCCGACGGCAGCAGCAAGCCGCAGCCGCTGGTCGACGGCACGGCCGGACGCGTGTCACCCGACGGCCGGTATCTCGCGTTCATCACTGATACCAGCGGCCGCCAACGGCTTCGGTACGCACCGCTGGCGCCCGACGGCACAGTTGGAGCATCCGAGCCGCTGTTCAACGGAGAAGAGGAGCCTGACGTGCGAACCTTCGACGTCTCGCCAGACGGCGCGTTGCTCGCGTACGTCGCGCTCTCGCCCGACCGGCGGCTCGACCTCTTCGTCACGCCGTTTCCTCACGCAGGCGCACGCTCGAAGGTAGCGGGCGATGCATGGCAGCCGCGGTTCGCGCGTGAGACAGGGGAGCTGTTCTACGTAGCCGGCGATCGCACAGAGGGCGCGAAGCCGTCGCAGCTGATGGCGGTATCGGTCACATCGCGGCCGACGCTCACCATTGGAACGCCGGTCGCGGTCTTCGATCTCGATCCGTCGCGGCCGAACGGTCTGACGGCCGAACCAGGCTACGACGTCACGGCTGACGGAAAGCGTTTCCTCCTCGCGCGCTCGACAGGCGGAGGCGGGGAACGCCGGGCGATTGTCGTCGAGAATTGGATGGCGGTGGTGGATCGGCCGCGTTAGGGAGAGACCTGTCTGCCCTCGATGGTCACAACACGTACGGAGAACGAAGATGGTGAAGGCATTGAAGTTTGGCGTGGTCGTCGTCGGAGCCTTCGTGGTCGTGACACTCTTGACGCTGCGCGTGACCGGCCTCGAGCCCGCCTACGTCGATCCCACCAGCGAAGAATTCGCCAAGAGCGGCCGGACCACCAGGCCGGGACTGTGGCTGGCCGGGGAAGTCGTCCATGAGCCGGTGACGAATTGGGACTGGGTCAACAAGGTGAATGACCCGATCCGAAAAAACACGATCGAGCTCGAGACTCGTACGTGGTACGGCATCCCCCACTCCGTGACGATCAACATCATCGGGCGTGGCGACAAACTGTACGTGCAGGGAAGCGAACGAGATTTCAGATTGCAAAAGAAGTTTCCCTATTCCAAGGCGTGGTGGGCCAACGTCGAGCGCGATCCGCGCGTGCGCATGAAGATCGGCGGAAAAATCTATGAAATGACCCTGGTATTGATCCGCGATCGCGCCGAGGTCGCACAATTGCAGAGAGGGAGAGACCCCGTCACGAAAGAGATTGGTGCCGACGGGAAAGAACACGTCACCCAGGTGACGCACTGGTGGCGCGTTTACCAGCGAAACGTTCCGGAGTATGGGAACGGGTCGACGGTTGCGGCATCCGACAAGACGAATTCACAGGAAGCGCGCCCTACTGGTGAAGGCGGGGCTGAACGCCCGGCCGGGCGTCCCTGACTCGCACGCCAGACAGTGTACAAACAGACGTTGGGTCTGCAGCGATCGTCGGCCGTCTGATGCGAGCGAGAACACCGAGCCGGGCGCGTGCGATCACGGCGCCCGGCCGCTGAGATCGTGCCGTCGGGCCGAACGCCGGTGGTCGCTCGCTACTTCGCAGCGATGGTCGGGTTCACCCAGCCGTTCTTCATTACCCCATGCGACGGACGGAAGCTGAGATAGTCAACGTGATCGGGGATATCGGCCCAGCCGTGGATGACGCCCGGCGGCACGATCAGCAC
>DATFWL010000227.1:0-5194 GCA_035259385.1 Vicinamibacterales bacterium | reverse complement strand
CCTGCCGCCGTTCTTGGTCGACGCGCTCGTCGACGAGGCGCTCGAGCGGCTACGTCATCCCCAGTCGCGTGTTGAACTCGGGACGCACGAGTTGTTCGACGTCAAGCCAACAACCTTCGTGGAGTTCGCGAGACGCCATGCAGCGGTCTTTGCCGGTTCAACGGGATCCGATGAGCGAAGGCAAGACTGATGGCCAGCACGCAATCGGAGCCACTTTCCCGTCATCGAGCCGGACGGATTTCAACAACTCGTGTTGAACGCTGGATTTCGGTCGCTGCTCACCGTGCAAGCGAGTGCTCGTGAGCAGGAGGTTGGCCTCGGGTTCTGGTCGAAGAAGCCGGCCGCCTTCACGTTATCCGATGTTCCGATCGCAAGACGCATTGCCGATCACATCACGTTGGCCGTGTCTCACGAGCAACTGGCGACGGCGGCGAAGTCGTTCGCCGAAGCGCACGCACGCGCGGAGCGACTCGAGTCTCGTGTGAACGCGCTCGTGTCGGAGCTCGAGCGTCAGCCAGGGCGCGGTCGCGTCGTGGGCCATTCCGAGAGCTGGCTCGATGTACTGAAGAAGGCGACCCAGGTGGCCTCGACCGAGACGACGGTGCTTCTGAGCGGTGAGTCGGGTACCGGCAAAGAAGTCGTGGCGCGGTTCATTCACCGGTCGTCATCGCGGAAGGGCGGGCCGTTCGTGGCGTTAAACTGCGCCTCGTTACCGAACAGTTACTCGAGTCGGAGCTCTTCGGGTACGAGCGCGGCGCGTTCACGGGCGCGCAGCAGGGAGCCGTCAGGAAACAAGTACTCGATGTCGTCGGGTGTGGTTGGGGTGAATCGTATAGTTCCAATCGCCGTGGATGCCGTTCAAGACGCACAGCGGCGAGCTGAGCGTCGGTCACCGCCACGCCGCTGGGATAGCGCCCGCGATCGAGCTCCGAGCGAATGCGGAGTCCTGACCGGCTGCGCGTCGCGCCGATGAGACTGACGATCGTGGCCAGGTTCACGAGCGGGGTGCCGCGCCAGTTCATGGCGATGTAGGAAAACAACCGGTGCTCGATCTTCTTCCTCTTACTCGTGCCAGGCGGGATGTGACATACGGTGATTGCAAGGCCTGTGCGATTGGCCAAGCGCTGCAGCTCCCACTTCCAGAGCCGCGCCCCGTTGCTCCCGCCCGCATCCGCGGTAATCAGCAACGAGCGCGCACGGCGATAGGCGGGGCGGCCCATCACGCGCCACCAGCGTCGGATGGTGTGGACCGCGAAGCTGGCGGTGTCATGGTCAATCCCCACGCTCACCCACCCTTCGTCGCGCTGAAGATCGTAGACGCCGTACGGGATCGCCTTGCCGCCGCGCGTGGCAGTCGCGCGAATCACGACGTCGTGCACGCGCACGCGGTATGGCGACTTCGGCGGTCGCCAGGTTCGCCCGCCATTCTTGAAGTCGCCGACCAGCTCTTTCTTCTTAGTGTCGACGGAGATCGTCGGCTGCCTGCGTCGCTGGCCGCGGCGCATCGCCTGCGCGATGTAGCGAAACTGGGCGTCCCGATCCGGATGTTGCCGCCCCTCACGCGTCTTGGCGTTGCTCTGGAGGCTGTACCCCAACGCGTGCAGCAGGTCAGCGACCAGAGTATGGCTGACGTGATGCCCGAGCCCCTCCAGGGCCACGGCCAACGTCCGCGCGCTCTTACTCGTCCACCGAAGAGGCGACTCCGGATCACCGGGGGCCGTCGGTTCCACCAAGGCGTCCAAGTCGCGCAACAGGGTGGGGTCGGTGTCGGTCGCCCGCTTCCGTCCACCGCCAGGTCGGCGATTGCGCGCCGCCGGCAACGATTCGCGCGCGTCGAGATCGTACAGGCCGCGCTGGATCGTCGACTCGGCGATCCCGGTCGCCCGCGCCACCGCCGCGATCCCGCCGTAGCCGATGGCGCGCGCTTCCGTTGCCGCCCACACCCGGCGCGATCGCTCCGTCAGCACGGGTACGAGTGCCGCGTACTTCGCGCGCAGGTGTCCACCCGCATCGCGCAGCACCGTACCACTCGCGGATCGCGAGTACAAGCACTTATTTACTGACAGCGCCAGGCCAAGCCGGGGCAGATCGAACTTGCCTCCGGCGGAGTCTTGTTTCTTGACGAAGTCAGCGAAATGAGTCCAACGGCGCAGGCGAAGTTCCTGCGCGTTCTCCAGGAACGCGAGTACCAGAGATTGGGCGGCACACGGCAGCTCACCGCAAAGGTCCGAGCGATCGCCGCGACGAACCGCGATCTGCGACAGGCAGTCACACGAGGGGCCTTTCGCGAGGGTCTCTATTACCGGCTGGAGGTGTTCGACATCAAACTTCCACCGCCTCGTGAGCGTACGGCCGACATCCTTCCGCTGAGATGCATTTCTCGAAGACATCGGGCGGACGTTTGGACGGCCGCCAGCAGGCTTGACCTGCGATGCGCGCTGCTGCGGCATACGTGGCCGGGAAACGTCCGCGAGATGCGGAACGCGCTTGAACGGGCGGCGATCCTCTGCGAGGGTGGCCTGATCATGCCGCAGCATCTGTCGTTTGATATTTCGCCGCATATGGTCTCGGTTCCGCCGACGGATTTGGGTGAAGTCGAACGGGCAACCATGATGCGGCTGTTGCAAGACGTGCACTGGAACAAGTCCCTCGCGGCTCGGCGTCTCGGACTAACTCGAACGCAGCTATATGTCCGACTTCGCAAGTATCAGCTTGAACGTCCCGCTGAAGAGCAGTCGTGACGCGATGTGGATCTCGGTAATCGCGACGATTTGTGCAGGCCTCTTCGCTGGTGCTGCGATCTACGTGAACGCTGTCGAGCATCCGGCGAGGCTCTCCTGCGGCACGGAGCTGGCGCTTCGAGAATTCGGGCAAAGCTACCACCGGGCGACGGTCATGCAGGCACTCCTCGCGGTCGCGGGCTGCGTCATGGGCTTGTGGTCCGCGTGGGCACATGGCGATGGCTGGCTGGCCGTCGGCGCGATTCTTCTCGGAGCGGCAGTGCCGTTTACTCTTGTCGTGATTCTGCCGATCAATCACAAGTTGCTTGATCCGGCTCTCGATCCGCAAGGTGAGGCGACGCGATTACTGGTTCGGTGGGGGCATCTGCATGCCGTGCGGAGTGCGTTGAGCAGCGCCTCGTTCTTGCTTTTCCTTCTCCGCCTCGCAAGCGGGTGATGTCGTTGCTGAAAACTCAATCAGGCCTGTCAGCCGAACACGTTTTCAACTGCATGGGCCACGAATCGCGGAAGTGCGAGGCATGGTGCGGTGCGGACCGCTGTTGAACGTATTCGGGGACAGTGTGAAAAACGTTCGAGACGCGCTGGTGCTCGCGTTGGCGGCGTTACTCGCGCCCCTCGATGAGTGTCGCGGGTTACGCGGCGCGACGTTCGTACCGGCGGTGGAGACCACCGACTTGGGGAATCGCCACGATCCTGCCGTCTTCCGATGGGGCGACGGATCGGGACACCGGCGCGTCCTTGGCCAGCGACAAGTGCGTTCGGGATTTCAGGTAATACTCGACGTACGCGTGCAAGACCCGACGCAAGCCTCGTGCATTGGCCACGATGATGTGATCGAGGCACTCGCGGCGAATCGATCCGATCAGGCGTTCCGCGTAGGCGTTCTGCCACGGCGAACGCGGCGCCGTGAGGACTTCCTCGATGCCGATCGCGGCCGCCGTGGTCGTCCACTCGTAGAACGCTGAATCCCGATCACGAACTAGATACCGCGGCGCGTCATTCCATGGAAACGCTTCGCGGAATTGTTGCGCCGTCCACGCCGCTGTCGGGTGATCGGTGACCGCGACGTGTACGACACGGCGGCGTTCGTGCGCGAGGATCACGGGCAAGAACAAGAGCCGGCATGTCGCGGTCGGTACGACGAAGAAGTCGGCCGCAGCGATTTGCTGGAGGTGGTTCGCGAGGAACGTGCGCCAGGTCGGTGACGGTGGTGTGTCACGGCGCATCATGTACTTCGCAACGGACGCCTGGCAAACGTCAACACCCAGTTTCAGCAACTCACCGTGAATTCGCCGTGCAGCCCACAACGGATGACCTGTGACATGGTCCGAATCAGTGCGCGGACGTCGGCCGGGACGCTCGGTCGCCCGCCGCGTCGTCGACTCTTCCAGGCCCACGATAAACGAAAGCCCTGACGATGCCACGCGATGACGGTCTCCGGCTTGACGATCACGAGTGCCGCTCGCCAACTGCTCCATGAGCGCAACAGCCAGACCCACAGGCATCGGTCTGCCTTGGCCAGGCGTAGCCGTCGCGGCCGCGGCCTCTGGAGCACCTGGAGTTGATGGCGCAGCGCGAGGACCTCGAGGTGTAGAGCGGCGCGCGACCGCACAGCGCCGCGGAGCGTTGCCAGCAGGGAAATCAGCACGGACGTCATCGCGGATAGAGCCTGGCGCTCGCCGTCCATAAGTTCAACGGCGCCAACACGTACGGAGTTTTCAGAAGTCACAGGCATCTATTCGCGCGAGACACGATACAGTGTTCATCGAGCACACAGACGTACTCCCGAAACTGCGAGCCGTCGTCGCTAAGTAGGGCAAGATTCGCTTCGTCGTGCGGAATGATTCGCGCGGGGACGGAGGAGAGATGCTGGAACATTTCACTCATGTCCAAAGTACCAGCCAAAGCCGGCAGCAAATCGCGAACCGCCTCGAGTTGGTGAGAGGCGGCCTCAACCCTCGTTCGCATGGTGATGCTCCTCGTCGGCAAATTCCCCCCTGCGGATGGCCGTCGCGGTAGAGGCGCAAGTGGTCACTTGCCCATGACAAATGTCATCGCAATTTGGTGACGGCATAATCTTGTCCATTCGCCGCGGCACGCTGAGAATCGAGCGCTGGTCGACGCTGTGCCGTATCTCGGCTGCGCATCGCTTAGGGCGTCTACTGCCGTTCTGCCGCGTGCGCCACAGCAGGGACGCGACGCGGTGATGACACGCGGGTCGGCTGACACCGGCGCAGCGGCGCGGACGCAGGATGGGGCGCCGGGGATCCTCCGTATCGCCGCTGCAGGTGCCATCGCGGTGAACGTCGCGCTGCCCCTCCTGGAGCTCTGGCGTGCTGAGGAGTTCGTCCCCGCGGTCCTGCCCTATGCCGCCGTGGCCATGATCGTTACGATGCCGCTGCATCTCCGGCACGTGACGTTCGGTTTGCGGAGCGAACGGCCAGCGGCACATG
>DATFWL010000226.1:0-2601 GCA_035259385.1 Vicinamibacterales bacterium | reverse complement strand
GCTCGGTCCCGCCGACCGCCTGAATGTACCGGTCGACGATCTCGTCGGGCTTCGGCAGGCCGGGAACCGACGCGACGACCAGATCGTCCGGCTCCAGAGTCGGCATGCCGTACACGAGATCGATCGCCGGCGTGACGACCGGTTTGTCGCGCCCGCGATGGCACGTCCAACAGGTGACGAGTTGCCGCCCGCCGAAGTTGCTCTGGTTGATCGTGGTCACCATGTTGACCATCCGGCGTGCAATCACCTTGCGCGGAGTGTCGGCGGCCCAATCGACCTTGTCGGTGCCGGCCGCGACGTGACACTCCGAGCAGTCGAACCCGAGCGCCGCCGTCATGATGCCCATCGTGCCCATGAAGTCGGCCGCCGAAATGCCTTTGAGCGCTTGG
The DNA here is from genome assembly GCA_035259385.1 of Vicinamibacterales bacterium. Lineage (GTDB taxonomy): Bacteria > Acidobacteriota > Vicinamibacteria > Vicinamibacterales > CAVVIG01 > QHWK01. Next base: position 2,212 of record DATFWL010000226.1, on the reverse strand, counting down.
ATGTTCTTGAAGGCCTGCTCCGCCAGCAGCGGACCGCCCGGTGCGGTTTGCGCGGAAGGCGTGTCGGCGGCACCTCGCGCGACGGCCAGGACGATCACCGCCAATGTTGAAGCACAGCTGAGCGTTCGCGCGGATCGCGTCATAGCGGTCCTTCCTTCTAGTCGGGCGCGCAGTACATACCACGACCGTGCGTTGGATCGAAACCGCGGCGCGTGCTGAGACGCGCGCGTTCCTCGTTGACCCGAGCGCGGAGTTGGCAGTAAAACGACGGTCGCGCGTCCAGTCGAAAGCAGCGGGAAGGAGGAGAACCAGCACATTCGAGAGCGCAACCGGCGGATCTGCGCGGGTTGCGGACCCGATGCCGTCGCGGCTCGCTGCGTTGACACGCCGCGCCACGGCGGTCTGCGCGTGTGTGCTCGTTGCGTCCGCTCTCGCGAGCGCACCGGGCACGAGCGCTATTGCGGGTGTCGTCCGCGATTCCTCCGGCGCAGTGCTGCGTGACGGTCGACGCGTCCAGCCCGGCGCTCATCGAGAAAGTCCGAACGGTCGTCACCGACTCGAAGGGCCAGTACAAGATCCTCGATTTGCCGGGCGGCGTGTATACAGTGACCTCGTAATGTCCATTAATCAATCGGTTGCCAGCACAGCGAAAGTTGCGTCAGGACTCGTTGCAAGCGATTCGGGATCGAGCACCATCGTCCACGCCGCTCCCCGCCTTGATCAATGATCGGCAAGGAAAGCCTGAACGCAACTCGTGTTCAAAGACGTCCGGACCAAACTTGCGTCGGGCGTGCGAGCCGGATCGGGAACGCGGACTGGACCGGCTCTCGGCCGCTCTCACGCGGCAGCGCGGTGATAGTACTTCAGCAAGCCACCGAGGCGCTCTCGACGGGCAATGCGGCCTTCGTGGTTCGACTGCTCCGCGAACGGCACGATTAACTTGTTGCTCACGCCCTGATGGTTGCGTTCGTGATGATAATGCGCCGCGAGCTCGGACAGCGCTCGTCGGAGCGACGCTTCCCCGACCAGAATCATCCCGGTCCAAACATGATTCCTTGATCGTTCGCACGAATCGCTCCGCGTAGGCGTTGAGATTCGGTGACCGAGCGGGCAAACGGACGACCTGCACGGTGGCGGCGGCGAGCGTCTCGCCGAAGGCTTTCGTGAACCGCGGATCCCGATCGTGGATCAAGAAGCGTTTCCCCATCAGAAAGCCGTCGGCGACATGAGTCAGGTTGCGACCGATCTGGGTCATCCAGGCGCTGTCGGGCTCCAAGGCGATACCGGCGACGTGGATCCGGCGCGTGGACAGGTCGATGAGAAAGAGCACGGCGAACCGCGTCAGCCCACGACTGGTCCACACGTTCACCGTAAAGAAATCCGCCGCGGCCAGAACCTCCCAATGCGCCTTTAGGAACTCGGTCCAGGTCGTCTTCTTCAGCCGATCCGGGGCGGGCTCCAGGCCGTTTTCGCGGAGGACGGTGGCGATCGTGCCTCGGGAGACTTCGTGATTGAGGTTCGCCAAGGCGCCTAGGATCCGCGTGGAGCCCCAGCCGCGGTTTTCGGTGGCCATGCGCACGATCAACGCTCGGATCTCGATTATGATCCGCGGCCGTCCGGGACTACGTCGAGTACTGCCGTCGTATTGCTTGACGATGAGGGTCCGGTGCCACGCCAGCAACGTGTCCGGCGTCACGATCGTGGCGACCTCGCGCAACACCCGTCGCCCCACTGTCCGGGCCTTCGCGGCGAGCCGACGGCGCTGGTCGTCGGTGAAGCACAGGCGTCTGGCTCCGAGCTGTTCGCGCAAGACGCGATTCTCTTCCTGAAGATAATCGATGACGTCACGCTGCTGCTGGTTGACCCAGCCGGCGAGCGCGACCAGGACGACCGCAGGGGATGCGATAGCGACGGCACGGGGACAGCCTATCAGAGGCCGCGTTCATCGAAACTCGGAGCGCCCGCGCGCGTTCCCGCGTCGTTCGCGTTCTTGGACAGCACGGGGTATAAAGCGATGGCCGACGCCGTCGATCTCGCGCTGTTCAAGACCGAACAGCGGCCCGCCCGCACTTCGAAAAGCGGCCGGTAGGCGATGGCGATCAGAAGACGGCGACCGGATTGAGCGGCGACCCGGTTCCCTTCTCGATCTGAAGCGGCGCGGCCGTGAACAGGAATTCGTACCGGCCGAGCCGCTTTGCCGTCTCCGACACAC
>DATFWL010000225.1:0-31397 GCA_035259385.1 Vicinamibacterales bacterium | reverse complement strand
GAGTTCCCGCTCGAGCGGATGTATCGGGACGCGCGCATCACCCGCATCTACGAGGGGACGAACGAGATCAACCGGATGCTGGTGCCGACGCGGCTGCTGAAGCAGTGGCCGCAGCTGTTCAGCGCGCAGGCGGCTCTCGCGGCGCTGGAGCAGTCGTCAGTCGCAAGTCAGCAGTCGGTCAGTCCCCAGTCCTCAAGTCCCCAGTCCTCGCTCCGCGGCGAGCGCGAATTCGTGGCGCGGCTGAAACGGCTGGCGATCGTGCTGCTCGGCCAGGCGTCGGCGACCTACGGCGACGCGCTCAGGGACGAGCAGGAGGTCCAGGCTCAGATCGCCGACATCGTCATCGAGGCCTACGCGACCGAGAGCGGCATCGCGCGGGCGGAGAAACTGCTGGGGCGCGGCGACTCGCGGGCGAACGTCGCGCTCGACATCGTGCGCGTCTACGCGAACGATGCCGCCGACACGGTGACCGCGGCCGCTAGGCAGGTCGTCGCTGCGCTTTCGGCACGCGGCGCCGGCGACTCGCTGGCGTGCGCCGCCCAGAAGCTCGTCGCGAGCGCGCCGATCGACGCGATCGCGGCCCGGCGGCGGATTGCCGACGCGGTGATTGAGGCGGGGAAATATCCGCTTTAGGTCTGGCAGGTCTGGCAGGTCAGGCAGGTCGGGCAGGCCTCGCGGGTCTGGCAGGTCGGTGGGTCCCTTGTTCAGCGGGTTGGGAGCTGACGGATGACTGGTTCCGCGTACGCGCTCGTCGTGCTGTTCGCGATCAACTTGATGAACTTCTTCGACCGCCAGATCATCGGCGGCGTCGGCGAAGGCATCCGTCGCGAGTGGGCACTGACCGACACCGCGCTCGGGCTGCTCGGCACCGTCTTCACGCTCCTCTACGCGGTGGTCGGCCTGCCGCTCGGGCGCCTCTCCGATCGTAAGCAGCGCCGCAAGATCCTCGCGGCGGGCGTGTTCGTCTGGAGCCTGCTCACCGCTGCCTCCGGGGTGGCGCGCAATTTCGCGCAGCTGATCGTTGCGCGGCTTGGCGTCGGCGTCGGGGAAGCGACCTGCTCGCCGGCGTCCACGTCGCTCATCGGCGATCTGGTGCCGGTGACGGCGCGCGCACGCGCGGTGGCGATCTGGATGCTCGGTCTGCCGCTCGGGCTCGGCCTCGCGAACGGCTCCGGCGGATGGATTCTCCAGAACTGGGGCTGGCGCAAGGCGTTCTACGTCGCCGCCGTTCCCGGCTTGCTGTGCGCCGGCGCCGCGCTGTTCATGGCGGAGCCGCACCGCGGGACCCAGGAGTCGCACGCCGTCGGCGATCAGCGACGCGCCGGCAACCCGTACCTCCTCGTCCTCTCGATTCCGACGATGTGGTGGGTGATCGTGTCGGGCGCGCTCCACAACTTCAACATGTACGCGCTCGGCGCGTTCGTCGCACCGTTCCTGGCGCGCTATCACCACATGTCGTTCGTCAATGCCGGCTGGGTGGCGGCGTGCGTCTACGGATTCTCGGGCGTCGTCGGTCTGACCGGCGGCGGATGGCTCGCGGATCGGCTGGTGACGCGGCGCGTCGACGGACGCCTGATCGTCGGCACCGCGGCCATCGTCGTGTGCACGCCGTTCATGCTCTTGGGTTTGAATCGGCCCGCCGGCGACATCGTCGCCTTCTCGCTGTTGATGGGGACCGGCGTCGGCGTGATGTTCGCGTATTACTCGACGGTGTACGCGACGATCCACGACGTCGTCGAGCCGTCGCTCCGCGGAACGGCGATGGCGCTCTACTTTTTCGCGATGTACGTGCTCGGCGCGTCGATGGGACCGGTTGGCACCGGCCTGGCGAGCGACTACTTTACCTTCCAGAAGGCCAGCGCCGCTGGCGCGGTGGCGCCGCTGTCGTTCGGCGAGCTGATGGCGGCGGAACTGCGCAGCCTGGTCGGCGAAGCGAAGGGCTTCAACCTGCGCGCGCTCGAGCCGTTCCGCGCCGACGGCCTGCACACGGCGATGTACATCGTCCCGATCCTTGCGGCGGTGCTCGCCGTGGTGCTCTTCGCGGCATCGCGTACTGTGGCGAAGGACGTGGCGAAGCTTCAGGGCTGGATGCGGTCGCACGGCGCGGCGGTGAAGGCGTCATAGCGCAAAAGGCGGCAGAGCTCGCGAAGACCGCAACGATTTGTGATCGTCAACCACAAGGTTTGCGTCGTCACCGGCGGCGGCAACGGGATTGGTCGTGCCCTGTGCCGGCGTTTCGCTGCCGAGGGCGCGCGCGTGGTCGTCGTCGACGTCGATCGCCCGGCCGCCGAAGCGGTCGCCCGCGAGATCGGCGCGCTGGCGATCGGCGGGGCCGATGTCTCACACGAGGCCACGGTGCGAGACATCGTCGCGGACGTGGTGCGGCGGCGCGAGCGGATCGACCTCTTCTGCTCGAACGCCGGCATTGCGGTCGACGGCGACGAGCAGACGCCGACGGCGGAGTGGGATCGCTGCTGGAACGTGAACGTGATGGCGCACGTGTACGCGGCCCGGGCCGTCCTGCCGCACATGGTGGCGCGCGGCGACGGCTATCTGCTCCAGACGATTTCGGCGGCCGGTCTCCTGACGCACATCCAGTCGGCGACCTACGCGGTGACGAAGCACGCGGCGCTCGCGTTCGCCGAGTGGCTGGCGATCGCCTACGGCGATCGCGGGATCAAGGTGTCGGCGCTGTGCCCGCAGGGCGTGCGCACCGATATGCTGAATCGCGCGGCCGCGGGTGGCCGCACGTTCCTGCTCGATACGGCGATCGAGCCGGAGCAGGCGGCGGACGCCGTCATCAAGGGGCTCAACGAGGAGCGATTCCTCATCCTCCCGCATCCCGACGTCGCTGAATACTTCCGCCGCAAGGCGGCCGACTACGACCGCTGGCTGCGCGGCATGCGGAAGCTCCGCGCCGCGAACCCGTAGGTCAGGTGGGCCAGGTAGGTCGGGCGGGTCGGGTAGGTCGGGTGGGCCGGGCAGGTCGGACGCCAACGCGAGCGGCTGCAGCGCCTCGCGCACCGCGTCGGCGGTCGCCGCCTTCTTCGACCAGACGATGTCGAGGATCGCCTGCTGCAGCTCGGTGAGATGCGGCCGTGAAGTGTTACGAAGTGTCACGTGACGCTCTGTAACACGTGGGGCAAGACTCCGCAAGAAATGCGACGTGAAGAGCCGCCGCTGCGCCGGATCTGAAAGGCGCCCCGGCCACCCGGGAAGCGCCGTACAATGGCGCCCTCGTTGGAGGGTGCATGACGCGCGTGAGTGCCGGTGCAATGTTCTGTCTGCTTGCGCTACTTGCTGCGGTTCCGTTCGCGGCGACGCCGGCCCACGGACAGACCGCTCCGGGCCGCGGCCGAAGCCAGGACCCCGGACCGACCATCACGGTACAGGGACACACCTTCACGCAGTTGTCGCTCTTCCAGCGCAACGTCGGCGGCCCCGACGACATGACGACGCCGTTTCCGCCGCACAAGGTGATCGGCAACATCTACTACGTCGGCACCAGGAGCCTGGCGGCGTTCCTGATCGTCACCCCGCAGGGCAACATCCTGATCAACAGCACCTACGAGCGGAATGTCCCGACGATTCAGCACTCCATCGAGCAGCTCGGGTTCAAGGTCTCGGACACGAAGATTCTGCTCGGCAGCCACGCCCACGGCGATCATCAGGAAGGCGACGCGCTCGTCAAGCAATTGACCGGCGCGCAGGTGATGGCGATGGCGGAAGACGTGCCGGCGCTCCGCGCGATGACACCCGGCGGCAAGGCGCATCCGATCGACCGGGTGCTGCACGACGGCGATACCGTGTCGCTCGGCGGCACAACGCTGGTCGCGCACCTGACGCCCGGCCACACCCGCGGCTGCACGACGTGGACGATGAAGGCGGTGGAAAACGGGAAGTCCTACGACGTCGTCATCATCGGCAGCTTCGGCACCAATCCGGGCTTCCGCCTGGTGAACAACGCCGACGTGCCGGACATTGCCGGCGAGTTCACGCGGGCATTCAAGGTGGCGCGGTCGCTGCCCTGCGACGTGCCACTCGGATCTCATCCGTCGATGTACAACCTCGACCAGAAATACGCCAGGCTCAACGCCGGCGGGCCGAACCCGTTCATCGATCCCGCCGGATATGCGCTCGAGGTGGACATCGCCGAGGCGATGTTCCGCGCCGTGCTGGCGGAGCAGCAGAAGGCCGCTGGCCGCTGAGCGCACGCCCATGGACATCCGAGCCGCGATTCTCTGGGAACAGAACCAGCCGCTGTCGGTGGAGCCCGCCGACCTCGATGCGCCGGGGCCCGGCGAAGTGCTGGTCGAAGTGAGAGCCGCCGGCGTGTGCCACAGCGATCTCCATCCGGCGCGCAGCGACTGGCCTGCGAAGACGCCGCTGGTGCTCGGCCACGAAGGCGCCGGAATCGTTCGTGAGGTCGGCCCGTCGGTCACCCGGGTCTCGAGAGGCGATCACATCGTCCTCTGCTGGGCGCCGGCGTGTGGTGAGTGCCCGCCGTGCCGCGAAGGACGTGCCGTGCTCTGCGATCGGCTCGAGAAGGTCACCTACCGCAACCGGCTGCCGTCGGGCGCGTCACGATTGCACGCGCGGCAGCAGGACATCGCACCGTTTCTCGGCACCGCCTGTTTCTCGAGCTTCGTGGTCGTGCCTGAGGAAGGAGCGATCCCGATCCCGCGCGATCTGCCATTCGAGGCGCTCGCGACTCTGGGCTGCGCGGTGCTCACCGGGGTCGGCGCGGTGATGAACGCGGCGAAGGTCCAGTCCGGTGCGCGGGTCGCGGTCATCGGCGCGGGCGGCATCGGGTTGAACGTGATCCAGGGCGCCGCGATCGCCGGCAGCGACCGGATCGTTGCGATCGATCTCCGTCCGGCGCCGCTGGCGCTGGCGCAACAGTTTGGCGCCACCGACACGATCGACGGAGCCGGCGACGTGCCGCCGGCGGTTCGTGCGCTGACCGGCGGCCGCGGCGCCGACTTCGTCTTCGACACGGTCGGCACGCCGGCGACGCTCGCGGCGGCGATCGCGAGCGCGCGAAAAGGCGGCGCCGTCGTGCTGACGGGGCTGTCGCGCGTGGACAGTCAGGGATCGATTTCGATGTTCCCGTTCGTGATGCAGGAGAAACGGCTGATTGGCTCGGTGTACGGATCGGGCAATCCGGCGCAGGACATTCCCCGCCTGGTGTCGCTCTATCAGGACGGACGGCTGAAGTTGAACGAGCTCGTCTCGCGGACGTATTCGCTCGACCGTGTGAATGAGGCCCTCGACGCGCTGGCGGCGAGCGACGGCGCGCGCGGGGTGATCCGATACGAGTAGGGGCTAGGGGCTTGGGGCTAGCTGAGGCACGAGGGGGAGGCGCGATGAGACGACTGCTCTGCGTTGCTGTCTTGATTGGTGGGGCGTCGATGTTCACCGATGCGGCGTCGAACACGGTTGCAGTCGAAGGCGGTCAGCTTCGCGGCACGACGGTGGACGGCATCCGCACCTTCAAGGGGATTCCGTTCGCGGCACCGCCGGTCGGTGCGCTGCGGTGGAAGGGGCCGCAGCCGGTGGTCGCGTGGTCCGGCGTCAAGGCCGCCGACACATTCGGCGCGCAGTGCATGCAGCAGCCGTATCCCGCCGGCTCGCCGTACGCGTCGGCGCCGCAGCCCACCAGTGAAGACTGCCTGTATCTCAACGTGTGGACCGCGGCGAGAGAGGGTGAGAAGCGCCCGGTGATGGTGTGGATTCACGGCGGCGGGTGGACGCGCGGCTCGGGCTCGACGGCTGTCTACGACGGCGCCATCCTCGCGAAGAAAGGGGTCGTCGTCGTCACCACCAACTATCGGCTTGGCGCGTTCGGCTTCTTCGCGCATCCCGAGCTGACGAAGGAGTCGCCGACCCACGCATCCGGCAACTACGGCATCCTCGATCACATCGCCGCGCTGAAATGGGTGCAGAACAACATCGCGGCGTTCGGCGGCGATCCGACGCGCGTGACGATCTTCGGCGAGTCGGCCGGATCGTGGAGCGTGAGCGTCGTGCAGGCGACCCCGCTCGCGAAGGGGCTGTTCCACCGGGCGATTGGAGAAAGCGGCGGGCAGTTCGCCGGCACGACGACGCTCGCTCAAGCGGAGCGGCGCGGTGTGGCGTTCGGCACCAGCGTCAGCGCGAGGACGCTCGCCGATCTTCGCGCGCTGCCTGCCGACAAGTTGCTCGGTGTCGAGTCGTTCCGGACCGCCGTCAACGTCGACGGCTACGTGTTGCCGGAAGACGTCCGATCGATTTTCGCGCGCGGCAGGCAGAACAGCGTCCCGGTCCTCGTCGGATCGAACGCGGACGAGATGACGACGCTGTCGAACGCGGCGACGTTCCCCACCTCGATGGAGGAATTCCATTTGCAGATGGCCGTCCGGTTCCCGGGATTCAGCCCGCAGTTCGACGCCGCGTACCCGGTGAAGACCGAGGCCGACATCCCGGCGGTGCTGCTCGCGCTCGGACGAGATCAGACGTTCACCTCCGAGATGCGCACCTGGGCGCGGATGGTGACCGCGGCCGGCCAGAAGGCGTTTCTCTATCAGTTCACGCACGTGCCGCCGAGCCCGAACGCGAAGACGTGGGGCGCCTACCACGCGTCGGAAATCGCGTACGTGTTCGGAACGCTTCGCAACCGCGACTGGAAGTACTCGCAGACTGATTTCAAGTTGTCCGACCAGATGTCCAGCTACTGGACGAACTTCGCGAGCGGCGGCGATCCGAACGGCAAGAAGCTGCCGGCATGGACGCCCTACGATCAGACCGAGGAGCCGTACCTCGAGCTCGGCGACACGATCAAGACGAAACACCATCTGCTGAAGGCGCAGCTCGATTTCCTCGACGACGCGGCGCTGCGGCGGCGGCCGGTGGCGCAATGAGAAGACGGGGGTTCGGGGTTCGCGGTTCGGGGTTCGGGGTTCTGGTTCTGGGTTCTCTGGTTCTGGTTCTCGTTCTCGGTTCTGGTTCTCTCGCGCAGCAGATGTCGCGCGAGGCGGCGGCGCGGGCGCCGATCGCGGCGTTCGTCGCCGCCTTCAACGCGAGCGACAACGAGGCGTTGCAGAGAACGCTCCATTGTCCGCACGTGCGCGTCAACGCCCTAATTCCTGGATCCCGGGCCGCCGGTGTTGCTGCGGCGCACGGGTGCCGACGGCGCCTCGGTCACGCACGCGAAGTTGCCGGCCTCGTCTGAACTGCCGTTGCCCTTGTAGCGCGCGACCTGCGGGTACGTGCACAGCGGCCGCGTCCGATCGACTTTGCCGTTCGTGCTGTGCGACGCGATCAGCTTCTCCGGCGCGACGCCTTTCTCCACCCACTGCTCGAGCGCCGCGAGCGCGTCGAACTGGTTCGGCCCCGGTCCGCCGGAGCAGTGCCCCATCCCGGGCGCGATGAAGAAGCGATAGAACTCACGGGTCTTCTCGAGGCCGCCGTTCGCCTTCACGACCGCGTCGTAGTACGAAACCGTATCCTGCGGCGGCACGACCGGGTCGGCCCATCCGGTGTACATCACCAGCCTGCCGCCTCGCTTCTTGAACGCCGACAGATCCTTCTCGACGGCCGACATGAAGGGGAGTTTCTGTTCCGCGTACGCGAGATCGCGATCGTAGTCGATGGTCCGGTAGTCCCAGTTCGGATCGTGGAAGAGGAAATAGCGAAAGAACCCGACGCGCATCGGCTCGGCCGGGTCGACAACGTACTGGCGCCAGCTCTGAATCGGATCGTCGCCGAAGCCCTCGCTGCCGCGCGGCCAGCCGCTGAAGATCTGCTCGCCGGTCCGCGGATTCTTCAAGCCGTCGTACATCTTCCGCACCGCGTCGACCTGCGGCGCGGTGAGGCACGTCGCCTCGTCGCGCTGTCCCTGTCCCGCCGGGCAGGCCAGCTTCGCTGGATCGAAGTGACAGCGGCGCGGATCGTCGATGATGCCGTCCTTGAGGCCGTCGAGGCCGTCGCACGCCTCGACGACCGACTTCGTCAGGAGCTGCAGCTTGGCGAACGGCACGATCGGCCTGCCGTCGGCGCCGTGCGTCGACACCCACGAGTACAGGAAGCCGAACGTCTGGCGGATCCGGTTGTGCGCTGGATCGCCGGCGACGATGCCGTCGTAGTCGTCCGGATAACGCTGCGCTTCCGACATCGCCTGATGTCCACCGGACGAGCAGCCGACGAAGTAGGCGCGATCGGCGAAGCGTCCCTGCGCGTCGCGGACGATCAGCTTCGCCGCGTCGGTCATCACGTGGACCGAACGGTAGGCCCAGTCGACGATCTTCTCCGGATGCCCCTGGCCGAACTTCATGTCGTCGCCCGCATGGCCGGTGTCGGTGCTCACCACCGCATAGCCGCGCCGCAGCCCCAGCGCCATCGCCGCGTAACCGATCGCCCCCGAGTAGCCGCCGTTGCCGACGCCTTCGAGCTTGCTGTTCCACGCCTCGGCGGGAGGAATCCAGACTTCGAACTTGATCTCCGAGTCGCTCGTCGGCCGAGCGGTCGCTTCGACGCGGCAGAAAGCGGGTAAGGTCAGCGCGTTCGACGCGCCGGGCGGCGTGAACGGTCCGGCCGGCACGGCAGTCGCCGATCGAATCGTGATCGTCGGGATCGTGAGCGCCGCGAGGTTCGCGCATGCGGTGCCGTTCGAGGCGGCGGGCGTCGCGACCTCGCCAACCAGCGGCAGCAGCGCGACGACGAAACCGGCGATCAGGCGGCGGATCATGGAGGAGCCTCCTTCGGCCGCGGTGATTATACGGTGAGGACGACCTTTCCTTTCACCTGACGGTTCGCCATCAGCGTCAATGCGTCAGCGGCGCGATCGAGCGGATAGGTTTGCGACACGTGCGGTTTGAGTTTTCCGTCGGCGTACCAGCGGCCGAGTTGTCGCATCGACTCGGCGAAGCGTTGCGGCTCGCGCCGCGTGAACTCGCCCCAGAAGACGCCGACGATGGAGCAGCCTTTCAGCAGCGCGAGGTTCAGCGGAATCTTCGGGATGTCCCCGGCGGCGAAGCCGACGACGAGCAGGCGGCCGCGCCAGGCGAGCGATCGCAGCGCGGGTTCAGAGAACGGGCCGCCCACCGGGTCGTAGACGACGTCGACGCCGCGGCCGTCGGTCAGCGCGTTGATTCGCTCGCGCAGATCGTCGGTCGCGTAGTTGATCGTCTCGTCGGCGCCATGCGCGCGGCAGACGTCGAGCTTGTCGTCCGTCGACGCGCAGGCGATCACGCGCGCGCCGAGCGCCTTGCCGATCTCGATCGCTGCCAGGCCGACGCCGCCGGCGGCGCCGAGCACCAGCAGCGTCTCGCCGGCTGCCAGTTGTCCGCGATCGCGCAGCGCGTGATCCGAGGTCGCATAGGTGAGGCCGAATGCCGCAGCGCTGACGAAGTCCATGCCGGAAGGCAGCGGCAGCAGGCGCCGCGCGTCGGTCTTCACTTCTTCCGCGAAGGCACCATACGTGGTGAACGCCATCACGCGATCGCCTGGCGCGGCGGTCGTCACGCCGTCGCCGATCGCCTTCACCACGCCGGCGACCTCGCTGCCCGGTGAGAAGGGGAGCGGCGGCTTGAACTGATATTTGTTCTGAATGATCAGCACGTCGGGAAAGTTGACGCTCGCCGCCTTCACGGACACGACGACTTCGCCGGGACCCGGCGCCGGCGACGGCACGTCGTCGACGACCAGCGACTCAGGCGGACCGTAGGTCTTGCAGAGAACAGCTTTCATTCGGCAGGCATCCTATCAACAATCGCGCCGCTGACCACGAAGCACGACGAACACGACCTTGCTGCGTTGGCGCGGGGTCCCGCTACAGCCGGACACGACCGCCGATTCATGGCGAACATGGTTCGGAACGACATCGGTAGCGCAGCCCTTCAGTGCATTGAGACAAAGCAACCGCGGAGATCACAGAGCGAAAAATAGCCGGTCCCGCCAGCTACGACGCGGGCTCGCCGGCGGTGACCGGAATACATTGACCGGAAATGTTGCGCGCAAAATCGCTGCACAAGAACGCCGCGAGCGCCGCGATGTCGTCAGCGGTCGACATCCGCCGCAGCGGCGAGCGCTCCACGAACGACTCGCGCATCCGATCGACGTCGATGCCGCGCACCTCCGCCTGCCCCCTGATGACGCGATCGATGCGGTCGCCAGCGACGGCGCCCGGCGCGATCGCGTTGACCGTGATGTTGTGCCGTCCCAGTTCGAGCGCCAGACCGTAGGTCATGCCCATCTGTCCCGCTTTCGCCGAGCAGTAGCCGACTCGATACGCGAGCCCGCGGCGGCCGGCCATCGAGGCGATGTTGACGATCGCCCCGCGGCCCGACGCGATCATCGCCGGCACCGCAAAGTGCGTGCAGAGGAATGCGCTCGTGAGGCACGAGTTGACCGTGTAGTACCAATCGTCGAGCGTGTAGTCCTGCACGGCCCTGGTCGGCCCGCCGTCGCCGGCGTTGTTGACGAGCGTGTCGATGCGGCCGAACGCCTTCATGCCGGCCTCGACGATCGCCCGCGCGCCTTCTTCCGTCGCCGCGTCGCCGACGAGCGCGACCGCGCGGCCGCCGGCCTTGGCGATGAGCGCGGCGGTTTCCCGCACCAGTGCATCAGAGCGCGCGGCGCAGACGACCTGCGCGCCTTCGTGCGCGAAGGTCTGGCTCATCACCCGGCCGATGCCCTTGCTCGCGCCGGTGATGATCGCGGTCCGCCCTCGGAGCAAACCCATGCCTGACTCCTCTGGAGTGTGGGACCGATGAGCCCATAGGGTGGGCAGGATGGGTTGGGAGGGCCCCACCGGTCCTGCCCTACCAACCCGACGGGCCGATCGGTCCCACACTCCTATCCTCGAGTGACAATCACGCGCGCGTCACGCAGGCGCGCGATTTCGGCCTCCGTCATCCGAAGCCGCTCGCGCAGCACCTCCGCGGTGTGCTGACCGAGGAGCGGCGCGGGCCGCCGCACTGCGCCCGGCGTGTCGGACATCCGCACCGGCGGACCCACCATGCCGATCGTGCCGGCGACCGGATGCGTGCTCTCAACGAGCGCACCGCGCGCGCGCACCTGCGGGTGCGCCACCACCTGATCGATCGTGTTGATGGCGCCGATCGGAATGCCGGCCGGCATCAGGATCGCTTCCCACTCTTCGTAGCGCTTCGCGAGCAGCGCGTCCTGCAGCACGGCAATCAACGCCGGCCGGTTCGCGTTGCGTGCCGCGTTGTTGACGAACCGGGGATCGTCCGCGAGGTCGGGAAGTCCGACCAGCGGGCAGAACGTCCGCCACAACTTGTCGCTGCCGATGCCGACGGCGATGTCGCGCGTCCCGGTGCGGAAGGTCTGATAGGGCAGCAGCGCGCCGTACGCCGTGCCGAGCGGTCGCGGCACGATGCCGTCGGCGAGGTAGGCTCCGATCATCCCCGACAGGATGCCGAGCTGCCCTTCGAGCATCGAGACGTCGAGAAACTGTCCGTGCCCGGTGCGTTCGCGCGCGTGCAGCGCGGCAAGAATACCGAACGCCGCATACATCCCGGCGGTAATGTCGGCGATCGACACGCCGGCGCGGACACCGCGTCCGCCCGGCTCCCCGGTGACGCTGATCATCCCGCTCTCCGCCTGCACGACGAGGTCGAGCGCCGCGCGATCGCGATACGGCCCGTCCTGCCCGAAGCCAGAGACGGAGCAGTACACGATCCGCGGCTGTCGCGCGCTGGCCCGCGCGTAGTCGATGCCGAGCTTCGCGACCGTGCCGACGCGGAGGTTCTCGAGCACGACGTCGGCGTGCTCGAGCAGACGGAAGAAAATCGCCTTGCCCTCGGGATGCTTCAGATCCAGCGCGACGCTTTTCTTGTTGCGATTGAGGTTGACGAAGTACGCCGCTTCGTCGGCGTAGAACGGCGGACCCCAGTGACGTGAGATCTCACCGTCGAGCGGCTCGATCTTGATGATCTCGGCGCCGTAATCACCGAGCATCGTCGACGCGAACGGACCGGCGAGCGCGTGCGACAGATCGAGGACGACGATGTCGGCGAGCGCCGGCGGCGCGGTCATTGTTCGACGGCGGCGTACAGCGCACGCTGATCGATCGGCTTGGCGAGATACCCGTCCATCCCCGCCGCGAGACAGCGCTCGCGGTCGCCGGTCATCGCGTGCGCGGTCATCGCGACGATGCGGATGCGCGATCCGCTGGCGCGCTCCCACTCGCGGATCGCCGCCGTGGCCTCGAAGCCGTCCATGTCCGGCATCTGTACGTCCATCAGCACGAGATCGAAGCCGCCGTGCTGCAGCGCGGCGAGCGCCTCGCGGCCGTTGCTGACCACCGTCACCGCGTGGCCCCGTTTCGACAGGAGGCCGGCGGCGACCCGCTGATTGACGAGGTTGTCCTCGGCGACCAGGATCCGCGACGGCCGCGCCGGTCCCGGCCGCGTCCGGACCGCCGCCGCCCGCAACGCCTCGCCGATTTCCGCGCGCGCGGTCCGGAGCGTCGCCGCGAAATGAAACGTGCTGCCGGCGTCCGGGGCGCTGTCGACCGTGATGCTGCCGTCCATCAGATGCGCCAGCGTGGAGGCGATCGCGAGCCCGAGCCCGGTGCCGCCGAACCGGCGGGTCATCGACCCATCCACTTGCCGGAACGGCTCGAAGATGGCCCGCCGCTCGTCGTCGCGGATGCCGATGCCGGTGTCGCTGACGTCGAAGCGGACGGTCACGCGATCGGTGGTCGCCGCATCGGCAGACACATCGAGCGTCACGCTGCCGCGGTCGGTGAACTTGACGGCGTTGGACAGGAGAATCGTCAGCACCTGCTTCAGTCGGATGGGATCGCCCACGACCACCGGCGGAACGCCCGGATCGATGCACGATGACAGCGCCAGGCCTTTCGCGCGCGCGTCGTGCGTCATCGGCGCGACCGCCTCGTGCACGGCGTCGCCGAGCGCGAAGGGGATCGACTCGAGCTCGAGCCGCTGCGACTCAATCGTCGAGAAATCGAGGATGTCATTGACCACGCCGAGAAGCGATTCGGCCTGACCGCGGATCGTCTCCAGCCAGTCGGCCTGCTGCGGGGCGAGCGCGGTGTCGAGCAGCAGCGTGGTCATGCCGATGATGCCGTTCATCGGCGTCCGGATCTCATGGCTGACGTTGGCGAGGAACTCGCTCTTGGCGCGACTGGCCGCTTCGGCCGCGTCCCTGGCCCGCGCCAGCGCCTCCTCGGCGCGCTTGCGGGCGGAGCAGTCGCGGTAGATCGAGATGAAGGCGATCGCCTGACCGTCGGCGTCGTGCTCGAGCGCAATCGACTGCTCGATGAAGTGCGACGGCGACACCTGATACTCGTAGGTCGCGGCCTCGCCGGTCCGGAAGACCTGGTTGAAGATCTCGAACGTGCGCGCGTGCCGGACCGGGTTCTGCGTGTCGCGGAAGCTGCGGCCGATGATCGTCTCGCGCACCAGGCCGAACATCCGGCAGAAGGCGTCGTTCACGAAGAGATAGCGCCCGCGCAGATCGACCACCGAGCAGCCGTCCTGGATCTGGTTGAGGATCGTGCGGAACCGTTCGCTCTGCCGGAACGCTTCCTCCGCGCGCTCGTCGGGCAGGATCCGGCGCGCGATCGCGACGACGCGGAGCGCTGCCTCCCGGCCTTCGATCGAGATCGCGAACTCGACCCTGAACTCGTGCCCGTCCTTGTGGAGCGCGGTCAGCTCGAGCCGCAGGATCGGGCGCTCCGGCGCATCGATGAAGCCGTGAAGTGCGCGGTCGTGGCGGGCGCGGTTGCGCTCGGGAACGAGCAGATGCGATCGCATGCCGATCGCTTCGCGCTCGGACCAGCCGTACAGGCGTTCAGACTCGGCGCTCCACGCCGTGATGATGCCGTGCGCGTCCTGCTCGATGTAGCCGTCGAGGGCCATCCGCGCGTCGAGTGTATGCCGAAACCGGGCAACGCTGTTAGAGTGGCGGCATGCCTGACGCCGTGATCGTTTCGACTGCCCGCACGCCGCTCTGCAAGAGTTGGCGCGGCGCATTCAACATGACCCATGGTGCGACGATGGGTGGCCACGCGCTGCGCTGTGCGATCGCGCGCGCCGGCCTCGACGCCGGCGAGATCGAGGACGTGCTCATGGGATGCGCCAATCCGGAGGGCGCGACCGGTCGAAACATCGCGCGGCAGATCGCGATCCGCGCCGGCTGCCCGGTCACCACCGCCGGCGTCACCGTCAACCGCTTCTGTTCCTCGGGCCTGCAGACGATTGCCATGGCGTCGCAGCGGGTGATGAGCGGCGAAGGCGACATCTACGCCGCCGGCGGCGTCGAATCGATCTCGTGCGTGCAGAACGAGATGAACAAGCACATGCTCGCCGAACCGTGGATCGTCACGCACAAGCCGGAGCTCTACTGGCCGATGCTGCAGACGGCCGAGTACGTCGCGAAGACCTACCACATCTCGCGCGAGCAGCAGGACGAATACGGCGTCCGCAGCCAGCTGCGTGCGGCGGCGGCGCGCGCCGCCGGCAGGTTCGACGCCGAGATCGTCGCGATGACGACCACGATGAAGGTGGTGGACAAGACGACCGGGGCGGAGTCGATGACCAACGTCACCGTGTCGCAGGACGAAGGGATTCGTCCCGACACCACGCTCGAAGGCGTGTCGAAGATCAAGCCGGCAATCGAAGGCGGCGTGGTCAATGCCGGCAATGCGAGTCAGTTCTCGGACGGCGCCGGCGCCTGCGTCGTGATGAACGATCGCGTGGCGGGGCGGAAGGGCCTGAAGCCGCTCGGCGTGTTTCGCGGTTTCGCGGTTGCCGGCTGCGAGCCGGCCGAGATGGGCATCGGTCCGGTGTTCGCGGTGCCGAAGCTGCTCCAGCGCACCGACACGAAGATGGACGACATCGATCTGTGGGAGCTGAACGAGGCGTTCGCGGTGCAGGTGATCTACTGCCGCGACCGCCTCGGCATTCCTGACGATCGGTTGAACGTCAACGGCGGCGCGATCGCCGTCGGCCATCCCTACGGCATGTCCGGCCAGCGCCTCGTCGGCCACGCGCTCATCGAAGGCAAGCGGCGCGGCGCGAAAAAGGTCGTCGTGACGATGTGCATCGGCGGCGGGATGGGAGCGGCCGGCCTGTTTGAAGTCGTGTAGGCCGGCCGCGTGCAATTAGGAATTTGGAATTCAGAATTTGGAATGCGTCGTCACGCTGGTGAAGAGGGCGTCATCACTTCACCACGGTCAGCGTGACGTCGACTCTCACGGTCTCGCCGGTCACTTTGTCGGCCGCAGTCGTGAACTGACCCGTTTCGCCATTCTTCAGCACCATTCCATTGCTCGTGCGGAACGAACGGAACGACGGGTTGCCTCGCGACGTGCTTTGATCGTCCGGATAGACGGACGAGTCGTCGATGGTCAACCTGAGCGCAAATCGCCCGTCGTCCAGGGCCGTCACAGCACAGTCGATGTTCGTGCCGACGTCCTGGTACTGAACCGGGCCGCCCGCCGGCGCGTCCTTGGGGACATTCGACATCATCAGCATCGTCACCGGGATCTTTGTGCCCATGCGCAGGGTGGCAGGAGGATTGCCAGTGAGCACCGAGAGGTTGTACGGCATGCTGCTGATCTTCTTCTCGCCCTGATAGCGGGCAATGACAATCTGGACTTTCACAGGGACGATCGGCGGCGCGACGCGTGCGGGGGCCGCTGCCGGCGTCTTCTCCTGGTCCTTCTCCTGCGTGCTCACGATCGCCGTTGCAGCGAGCGCGAAGGCGAACACGAGCGCGAGCGTCTGCAGCTGTTTCGTCACTGACGTACTCCTTCTTCGCCCGGAGCGGGCGCAATCGGCTCGATGGTGATCGCGGGAATGTCGATGTCGACGACGGGCGGCAGCTCCATGACGGATGGCTTCGCAGCGTTCAGCACCGGCGCGAGATCGATGCGGCCGTCGCGAGTGCCGTCGATCAACGCGCGCAGCGCGGCCACCTCGCGGGCATCGACCAGGATCTCGGGTTCCGCTCGTTGCGGTGTCGCCAGTGCGTGCTGCGCTGCCGTGCGCACTCCCGGGACACCTGACGTCGGTTCGCTGGAGACTCGGAGTGCCCGCCCGGTCAGCTCAGGGATCGGCGAGCCGGACAGCGCAGCCGGCCGGCTGTCGAGGACAGGCTGCGGTGACGTCACATTTCCGGCTCCTTCACGGATGACGACGACGGCGGCTGCGACGATCGCCACGGCGGTCACGGCAACGAGAGACGCCGCGATTCGCCACGCACCGAACCACGACGAGACGGGTGATGGCTCGTCGGCAATCCGCGTCCGCACGCGGGCGACGAACTCCGGCGACGGATCGACGCCGAGCATCGTCTTCAGCTCGCGGTCGAGCGCGGCGACGGTCACTTGGTCTCGGTGGTCCGCATCCATTGCAGGTGCTCCTTCAGTCGCTGCCGCGCCAGGAACAGGCGCGACTTCACGGTGCCCTCCGGCACCGCGAGCAGGCGCGCGACCTCGCCGACGTCATGCCCTTCGATGTTCGCGAGTACGACGGCTACGCGGAGCTTCTCGGGCAGCTCGTCGATCGCATGCCACAGATGCGCGGCCCGCTCGCGGGCGACGAGGTCGTCGGTCACGCAGGCCGTTGGCCGCATGTCGCGTGCGATGGCCGACTCGGTGTCGCGCGCTTCGCGGCGGCGATCGCCGCGGCGCCGATCGAGTGCGAGCCGCCAGGTCACGCGAACCAGCCAGGCGCGGAAGCGCTCGCGATCGCGGAGCTGGCTGAAGCTGCGATAGGCCTTGACGAATGCTTCCTGCGCGACATCCTCGGCGTCCTGGCGGTGTCGCAGCACGCTGTAGGCGACGCGGAAGGCCAGCGTGGACGATTCGACCAGCCGCGCTTCGAATTCCTGGTCGGCAGTGTGGTCCGTTGTCACGAACGCGCCAGCCAGCTGGGCCACATCGTCATGCATTGCCGCAGTCACCCGGCAAGACGCCACCGTCGGCCGCCCGGTTCACCGATTTTCCACAGGGGTTTTCCACAGGGGGTCGGGAATCGTTTTCGGAAACGATTCCCGACCCCGTGTGGATGCGGAAAAACGATTCCCGATCCCCCCGTGGGTATAGTAGGCGCCATGGATATGACGCGACGGGACCTGCTGGCGCTGCTGGGAGCGGGCACGGTTGCTCCTCTGCTCGCACAGCCACGACCGACTGTCGAGCGCGGCGCAATTATTCGTACGCTCCTCAAGGACATGCCGCCCGATTCCATCCGTGGCGCGATCCTCTTTCACGAGCACCTTTCGATCCGCTATCCGCTGACCAAGGCGCTCGCCGAGAAAGCCGGGCGGCCCGTCCCGCCGAGCTTCACCGACGACGTGGACCTGATGATCGAAGAGACGAAAGCTGCCGGAAAAGACGGCGTCGGCTGCATCGTGGACGGCGGCCACCCGGACATGGATCGCGACCTCGACGCGTTGCAGCGGATTGCCTCTGCCTCACAGGTCCCGATCGTCGCCAGCGGCGGCTTCTACATGCAGCGCAACTACCCGCCTGAGATCGCGACGAAGAGCGCCGACCAGCTCGCCGACGATCTCGTCCGCGACGCGCAGACCCAGCGGCTCGGCGCCTTCGGCGAGATCGGCCAGCAGGGCGGCGTGCTGACCGACGACGAGCGGAAGGTGTTCACCGCCGTCGGCAAGGCACAGGCGAAGAGCGGCCTCCCGATCTTCACGCACAACGCCTACACCGGTGTCCGCGTGGTCGATCCGCCCGTGCCAATGGATACGGCGCTGAGACAACTCGACGTGCTCGAGGCGGCTGGCGCGAACCCGCGTCACCTCGCGATCGGACACGTCTGCTGCCTCGACGATCCCAAAGCGCAGATCGCGCAGCAGCTCGCGAAGCGCGGCGTTTTCGTCGGCTTCGACCGCGTGACGCTCACCGTGATCATTCCCGACGAGAAGCGCGTGACGATGATCCTCGCGTTTCTCGACGCGGGGTTCGCCGATCAGCTGCTGCTGTCGTCGGACTTCGCCACCGGACGCGCGCTGAAGAAGAACGGCGGCCCGGGCATCGGGCAGACGGTCACCGCCTTCGCGCCGATGCTCGTCAAGGCCGGCGTCAGCGAGGCGACGGTGAAGCACATCCTCGAGGACAACCCGCGGCGGTTCCTGGCATTCGTACCGAAGTAGGGGCCCCAGCCGCTATCCCAACCCCCGACTCGCGCGAGCGTCGCATCACTCCTCTTGCAAACCCGTCAAGCCGGCGTTAAGGTCCAGCGATAAATTTGTCGTAAGTCCAGGGGGGACCGTATGACGTGGCGCCCGTCGACCTCGCTCGCGGTATTCGTGGTCCTATTGTTTCCGGCGGCAGCGCGCGCGCAGAGCGCGATCGCCGGCAGCGTCAAAGATACGTCGGGCGCGGTGCTGCCAGGTGTGACGGTCGAAGCGTCGAGCGATGTCCTGATCGAAAAAGCGCGCACGGTGACGACAGACGGCGCCGGCCAGTACAAGATCGTGGACCTGCGCCCGGGCGTCTACACGGTCACCTTCACCCTCAGCGGATTCCAGACCTTCAAACGCCAGGCGGTCGAACTGCCGACCGATTTCACCGCGACGATCAACGCCGAGATGCGGGTGGGTGCACTCGAGGAATCGGTCACGGTGTCGGCAGCATCGCCGGTGGTCGACGTGCAGAACGCGTCACACATGCAGGTCCTCAACCGCGACGCGATGGACGAGATCCCGACCGGCCGCACCATCCAGGGTCTCGGCCAGCTCGTCGTCGGGATCAGCCTGAACCTGCCCGACACCGCGGGCGCACGCGGCATGCAGCAGACCTACATGTCCACGCACGGCCAGTCGGCCGCGAACAACACCGTGATGGTGGACGGCATGATGGTGAACGGCCTGATGGCGGACGGGGCGGTGCAGAGCTACTTCAACGACGCCATGAACCAGGAGGTCGCGTACCAGACGAGCGGCATCGGCGCGGAGACGTCGGCAGGCGGCGTGCGGCTCAACATGATCCCGAAGGAGGGCGGGAACCGCTTCAGCGGATCGTTCTCCGGCGCGGTCCGTCCCGGCACGTGGCAGCGCGACAATCTCTCGTCGCGCCTGCAGACGGGACATCCTGAATTCGTGCCGCCAGTTCCCGGGCTCGCCGCCGGCAACGCGACCGATCGCATCGTCGATTACACGGGTGGCGAGGGCGGACCGCTGCTGAAAAACCGCCTGTGGTTCTTCATCTCCGGCCGCTACTACTCGGTCAACAACTACATCGCGAACACCTTCTTCAAGGACGGCAGCCAGGGCATCGACGACCAGTTCATCAAGAGCATCATGGGGCGGATCACGTGGCAGGTGAGTCCGCGGAACAAGTTCTCCGCGTACGACGACGAGATCGACAAGTACCGCGGCCACGACATGCAGAGCCTCTACGAGCCCGAGACCGCGGCGACGGTGTGGAACTCGCCCGCGTATCACACCAACCAGGCGAAGTGGACGTCGACGGTCACCAACAAGCTGCTGATCGACGGCGGCTTCTCGAGCAACCTCGAGTACTACACGAACGAGTACCGTCCGGGCATCGCGCAGATTCGCGGCAACTCCGACTGGTTCGCCAACGCGTCACGGTCCGAGCTCGATCTCGGCGGGAGAAAAACGGCGGCGACGGTGCAGCTCACGCACAGCCCGGCGCGCTACAACGTTCAGGCGGCGGCGACCTACGTCACCGGCTCGCACAACATCAAGTTCGGGTTCCAGCGGACGTGGGGCACGTTCACGCACACCTACGACGCCAACGCGGATCTCACGCAGCAGTACCGCAGCAACAGCACCGGCATTCCGTACTCGGTGCCGAACTCGGTCGTGATTCGCAATACGCCGCTGACGTCGTTCGGCGAGCGTCTGAACTACGACCTCGGAATCTTCGCGCAGGACGCGTGGACGCTGCAGCGCCTGACGATCAACGCCGGGCTGCGCTGGGAAGCGCTGAATGCGCAGGTGCTGGAAGGCGATTCGCCGGTGGGCCGATTCGTACCGGCGCGCCACTTCGACGCGATCGAGAACCTGCCGAACTGGCGCGACTGGGCGCCGCGCTTCGCGGCGGTGTACGACGTGCGCGGCAACGCCAAGACTGCCGTCAAATTCTCGCTCAACCGCTACAACCAGCAGCGCACGACCGGCGTCGCCGACAACTACAATCCGCTGGTGTCGGCGACGTCGACGAGCCTCGCGTGGACCGACCTGAACCGCGACGACATCGCGCAGGGCGCGCGCGGCTGCGTGTACCTGACGCCTGGCTGCGAGATCAATTTCGGGCAGCTGCCGGCGAACTTCGGCACTGCCGCGCTGAACCGCTACGGCGACTTTCCGCGGACGTGGAATCTCGAAAGCGCGGTTGAACTGCAGCATGAGCTCCTGCCGCGGCTCTCGCTGTCCGGCGCGTGGTTTCACGGCACGTTCCACAACCTCACGAGCACGTACCACACCGAGTGGACCTACGCCGATTACACGCCCATCCAGATCTCCAACCCGATGACCGGCACGCCGATCACCGTCTACAACCGCAGCGCCGCGGCGAACAGCCGGCCGTCGGACATCCTCGACACCTTCGATCCGCAGCGGCAGCGGATCTACAACAGCTACTCGTTCGAGTTCCGTGCGCGGCCGGGCCGCGGCGCGCAGCTGTTCGGCGGACTGTCGATCGAGCGCGAGTTGAACGTGAACTGCACGCAGCCCGACAACCCGAACTTCCTGCGTTTCTGCGACGAGCGCAACCTCGAGGACGGCTTCACGATTCCGTGGCGCAACAACCTGAAGCTCGCCGGCTCGCTCCCTGTCAAGTACGGGATTACGCTCAGCGCGTCGCTGCAGAGTACGCGGGGCATCGCGATCGGCACCGCGCCGGGGTCGACGACGACGCCGCCGAACTCGGCGTCGTACGCGGTCGGCGCGACGACGCGGTATCCGTCGAACTGCCCGGCGCCGTGCCCGGCCGGCGCGATCGTGATCGGCCCGTCGCTGACCGTGACCACGCTGACCGTTCCGCTGGTTCCGTACCTCGTGAACGTCGCCGATCGGATCAACCAGCTCGACATCAAAGCGTCGAAGACGTTCCGCATGGGCCGCGTCAGCC
The DNA here is from genome assembly GCA_035259385.1 of Vicinamibacterales bacterium. GTDB lineage: Bacteria > Acidobacteriota > Vicinamibacteria > Vicinamibacterales > CAVVIG01 > QHWK01. Next base: position 10,303 of record DATFWL010000225.1, on the reverse strand, counting down.
TGACGCCGAGCGTCGAAGCGTTCAATCTGTTGAACCCGGATCAGGTCGTGAGCTACGTGTCGACGAGCTATGCGACGTCGTCGTACCTGCGTCCGAACAGCATCGTGCAGGGACGGATCATCGGCCTCGCGTTGCAGAGCCGGTGGTGATTTCCGCAAGGCGGGAAGGCAGGAAGGCAGGAATTCAAGGCTGAAAGGCAGAAGGCGGAAGGGCAAGGCAGAAGGGCAAGGCAGAAGGCAGCCGCATTCCTTGCTAGCGGCGGGCCGCGGCCAGCGCCGTCTCGAGATTGCGCTTCGCGTCGGCGAAGTTCGGATCGATGGCCAGCGCGGCGCGGAAGTGATCGATCGCCTCGTCCATCCGCCCCTGCGTGGCGAGGGCGATGCCGAGATTGTTGTGCGCCTGCACCGAGCGCGGCGTGAGCTTCAGCGCCGCGCGGAATTCGACGATCGCTTCCTCCGTTCGATCGATCTCCATCAGGAAACTGGCCAGGTCGTAGCGAATCGCGCCGTCTCCCGGCGCGAGCTGGGCGGCGCGGCGGAACTCGATCAGCGCTTCCTCGTTGCGGCCCACGCTCGACAGCGCGTCCGCGAGGTTGCGATGTGACTTCGCGGATGCGGGATCGGCCGCCACCGCCGCGCGGAATTCCGTGATCGCATCGTCGCGTTTGCCTTCGTCGACGAGCGCGATGCCGAGATTGTTGTGGACGTCGGCAGAGCCGGGCATCGCCTGCAGCGCGACGCGAAAGTGCTGCGCCGCTTCTTTGGGCTTGCCCGCGTCGGTGAGGACGTTCGCGAGGTTGTAGTGCGCTTCGGGATACTCCGCGCGCAGGCTGATCGCGCGCTCGTAGGCAGCGACGGCGTCGGGCAGGCGTCCCTCGGCGCGAAGGGCGGTGCCGAGATTGTTGTACGCCGGCGCGTAGTCGGGGCGCAGCGCGACAGCTCGGTCGTAGTGCGCCACTGCCTCGTCTACACGGCCGTCGGCCTGCAGTGCGACCGCGAGGTTGGTCTCCGTCACCGCCCGCATCAGCGTGGTTGAGAGCATCGGCCAGTTGCAGGCGACGACGACCGCGGCGAGCGCAGCAGCAGCCCACACGACGCGCTCGCGCCATTCGCCCGCGAACCAGTCGCGTGCGCCAGTCACCCCGGCACTCGCGAACATCACCAGCAACGGCACCAGCGGATACCGGTACCGTGCGAACACGTAGAAGGTGGCGACGCTGGCCGCGTACGCGATCGTCAGCCCGTAGAGGATCGCGAGGCGCCCGCGCAGCGGCCACGCGACCAGGACGCCGAGCACCGCGAGCGGCACCACGATGCCGAAGTGGCCGACGCCGCCGAGGATCTTCAGGGGCCACGAGTATTCCGCGTGCGCTTCCTGGCTTTCAGTGTCGAGCATTTCGCCCGCGTTCCAGAGGAGCGCCGTCTTGCGCGCCATCAGCTTCAGCCACGCGCCGGGCTGCGAGGTGATGAAGTCCATCGCCTTGTCGAACCAGTAGCTCGAGACCTCGCCGGGCGTCAGCGCGCGGCCCAGCGCGTGCTCGGCGAGATCGGTCGCGTCCTGCCGCTCGTACTCCGGGGCGCCGCGGCCGAAGCGGAGCGATTGGTAGGTGCCGTCCGACTGCGGGTTGTTGCCGATGTAGAAGTTCGGACCTGCCTGCGACGTCGTGATGTAGAACCCGCCGCCGACGTAGGCGTTGCGGGCCGCCACCGGGACGAGGAGAACGGCGAGTCCGGCGACGAACACAGCGGCTCGCGTCGCTCGCGCTGAGAGGGGATTCGGGATTCGGGATTCGGGATTCGCGGGTCGGGAATCGGGATTCGCCGTGAGTGCCCAGGCGATGATCACGACGATGAAGACGAGCGCGTTTTCACGCGTGAGCGCAAGCGCGCCCATGGAGAGTCCGAGCGCGAACCAGAGCATGCGATCACGGTTCGACGCGTGAACGAGGGCATCGTCGCGATCGCGAGGGTCCGGCTGCCAGCCTTCGCGGTGGGCGCTTCGGGCCGGTCTCGCCGCAGCTTCGCTCGATGGCGCCGGAGCGGAGGCGGACAGCCGGACGCTACCGCTTAGAGATTTGCCGCGGGAATGTCGCTTGACAGCGGTGGTGTCCGGCTTCAGGGCATTTTCCGATTCGATGTAGCGCGAAGGCTTCAGCCGAGCGTCAGCGCGTCGCGATCGCAACGGTCGCTCGGCTAAAGCCTTCGCGCTACGTTCATCCGGAACGCGCTGTAGCCGGACCGTGATCTCCGCGATCACGTACATGCCAACACACAGAAAGAAGACGTCGAGAACGGACTTCTGAATGAGCCCGTCGAAAAAGATGGCTGGCGCGTAGAGCGCCAGCATCAGCCCCGCAGCGACGGACGCTCGCCGCGAAACGAAGCGCTCCGTGGCCAGCGCCAGGAACACGCAGGATAGCGAGCCGATCACCGCCTGTACGACGCGGACGAGCAGCAGATGGCGGCCGGCGACCGCATAGATCGCGCCGAGCATGTACGGATAGAGCGGCGCCTGGTAGAAGACGTCGGTGCCGATCCAGTCGCCTCCGGCGAGGCGTCTCGCCCACTCGTCGTAGCCGCGCGAATCGCCGAGAAGGACCGAGAAGAACGGCGACGCGCGCATCTGCCACACATGCACGAGCCGTACGGCAAGCGCCGTCAGGAAGATCCACAGCGCCGGCGGGAGAGCCTTGCGGGACAACGTTGGTATGCTAGCGCACGTGTCCACGTCTAACCGCGGAGTGCGCGGAGACCGCAGAGAATCACTTGCTCTGCGTTCTCGGCGACTTCTGCGGTTGGGGTGCTGGTGTCTGTTCGTGTGGCCGATCGCGAGCCACGCTCAGCCTCGTTTCACGTTCACCAGAGACGTCGCACCGATCGTGTGGTCGCGCTGCGCGACCTGTCATCGGCCGGGCGAGATCGGGCCGTTCAGTCTGATCACCTACGACGACGTCAAGCGGCGGGCGACGCAGATTGCCGCCGTGACCGCGCGTCGCGTGATGCCGCCGTGGAAGCCGCAACCGGGCAAAGGCGAATTCCAGGACGCACGTCGCCTGAGCGATCGCGAGCTGGAGACGCTGCAGGACTGGATCGCTGACGGCGCGCCGGAGGGCGCCGCCGCCGACCTGCCGCCGCCGCCGTCGTCCCTCGGGGCGTCGAACACGACATGGCAGCTCGGCACCCCCGATCTGATCGTCAGCATGCCGCAGCCCTACGCGGTCCGGGCCGACGGCGCCGACGTCTTCCGCACCTTCGTGATCCCGATTCCGACCGACGCGCCCCGCTACGTTCGTGCGCTGGAATTCCATCCTGGCAACGCACGGGTCGTGCATCACGCGAACCTCGGCGTCGATCGCACGCGCTCGTCGCGCCAGCTCGATGCGCGCGATGGGGAACCGGGGTACGCCGGAGGCATGGAGCGCGACGCGCGGTATCCGGAGGGGCAGCTGCTCGGGTGGACGCCGGGTCAGGCCGCGCATGGGGTCCCGGACGGCACGCAGTGGCGCCTCGAGCCGGGCAGCGATTTGATCGTGCAGCTGCACCTGCAGCCGACGGGCAAAGCCGAAACGGTCCAGGTCTCCGCCGGGTTCTACTTCATCGACCGGCCGCCCGCGCGGACGCCGATCGGGCTGCGGCTCGGCAGCGAGACGATCGACATTCCGGCCGGCACTCGCGACTACGTCGTCAGCGACAGCTACACGCTGCCTGCCGCCGCGGACCTCGTCGCCATTCAGCCGCACGCGCACAACCTGGCGCGCCACATGGAAGCGACGGCGACATTTCCGGACGGCACGCGCGGCTTCCTGATCGCCATCGACGACTGGGACTTCCGCTGGCAGGACGTCTACCGCTACACGACGCCGATCGCGCTGCCGAAGGGCGCGACGATCGCGATGCGATACGTGTACGACAATTCAGCCGCGAACCCGCGGAATCCGCACTCGCCGCCGGCGCGTGTCGTCTGGGGACAGAACACGTCGGACGAGATGGGCGATCTCTGGGTCCAGGTGATTCCGCACTCGACGGCTGACGGCGCGATCCTCAGCGAGGACTTCCGGCGTAAAGCGCACGCCGAAGATCTCGCCGCGTACACCAAGCTGCTGCAAAGCGATCCCGGCAATCCACTGCGGCACGACGCGGTGGCGCAGCTGTATCTCGACGAAGGAAGGTTCGACGAGGCGATCGCAGAGTTCCGCCGCTCGCTGCAGTTGAACGCCGACTCGGCGGCCACGCATTACAACCTGGGATACGCGCTGTCGGCGCGCGGTCGTCGTGAAGAGGCGATGGCGGAGCTGTCGGAGGCGCTTCGTCTCGATCCGGACTACGCGCTCGCGCACAACAACCTCGGCGCGCTGCTCGAGGTGACGGGACGCGCCGACGAAGCGCAGGCGCATTTCGAACGTGCGGTCGCGCTGCGGCCCGACAACGTCGAAGCGCGATCGAATCTGGCGCAACTGCTGTCGAACCGCGGGCGCGCGGCCGCGGCGGCGGAGCAGTTTCGCGCGGTGCTGGCGCTGCGGCCCGACCAGGTCCAGGCGCTCGCCGGGCTGGCGTGGATCCAGGCGACTGCCGCCGATCCCGGACTTCGGAATCCTGAGGAGGCGGTCCGCCGCGCGGAGCGTGCCGTCGATCTCACCGGCCGCCGCGGCCTCGTCGCGCTCGATGCGCTCGCGGCAGCGTATGCGTCCGCCGGGCGGTACGACGATGCCGCGCGCACTGCGCGTCTCGGGCTGGACGCGGCCATGCTGGCCGGGCAGACCGCGGTCGCCGCTCAGTTCCGGCAGCGACTCGAGTTGTACCGGTCCGGCCAATCCCTCCGGCTGCCGCTCTAAGTTCAGCCGCCTCAACATGTCTCCGAATGCAATTTTTTGTGGATTCTTGTCTCCGGCCGCAGTAGCCTCCAGCCACGAATCGGTGTCGGGGCACGCACGACTGAGGAGGAGGCGCGAATGGCACCACGGGTTCGGCCCTCGATTCTCGCGGCGTCGATTTGGTTCACGGTCCTCTTTCCCGCCAGCGCGCTCGCCCAGAGCGCCATCGCCGGAGTCGTCAGGGATCCATCCGGCGCCGTCCTGCCCGGCGTCACGGTCGAAGCCTCCAGTGACGTCCTGATCGAGAAGACGCGCACGGTTGTTACCAACGGTCAGGGCCAGTACCTGATCGTCGACCTGAGGCCTGGTATCTACAGCCTGTCGTTCACGCTCACCGGATTCAGCAGCCTGAAACGCGATCGCATCGAGCTGCCGGCGAACTTCACCGCAACGATCAACGCGGAGCTGAAGATCGGCGCGCTCGAGGAGTCTGTCACCGTGTCTGGCGAATCGCCGGTGGTGGACGTCCAGAGCGCCGCCCGCACGACGGTGCTGTCGCGCGAAACGCTGGACTCGATTCCGACGGGGCGCACGATCCAGAGCGTGGGTCAACTGGTCGTCGGCGTGACGCTGAACGTGCCGGACGTCGGCGGCTCGCGTGCGATGCAGCAGACCTACATGTCCGTGCATGGTCTGAGCTCGTCGCAGGTCACCACGCAGGTCGACGGCATGATGGTGAACGGCCTCGACGGCGACGGGGCGGTGCAGAACTACTTCAATAACATGATGAGCCAGGAGATGGCGTACCAGACCGCTGGCGCGGGGACCGACGTATCCGGCGGCGGCGTGCGCCTGAACATGATTCCAAAGGAGGGCGGCAACCGGTACAGCGGCGCGTTCTTCGGCTCGTGGAGCGACGGGTCGTGGCAAAGCGACAACCTGTCGCAGTCGTTGAAGGATCGCGGGCTGAGCGTCCCCGACAAGATCTCGAAGATCTACGACTTCAACGCGTCGTTCGGCGGACCGCTGATGAAAGACCGGCTCTGGTTCTTCACCTCGGCCCGCCGCTGGGGCGTCGACGCGCCGATCGCCGACACGTATTACACGCCGGCCGGATCGAACTACTCGACGACCTATCCGCTCTGCACGGCGAAGACGATCGCGTGCGAGCAGGGCATCGACGATCAGCACATCAAGAGCGCGATGGTACGCCTGACGTGGCAGGCCTCGCCGAAGAACAAGCTCGGGATGTACTACGATCGCGTCGGCAAGGATCGCGGGCATGGCATGAGCGCCGGCGACGATCCGGCGACCGCGTCGCAGATCTGGACGTCGCCGAACTACAGCACCGGTTCGGTGAAATGGACGTCGACGGCGACCAGCAAGCTGCTGATCGAGACCGGCTACTCCTTCAACATCGAGCGCTACAACATCACCAACCAGCCGGGGATCGATCAGGAACGCGGCACTGCGGCGTGGTATGCGGGCTCGAGCCGGCGCGATCTCAACCTGGGCACGCATTGGTCGTCGCTCGACACCAACCAGGGACAGTATCCGGATCGCTACAACCTCCAGGGCGCGGCCTCCTATGTCACCGGCGCCCACAACATCAAGGCCGGGGCGCAGTGGAACCGGGGTCCGTACCGCCGCACCCGGATCACGAACGCCGATCTGATCCAGCGGTACCGCACCGGCGTGCCCGATTCGGTGCAGATTTACAACACGCCGATCGACTGGACCGATCGATTGAACGCCGATCTCGGCGTGTTCGCTCAGGACGCCTGGACGCTGCAACGCCTCACGATGAACTTCGGCGCGCGCTGGGAGTACTTCAACTCCGAAGTGTCGGCGTCGTCGTCGCCGGCGGGTCGGTTCGTGCCGCTGCGGACGTTCGATCGCATCCCGATGCCGGTGTGGAAGGACATCGCGCCGCGCTTCGGCGTGGTCTACGACGTGTTCGGCAATTCGAAGACGGCGGTGAAGTTCGGGATCAACCGCTTCGAGCAGGCGCAGACGATCAACTTCGCCGACCAGTTCAATCCGCTGGTGCTGACCAACGCGGTCCTGAGCTGGACCGATCTCAACCGCGACGATGTGGCACAGGGCGAGCTTGGCTGCACCTACCTGACGCCCGGCTGCGAGATCAACTTTGCGCAGATGCCGCAGAACTTCGGCGTGCGTGCGCTGGTCAGGCCGAACCCCGATATCAAGCGCGTCTACAACATCGAGACGACGCTCGGCGTGCAGCACGAGCTCCTGCCCGGCGTGCAGCTGAACGCCGGGTGGTTCCACCGCGAGTTCCGCAACCTGCCGCGGCAGACCAATACGCTGCAAAGCTTCAGCGACTACACGCTCGTCAACGTCGTCAGCCCGCTCGACGGCTCAGTGATCCCGATGTACAACGTGAGCCGCGCCGCGCTCACCCAGATCAACAACGTCGTCAGCACCGACGACAGCCAGAGGGAGTGGTACAACGGCTACGAGATCTCCTTCAACGCGAGACTGCCACACGGTGCGACGCTCTTCGGCGGGACGACGAGCGAGCGGATGCTCTGGACGCTGTGCAACGAGCAGTCGAATCCGAACAACCTGCTGTATTGCGACGCGCGAAACAGCGGCATTCCGTTCCGCACGCAGCTGAAGCTGTCAGGCAGCTATCCGCTGCCGTACGGGATCACCGTCAGCGGCTCGTTCCAGAGCATCCCCGGATATCAGCTGGGGTGTAACGTTGCCGGCTGCAACATCCCGTCGCCGACGTCGCTGCCGAACCTGACGACGCCGCCGGGCCAGGGCACCGTCTGGCAAATCACTCCCATCTCGCGCTACGCGGCTGACTGCAAAGGTCCCTGCACGCCGGGCGCGCTGGTGATTCCGAACATGAGCGCCGCGCAGCTGAACGTTCCGCTCGTGCCTCCCGGCACCGAGTACGCCGAGCGTGTCAATCAGCTCGATGTGAGCCTGGCGAAGTGGTTCCAGGTCGGAAAGACTCGCATTCAGGGGCAGCTCGACATCTTCAACGCGCTCAACCGGGGCGATGTGCTGTCGATGCGCTCGCTGAACTACCTGACGCCGTCGTACATGCAGCCGTCCAGCGTACTGCAGGGGCGGATCTTCCGGCTCGCCACGCAGTTCAAGTTCTAACCGCACATGACGGAGCGGACCATCCCGGTCCGCTCCGCTCCGCAATCAGTGCGGTAGGGCTCCTCCAGCAGACTTTCGTCGCCGCGTCATTCCGGACGCGCCGCGGGTTGTATCAAAAAAGACAAACGATTGCGCCCCGGCGCTCCCTCGCGCTTTGGATCCAACTTTTTGTAAACTCTGACGCCATTGTCGCCGGCCGGCGATTTTCCGGATGGATTCCTGGGAGCGGCCGCTGTAGCCTCACGCGAGTTCCATTAGGGCATTGCGTGACTGAGGAGGAAACTGCATGACGAGAAGTCGTATCGCGATGTCGTTCGTCGTGGCGCTTGCGTGTCTCGCGCTGCCGACGACGGCCCGCGCGCAGAGTGCGTTCGCCGGTGTCGTCAAGGATGCGACCGGTGCGGTGCTGCCCGGCGTTACCGTCGAGGCGGCGAGCCCGGCGCTGATCGAGAAAGTGCGATCGGTGAACACCGACGCCAACGGCGCATACAAGATCGAGAACCTGCGACCGGGCATCTATACGCTCACTTTTACCCTGCCCGGTTTCTCGGTCGTCAAGAAGGACGCGATCGAACTGCAGTCCAACTTCACTTCGACGATCAATGCCGAGCTGAAGGTCGGCGCGATGGAAGAGACCGTCACGGTCTCGGGCGAGTCGCCGGTCGTCGACGTGCAGAGCAACTCGAAAGCGCAGGTCCTGCCGCGCGAAGTCCTCGACGCCGTGCCAACGGCCCACACCATCCAGGGCGTCGGCCAGCTCGTCGTCGGCGTGACGCTGACGGCGCCGGACGTCGGCGGATCGCAGGCGATGCAGCAGACCTACTTCACGGTGCACGGCCTCGGTGCCGCGCAGACGTCGCTGATGATGGACGGGATGATCATCAACGGCCTGCAGGGCGACGGCGCGATCCAGACCTACACGAACGATGCCGGCAACCAGGAAATGGTCTACCAGACCGGCGGCGGCACCGTCGATTCGCCGACCGGCGGCGTGAAGATCAACATGATCCCGAAGGAGGGCGGCAACCGGTTCTCCGGGTCGCTGTTCCAGGGCTACGAATCGACCGGCCTGCAGAGCGACAACCTGTCCGATCACCTCGCCTCGCTCGGTGTGAAGTCCGTCGACAAGATCGGCACTTATAACGATACCAACGCCACCGTCGGCGGTCCGATTGCGAAGGACAAGCTCTGGTACTTCGGATCAGTGCGCTTCTTCACCGTCAACAAGCCGATCGGCAGCACCTACGTGTCCGACGGCACGCGTGCGGGGATCATCGCCTGCGCGAACGCGCTCGCCGGCCGTGGCGGTACCCTCTGCCCGCAGGGCGTAGACCCGCAGCATCAGTACAGCGGCCTCGCGCGCTTCACCTGGCAGGTGAGCCCGCGGAACAAGCTGTCCGGTTATTACGACCGGATCCACAAGGTCCGCAGCGCCGCGATGAGCCCCGGCGACGATCAGACGACCTCGTCGGTGGTCTGGAACTCGCCGGTCTATACGACCAACATGGTCAAGTACACCTCGACGGTGAGCAGCAAGCTGCTCGTCGAGGGCGGGTTCTCGAGCAACCTCGAGCGCTACAACAACCTGTATCAGGAAGGAATCGAGAAGACTTACGGTTCGCCCGAGTGGTTCGCGACGGCGCGCCACACCATCGACGGCACGCCGGCGAATCCGGCGTCGACCAACACCGCTTCGGCCGCCGAGTACGGAAGCTACCCGGATCGGTACAACATGCAGGCGTCCGCGTCCTATGTGACCGGGTCGCACGCGTTCAAGGTCGGCTTCCAGGATTCGTTCGGGCCTTACAACCAGAACCTGCGCGCCAACGCCGACCTTTATCAGAATTACATTACGAACGCGCAGGGCATCCCGGCGCCCGCGACCGTCACGCTGCTGGCGACACCGTCGCACTGGCAGGATCGGCTGAATGCCAACCTCGGCATCTACGGTCAGGACGTGATGACGTTCAAGAGGGCGACCATCACCGTCGGCGGCCGCTGGGAATACATCAACGAACAAATCACCGGCCAGGACGCTCAGCTCGGACGCTTCGTGAACATTCCGGCGTTCGCCGATCAGAAGATGCCGACGTGGAAGAATTTCTCGCCACGTACCTCAATCGTGTATGACCTCTTCGGCACCGGCAAGACGGCGCTCCGCTTCGGCTACAACCGGTTCGGGGTCGCGGCGACGACGACGCTGGCGTCCCTGTACGATCCGGCGGCCGGCACGGTGATCAATGCCGCCGGGAACAACACGGCACCCTGGACCGACAAGAACGGCGACGACATCGCGCAGGGCTCGTCCCGCTGCAACTTCGCGAGCGATCCGAACTGCGAGATCAACTTCGC
>DATFWL010000224.1:0-6979 GCA_035259385.1 Vicinamibacterales bacterium | reverse complement strand
CTGGCGCCGGCGCGATCCTGTCGACGCCGTCAGACCTCGTGCGGTTCGGGATGGCCATCAACGGCGGCAAGCTGCTGCAGCCCGACACTGTCAGAAAGCTCCAGACACCTCAGCTGCTGACTTCGGGCAAAGAGACCGAATACGGCCTCGGCTGGATGGTGGAGGAGGTGACGCTCGCGGGCGAACCTGCGCCAATGGTGCACCATGCCAGCCGGAGCCTGAAAGGCGGCACCACGTCGTTCATGACATTTCCGACCCGCCGGATGGTCGTGGCGGTGACGGCGAACATCGCGAACGCCATCACGAGGGATATCGCGCTGAGAATCGCGCAGCCCTTCGCGGACCCGGCAACGAGTCCGGCCACCACCCGATGACCCGGCTGGTTGCTGGTAGCCGCGGCTCAGACAGGCACGCCGCAAAACCCGGGCTCTCCCAGGAACACTCTTTGTCATAACCCCGTAGCGGTACCATTCGATTCGCCTTCATCCTGCCTGAGGCAGGCCGAAGGTTCCCCCATGGCCGGCCAGCGATACCAATCGAATGGCGTTCATATCCATCCTGCGCTGTGCTGACGACACGTTCTATGTCGGCTACACAGATAACCTCGCATCTCGAGAACAAACTCACAACGATGGAAAGGGCGCCAAGCGCGATCGCACGCGAGCGTCAACTGAAACGGTGGAGCCACAAGAAGAAGGAAGCGTTGATCCGTGGCGACCGCGCAGCACTCAGGTATGCCTCCTACTTCGGCTTCTGAATCACCGTCGTCTCGCCCGTCCTGCCAACGATGACCGTATAGACGCGCTTACCCGCGCATTCAATCGTCCAGGTCACGATTCCATCCTCGGCTCGCTGCTGGCTGCTCTTGACCACAGACGGACAGGTGTAGCTTTGCCGGATTCGCTCGGCCAGCGTGTCCACCGTGGGCGCCTGCGCCAGGCGATCGACCGCGGCGAACTGCGACTTGAAGTGTTCGTACTGAAAACAGGCCTGCTGGTGGCCGAGATCGCACGCCTGCTTGAAGAGGTCCATGGCGCGGCGGCTGTCATGATGGACGTCGTTCGTGATCGCCGCGAGATTGAAGAACGTGTCTGGAAACGTCGGGTTCAATTCAGAAGCACGCACGAAGTGCTCTTCTGTTTTCGTGGTGTCACAACCCGGTTGGCGGGCCGCGCACATCTTGAGCAACGCCAGGCCGGCGTTGAATTCCAACCTGAAAAGTATCTGCTTGTCATCGGTGCCGTGCTTCAGCGCCTTCTCCAGAACCTCGAGCGCTTCCGGGTACTCTCCCAGACTGATGAGCATGCCCCCGACATTCTGCGGTCCTCTCATGTTGTCGGGATCGAGAGCCATCGCTCTTCGAAAATGCTGAAGCGCCTCGCGCGGTTGCGCCGTGGATTCGATCACACCGAGCGTCTGCAGCGCCGCCGCCAGGCGCTCCTTTTCAGACTGTGTCCGTGCGCCGGCGCAGGCCTGAATCCCCGCAGTCAGGAGCGTTCGGGCTTCCTCCGTCCTGCCCGCATCGACGAGCGCTCGCCCCTTTGTGTTCACCTCGTCGCACGGGACGGCCGATCCTGAAGCGGAGCCCGTGGTTCTGGGCGCTTGGACTGCTGACCCCAGGGACGGTGGCCCCGCTGAGGCAACCGGAACCGCGAATGCGATGCAGACCGCAAGTGATGCGGATCGCCTCTTCCAGCTCACCATGGTCTCCTCTTTTCCGCTGACTGGGGTGCTGCGTCCGTAGGGAGGCCTAGAGCATACAGCCAACCTGTTGGATTCCCACCAGGCTCGGCACCAAGCGAGCGCGCGGGGAGGGTCACCGCCGGCGCCGGCTGGCTCGTGGCGATCGGTAAAACCGCGTCAACTCTGCGTGGTATCGTCGGCCCGCCATGCGGGCATCCGTGATTCCGTTCCTCGTGCTCGTCGTCGTCACGAGCGGGATGCGGGCCTTCGACTCGAGGCAGGCGCTCCCGTCCAACCCGGGGCGCGCGGCATTCGAGCGCGCGTGCGCGCGCTGTCACGGCGCCGACGGCCAGGGCGGCGAAATGGGGCCCGGCATCACGACGCGGATCCCGCTACGAACCGACCAGGAACTGTCCGCGCTCGTTCGCGACGGCCTTCCCGCCAAAGGCATGCCGCCGTCCCGACTCGCAGAGGACGAACTTCGCCCGCTTCTGGCCTTCGTTCGCACGCTCGCGCCGCCCCGCAGCGAGGCGCCGGCACGCGTCAGCGTCGAGATCTCCGGCGGCGCGCCGCTCTCGGGGTTCCTGCTCAATCGCTCGGCGGACGACATGCAGGTGCTCGGCGAAGACGGCACATTGCGCCTGTTGCGCAGGGACGGCCCGCGCCATCGTCTCGTGACGTCGCAAGTGGACTGGCCGACGTATCACGGCGCGCCGCACGGCAACCGCTACTCGCCGGTGGATCAGATCAATCGCGCGACAGTCGAGCGCCTGGCGCCCGCCTGGATCTTCACGTTGCCGGACGCCTCCCGGCTCGAGGTTACGCCGATCGTGGTCGACGGCGTCATGTATGTCACCGCCGTGAACGAATGCTACGCGCTCGATGCCGGCTCGGGCCGGCGCATCTGGCACTTCAAGCGTCCGCGCTCGAAGGATCTCGCCGGCGACGCGGCCTCCGGCATCAATCGCGGCGCCGCGGTCTCGGGCGGTCGCCTCTTCATGGTCACCGACGACGCGAGGCTGCTCGCGCTGAACCGGTTCACGGGCGAACTGATGTGGGAAACGCGCATGGCGGATCCGCGTCAGAACTACGGCGCCACCTCCGCGCCGCTGGTCGTGGGCCGGCTGGTGATTGCCGGACCTTCGGGCGGCGACGAAGGCATCCGCGGCTTCGTCGCCGCGTTCGACGCGGAAACGGGGAAGGAGGCATGGCGCTTCTGGACGGTGCCGAAGCCGGGGGAGCCTGGCTCGAACACCTGGGCTGGGACAGACATCGAGCATCGCTGCGGCGCCGCGTGGCTGACGGGGACCTACGATCCGCAACTCGACACGCTGTACTGGCCGACCGGCAATCCGTGTCCCGACTACGACGGCAACGAGCGAAAGGGAGACAACCTCTACACCGACTCGATTCTCGCGCTGGAGCCTTCGACCGGAGCACTCAAGTGGCACTTCCAGTTCACTCCGCACGATCTCTGGGACTGGGATGCGCAGCAGCCGCCCGTCCTCGTCGACATGGAGTGGCAGGGGCGGCCGCGCAAGCTCCTGCTGCAGGCGAATCGCAACGGCTTCTTCTACGTGCTCGATCGCGTCACGGGCGCGTTCCTCCAGGCCAGGCCGTTCGTCAAAAAGCTGACGTGGGCGCGTGAGATCGGCGCGGACGGCCGTCCGGCCCTGATCGACGGGCAGGTCCCGACGGCGCAGGGTACTCGGGTGTGTCCAGCCGTCGAGGGCGCCACCAACTGGTTCTCGACCGCGTTCAGTGCGACGACGGGCCTCTACTACGTTCAGGCGCTGGAGAAGTGCACCATCTTTTCGCGATCGCCGGAGGTGTGGCGCCCTGGCCAGTCGTACTACTCGGGCGCGACGCGACGCGTGCCCGACGAGCCGGGACAAAAGATCCTGCGCGCGATCGACGTGCACACAGGCGAGATTCGCTGGGAAGTGCCGCAAGTGGGGCGAGCCTCGACCTGGGGCGGGACGCTGGCGACCGCCGGCGGGCTCGTGTTCTTCGGGGACGACAGCGGGGCGCTGTCCGCGGTCGATGCGTCGAACGGCGCCGCGGTGTGGCGTTTCGACGCCAACGCCGACTGGAAGGCGTCGCCGATGACCTACGTCTTCGATAGGCGCCAGTACATTGCCGTGGCCGCCGGGCCGAACATCATCGCGTTTGCGCTGCGATACCGATGAATGTGACGTTCCAACCTTTCGCATACCCCCGTAGCGGTACCATCCTTCGCTCGCCTGCACCGTGAGCGAGCTTCGGATGGCAAGCCAGCGAGCTCACGTCACCTATTCCGCCCGCAGCGCGTCGATCGGGTCCACCGTCGTCGCGCGCAGCGCAGGGACGTAGCTGGCCAGCACGGTCGCGGCGATCAGCGTCACCGACACCAGCACGTAGGTGAGCGGATCGAGCGGGCTCACGTCGAAGAGCAGCGACGACATCACCCGCGCCATCGAGAGCGCCGCCGCCAGACCGATCGTGACGCCGGCGACAGCCAGCACAAGGCCATGCGTTACGAACATCCGCGTGACCGTGCGCGCCTGGGCGCCGAGCGCGATGCGGATCCCGATCTCGCGCGAACGCTGCGCGACGGAGTAGGAAATCACGCCGTACAGCCCGCCGACGCCGAGCAGCAGCGCCATTCCGCCCGCGATGCCGAGCATCACCAGCATGAACGACGTCCGCGCCAGCGACGCGTCGTAGATCTCCTGCAGCGTGCGCACGCCGCTCAGCGGCAGGTTGGGATTTATTGCCCAGACCGCCTGGCTCAGCTCGTTCACGAACCCGTTCGCGCCCGTCCGCGGGCTGCGGACGACGACGGTCACGCTGCGCGCGAGCTGCGGCCGCGAGTCGGGCGTCTCGACGAACGGCGGCGTCAACAGCGGCCAATACACGGCCGCCGCGGCCTTCCTGTCCAGACCGTCGTCACGCATATCGCCGACAACGCCGACGACTTCACGCCAGAGTCCTTTCTGATACGGACGGATGCGCTTGCCGAGTGCAGCCGAGGGCTCGCCCCACAACTCCCGCGCCAGGTTCTCGCTGACCATGGCAACGGGGCGCTGCTCGTACGCGTCCGTCCACGTGACGTCGCGGCCGGCCACGAGCGTGCTGCCCATCGTCTTCATGAACCCCGGCGACACGAACTTGAAGAGACGGAGCGGCGGCAGCTGCGATTCCGCGTACGTCTTGTCCTCGGCGTAGATCGGATCGTGCCAGCCGTTGCCCGTCATCGAGACCGTCGACGCGAGCGCAACCGACGTGACGCCCGGCACGGCCGAGACCTTGTCGAGGATCGCCTGTTCCATGTGGACCACGGCGCCTTCGTCCTTGACCTGCGACTCGGGAATCGAGAGGCGCAGCGTCTGCACTTCGCCGGCGCGCGTGAACCCCGGATGGACGTCGCGCAGCGCCTGGAACGTGCGGATCATGAGTCCGGATCCGACGAGCAGCACGAGCGCCAGCGCGATCTGCGCGACCACGAGCACGTTGCGCGTGCGATGCCGTTCGCGGCTCGCGCTCGCATGCCGTCCACCGCCGCGCAGCATCGTCGAGAGGTGCACGGTGGCGTACTTGAAGATCGGAATCGCGCCGAACAAGAGGCCCGACACGACAGACAGAACGAGCGTGAACGCGAGCACGGGCAGATCGATCGCGATGTCGTCCAGGCGGGGCAGGTTGCCGGGCGCGAGCGCGACGAGCAGCCGCAGCGCGCCGAACGCCAGGCCGGTGCCGACAACGCCGCCGAGCAGGCCGAGGACGACGCTCTCGAGGAGCAGCTCCCGGGCGAGCCGTGCCGTGCCCGCACCGAGCGCCGCGCGAATCGCGAGTTCCTGCTGCCGCGCGTCGGCGCGCACGAGCAGCAGGTTGGCGACGTTGGCGCAGGCGATGAGCAGCACCATCCCGACGGTCGCCATCAACACCCATAGCGTCTTTGCGACGTCGCCGACGAGATCGTCCTTCAGCGTGCGGAAGGTTGGCGTGATGCGCGCCTCTTCGAAGATCTGCACGTTGCCGCCGGGGAACGGCGGGAACTTCCGCAGCGAGACCGGGATCATGCGCCGCGCATCGGTATTGGCCGCCTCGACCGACGTTCCCGGTTTCAGACGCGCCATGCCGGCGTAGCTGAACTGACCGAGAAAGACCTTGCTGCGATCGATGCGGAACGGAATGACGAGGGAGACCTTGCGATCGAGGAAGCGGAACGAATCGGGCAGCACGCCGATCACCTGGTGGGGACGGCTGTCGAGCATCAACGTGCGGCCGACCGCTGATGGATCGGCGCCGAACTTCGTGCGCCAGTAGCCGGCCGACAGCATCACTGTCTCGGGTCCGCCCGGCGCGTCGTCTGCCTTCGTGATCAGGCGGCCGAGCATCGGCTGCGCCCCGAGCATCGGCAGGATGCTGTCGGTCACGAAGAGCGTCGGCACCTCCTCGGGTTGCGCCATCCCCGTCAGGCTCATCGTGCCGATGTTGAACATGCCGACGTCCTGGAAGACGCGGCCGTCTTCGCGGTAGGTGAAATAGAGGAAAGGAGCGACGCCGGTGTGCTCGATCTTCACGCCAGGCGCGGCGTGATCGATAGTGACCAGCTGGCCCGGGCTGGCATAGGGCAGTGGCCTCAGGAGCACGCCCTCGATGACGCTGAAAATCGCCGCGTTGGCGCCGATGCCGATGGCCAGCGTCAGCACCGCTACCGTCGTGAACGCCGGCATCCGGACGAGGCTCCGCAAGACCTGGTTCAGCCGCATGGCGAGTAGATACGTTCCAGGCGGACCGATGTTCACCGTCGCTGAAGCGAGCGACGGTTGGAGCGTCTTGTGTGGAGAACGAATGGTTCAGGCGCCTGGCGGCGAATCGAAAGGCTGCCCGCTATTCGGAATTTGCGCCAATCGCCAGTAGGCGGCCATCACAGTCCCTCAGCACGAATTCCCGCGAGTGCCAAGGTGTGTTGCCGAGGTCTCGCGCGAACTCCACACCCCGCGCGGCGTACTCCGCGTATAACGCGTCCGCGTCATCGACGAACAAGTAGGCGTCGAGGAGCTCGTCGTCGTACTTGTCGGGATTCGCCGCAGGCGGGTCGGCGCAGCGGAAGTGGATTCTGTGCTCGTCGCGCGCGACGATGGCATACACCGGAGGGTCCTGCCAGGTGCCGAGACAGTCGAAGCCGAGCTTCTCTTTGTAGTACATGAGCGTGGCGTGCATGTCGGTTGTGAAGAACTGGGGTGCGATCTGGCGAATCATGCCGCGCACCTTACCACGTCAACTCCTGCTCAGCCGGCAGCCCCGGCGA
>DATFWL010000223.1:0-19104 GCA_035259385.1 Vicinamibacterales bacterium | reverse complement strand
TTGAAGCCGCCCGTCATGGTGAGCAGCAGATAGTGCGGCATGTAGCTGTAGGTGTTCACGCCGATGTCAGGGTACGAGAAGAAGTCCTGGCTGGTGCGGTGAATCGCCGTGCGATTGAACGCGAAGCGGAAGGCGTTCACGGCGTGCGTGCTGAGGATGTAGTTGTCGCCGAAGGTGACCGACTGCGCCAGGTTGTCCCGTCCGCCGACGGTCGTGGTGAGGATGTTGTCGATCAAGCTGAACGGCGGCGGCTGGCGAAACGAGGTGGCCATATAGCGGCCGAAAATCGAGTGGTTCGCGCTCCACTGGTAATCGAGCTTGCCGACCGTCTGGCTCTCGTCGATTTCGGTCCGCGACGGATAGTTGGTCCTGCCGCACGGATCGGTGGTGGTCGGCAGATGACCGACAATCGCCATCGATGCCTTGTCGTAGAGCGCCGGGCTGATGATGTTGTTGACGAACGGCGCGCGGAGCGTCAGCGTGCGGCCGCCGTTGCAGGCCGGCGACGCGAACGCCGACCAGTCGCCGGCGAGCATCTGCGCCGTCGGAATGAAGGCAATGTTATCCGACGGCGTCTGTCGCGTGTTCGTGCCCTGATAGCCGACGAAGAAGAACATCTTGTCGCGGCGGATTGGGCCGCCGACCACTCCGCCGTACTGGTTGCGGTTCAGGCCATCGTCGCGGCGCGAGCCGTCGGGATTCTTTGCCGCGAACGGGTTCGTCGCATTGAAGTTGTGATTGCGGAGGAACTCGAACGCGTCGCCGTGCACGACGTTGGTGCCCGATCGCGTGACCGCGTTGACCGCGGCGCCCGAATGCATGCCGTTCTGCGCGCTGAGCGCGCTGGTCTCGACCTTGAATTCCTGCAGCGCGTCGGGAAACGGTAACGGGAGATTGGCGTTGTCGTACGGGTTGTTGTGCGTGGCGCCATCGAGCAGGTACGCGACGCCAGCCGACTGGCCGCCGGCGATCGAGATCAGCTTGCCGCCCTGCATGCTGCGGCTCGACGAGAGACCGGCGGCGCCGTCCGGTTGCACGGCGGCGCCGGCGAGCGCGATCAGATCCACCGGGTTCCGGCCGTTGAGCGGCAGCGCGAGGATGCGCTCGTTCTCGATGACGTGGCCGAGGCCGGTGTTCCGGGTCTCGACGAGCGGCGACGCCGCCTGCACCTGGACCGATTCCTCGATCGCGCCCACCGCCAACTCGACGTTGATCACCGGCGCGTCGTTCACCTGCAGAACGAGGCCGGTGCGCACGTACGACTTGAAGCCGGACAGATTCGCTTCGATGCGATAGGGCCCGATGGGCAGATTCGGGAGCGTGTACGACCCGTTGGGCTGAGTCGTTGTCGATCGCTTGAGCCCGGTCTCGGTTTGGGTCGCGGTGACGTCGACGCCGGGCAGCACGCCGCCGCTGGCGTCCTTCACCACGCCGCTGATTTGTGCCGTCGATCCCGCCTGCGCGTACACCGACGCGCTCGACAGCAGCATCGCAAGAAAGCCGCCGATCAGACCGCGCCGCACGCGCTTCATCGATCCTCCTCGGCCAGAGCACGACCACGCGCCAGGAAACCGGGCAGCTCAAATGTGCGGCGAGTATAACCGTCGGCCTTGCGTTGTCAAACGGTCTGATATCGCACTTTCGGCGCGCGCCGACGCGGCGGAACAATTCCTTGGAGTTGCTGTTTGCGTTCGCTGCGCACGAACGTCTGACGATGAGCCGGACGCATGCGGAAGTACGGCTCGAGCACTTCGAGCGTGCGGTTCAGCCCGACGGTGACGTGCTCGCGCATCGCCGCGGCGGCGCGATCGCCGTCGCCCGACGCCAGCGCGTCCAGCAGGTCCTGATGGCGGCTGGTCGCGTCGCTCGGCGACGGATGCCGCAGCAGGCCCAGCCAGATCGACGCGAGCGCGTGCGTCCGCTCGATCGCGTCGGTCAACGCCGGACAGCGTGCGCACTCGGCGATGCGGCGGTGGAGCTTGTGGTGGAGCATCGCATAGACGAGCGTCCGCGTCGGCTGCGCGGCGAGCGTGTCGACGCGCGCCGCCAGCTTGTGCAGCTCGCGGCGCTCCGATGGCTTCGCCTCCTTCGCAAACAGCATCGCCGCCTGCACTTCGAGCGCCTCGCGGACCACGAAGTGGCCGCGCACTTCGTCGCGCGTCGGAATCCGGACCCGGGTGCCGGCGCGCGGCCGGCTCTCGAGCAGTCCTTCCACTTCGAGCCGCTGCAGCGCCTCGGAGACCGGCAGGAAGCTCATGCCGAGCTCGGTCGCCAGCTTGCGCCGCGAGATCACCTGGCCCAGCGACAGCTCGCCGCGCATGATGCGCTGTCGGACAACCCGGTACGCCTCGTGCGCGAGGCTGGACGTCACGTTGGTCATAAATTCAACACTTCGGCTAGTTCGCGGAAGCCGCAATTAAGAATTAAGAAGTGAGAATTGAGAATTCGCATCATGTTCGAATGTGGTACGAATTCTTAATTCTTACTTCCAAATTCCTAATTCGTCCGGCGCGGCGGCTGCACTGCGGCAATGGCCAACCTTTCCTGGCGGTACGGATCGTTGACGGCGCGGCAGTCGTTGTTGAAGATCATCGTCGCACGCGTCGCCGCCGTGAACGGATCCCACTTCGGCAGCAGCTTCGTGTTCGGGTTGCCGCTGCGCGCGAACGCGACCCAGCCGCTGCTCATCTTGTCGGCGAGCGCATACCGATCCTGCCCGTCGCCGACCACGCTCCGGCTGAGATCCACGTTCTCGAAGACGAATGGGATGTCCATGCAGTGCATCGCGCGGAGCCGGCCGTTGCTCACCGGCGAGTACCACTGGAAGCGATACACGTAGACAGGTGCCTTGCCGAGCGCCGCTTTGCGTTCCGCCTCCGTGTCGGTGCCGCTCCTGAACGGCGAGGCGTCGGTCTCGATGATCAACGCCAGATCCAGGTTGTCCGCCTTCGGCCGTCCCTTCCGGTAGATCGCGATGATCTGATCCGCCTGCGCATCGTCCGCGCCGCGCAGCGTCCGCCTCACGCGCTCACGCAGCGCCGCGTCGCCGGACGGCACCGTGTAGTCGGTGTTGACGTTCCAGGTCACCTCGGTCTCGGTCGATCCGATCAGCAGCGGCACGTTCTGCGACATCGCCGTCGCTGCAGGGTCGAAGACGTTGTGTGGCAGCGACGTCCCGTCGACGACCGGCGCGGCGTTGAAGCCGCCGCCGCCTGCGCCACGCCCGCGGCCTCCGCCTTGCCCCGCGCTCTCGCCCCTGCCGCCTCGGGGCGCCAGCGCGTCGAGCAGTTGCGCAACCGGGATCTTCTGGAATTCTGCAGCCTGGCTGCCTTTCAACCCCAACCGCGACATCAGCGCTTCGGTGCTCTGGGTGGCGGCGTCTGCCGGCATGCTCGTCACCGCCGATCCGCTCTGCGCGATCGCGCGATGAAACAGTCCCTGCGCCGCCGGCATGCCGAGCAGCGTGCTCACTTTCCCGGCGCCGCCCGACTGCCCGAAGATCGTGACGTTCGAGGGATCGCCGCCGAAGCTCGCGATGTTGTCGCGGATCCACTCGAGACCGAGGATGACGTCCTTCATTCCGACGTTGCTGGCGCCGGCAAACTGCTCTCCGCCGAGCTCGGCAAGATACGCGAAGCCGAACGCGTTCAACCGGTGCGTCACGCGAACGACGACCACGTCGTGCTTGCGCGCGAGATTGGCGCCGTCGTAGGGCGCCATGTTCGGAGAGCCGGCCGAATACCCGCCGCCGTGGAGCCAGACCATCACCGGGCGCCTGCCGCCCTTGCTCGCGCTCGGCGTCCAGAGGCTCAGGTTGAGACAGTCCTCACCCTGCGGCTCGCGCAGGTTGAGCGACGTCCACTCCGGCACGAGCACGCTGTCGACAATGGGACAGCGCAAGCCGATCTCGAACGTGTCGCGGACGCCGGTCCACGGCTGAACCTTGACCGGCGGCAGAAACCGCCTGGTGCCCGCGGTCGACGCGCCGAACGGCACCCCCTTGAACGCCTGAACCCTGTCGACGACGAGCCCGCGAATTTTGCCGCCGGTCGTCTCGACGGTCGCACCCGGCGTCGCCTTCGGCGGCTGCGCCCACCCGCCGCGGCGATCGAGGAACAGCGCGGCCGCCGCCATCGAGCCCGAGGTGATGAACGCTCGCCGATTCATCGCGATCCTCCCGCGGATGGGCCAGGGCCCGCTGCCATGACGGACTAATATATCAGTCCTCCAGGTTTTGGCCTCTTTCCTGCCCGTTCGCGAGCATGACCGGCGTGTGTTCGACTCCGGCCGGTCGCGCGTTGAAGGGCATGGCACGAACGTCCTGAGCGCGATTCGTAAAGATTCCGGATGACATCTCGATTCTTTACGCGCGCGGATTTCTGATCCACGGCGCGACGCACGCGACCGAACCGCTGTTCGGCGAGCGGAGCAGAGAATCGTGCGCTGCTCCGCCGGCGATGCCGCGACGTGACAAGAGAGGTGACTGATGGCGACGACGTTGACCGCTGTACGCAAGCTTGGGAAGAAGCCCGCCACCTACGACAGCCGCGATCTCCTGTTCGCAAAGTACAGGACATCCGAGCCGCTGCCGTCGCACCCGAAACATTTCGGCCATGAGAAGCTCGTCGCCGCGCAGGGGTGGCAGATGCTCGGCAACGGACCCGACAACACCGTCGCGCCCGGCTTTACCGGCGCAGGCGACTGCGTGTTCGCGGGCGGCGATCACGAGACGATGCTGTGGACGATCGAAGGCGGGCAGCCGGCGACGTTCACCGGAGCGAACGCGATCCACGACTACAGCGCGGTCACCGGCTACAACCCGCACGCTCCGGTCGATCCCAACGGCGAGAATCCGACGGACCAGGGCACGAACGTCCGCGATGCGCTGAAGTACCGCCAGAAGACCGGATTGATCGACGCGAAAGGCACGCGGCACAGGATCGGCGCGTACGTCGCGCTCGAAGTCGGCAACCTGAACCAGCTCCTCGAAGCGCTCTACCTGTTCGGCATCGTCGGCATCGGCATCGAGTTCCCTGAGTCGGCGATGGATCAGTTCGACCAGGGCAAGCCGTGGAGCGTCGTCGCTGGTGCGAAGATCGCCGGCGGCCACTACATCCCGCTCGTCGCCTACCGGCAGATGCTGGAGTGCGTCACCTGGGGACGCATCCAGAAGGTGACGTCGTCGTTCTACAGCAAGTACTGCGACGAGGCGTGGGCGATTCTCTCGCCGGAGATGCTCGCGTCAGGCAAGTCGCCCGAAGGGTTCGATCTCGCCCAGCTTCAGAGCGATCTGAACGCGCTCCATTGACGCCGGCGTCGTCGCGCGAAGGCTTCAGGCGAGCCTGAAGCCTTCGCACCGATCCGCCGACGTCCCACCTCCGCACGCGCCGCTCGCGACAGAAGCCGCTTTGAGCCACTCCTGCGATCGATTGCGCATTACCTGGCGGAGGGGATCAGAGAATGCCGTCCCGGACCGCCGCCCACACCCGCACGAACGCCAGCTTTACGGCCGCCGTCGAAAAGCGCCTGCTCATCTGGATCGCCTCGCGGCTCCCGCCCTGGATCACATCTGACACGCTCTCGACCATCGGCCTCGCGGCGATGGCTGCAGCGGGACTGTCGTTTGCGGCCTTCCGCTGGACGCCCTGGGCGGCGGCCGGCGTCGTCGTCTCGCTTGCCGCCAACTGGTTCGGGGACAGCCTCGACGGAACCGTCGCGCGCGTCCGCCGGCAGGAGCGTCCGCGGTTCGGGTACTACGTCGATCACGTGATCGATCTCGCCGGGACGACACTCCTGATGGCCGGCGTTGCGTGCTCGGGCGTGATGCATCCGCTGCTGGCGCTTGCCGTGCTCGCCGCATACCTGCTGGTATCGGCGGAATCGTATTTGACGACGCATGCAGCCGGCGTCTTTTGCATGTCGTTCGCCGGCTTCGGTCCGACGGAGCTTCGGATCGTGCTCGCGATTGGCGCGATCAAAGCGGCGTCATCCACCTCGGTTGAGTTGTTCGGCGGTCCGACGGTTCGATTGTTCGACGCCGGCGGCGTCGTCGCGGCGATTGGACTGGCGATCGCGTTCGCGGCCGCCGCGGTTCGGAACACGCGCGCGCTGCATCGTGCGGAGCCAGCGCCTCGAGCGGGCGCGGCGATCGAAGGCGGGATACCCCGCGCGAGTGTCGCATGATCCGGCACCAGGACGCGGCGTCTTCCCGGCCGATGGCGTTCCTCGCGGTGGCCTCCGGCGGATTTCTGATCCAGACGGCGGTCGTCGCGCTGCTGACGCATGGGGCCGCGGTCTCGGCAGAGGTCGCGACGGCGATTGGAGTCGAGCTGGCCGTGCTGCACAACTTCCTGTGGCACGAACGATGGACCTGGAGCGATCGCTTCGATTCGGCCCGCTCACGACTGCGCCGCTTCGTGACCTACCAGCTTGCCACGGGCGCCGTCAGCCTCGCGGGCAACGTCGTCGTCGTCGCCGCCGCGGTGCGCGCGTTCGACCTGGACGCGACGATGGCAAACGTCCTCGCGGTCGTCGCGATGAGCGTCGCCAACTTCCTGATCGCGGATCGATGGGTCTTCACGCGCACGGCCGTCGCCGCGAGCGCGCTCCTCGTGGCGCTGCCGGGCACGGCGCAGGCACAACCGTCGGGCGATACGATCCGCGACTGGGACGCACATATCGCGCGCGTCGAGCTGGCAGGGCGCGAGCCCGCGCAGCCGCCGATCGATCAGGGCCGCTTGCAGGGCCGCGACGTGCGCATCGCCGGAGGCCTCATTCACGAATGGTCCGGCTCGGTGATCGTTCCTGGCGTGACGGTTCCCTGCCTCGTGCATGCGCTCACGACGCCGGGCACGCCGCCGCCACAGGACGACGTTCTCGAGGCGCGCGTGCTGGCAAAGACGCGAGACACGCTGCGCGTCTACCTGAAACTGCAGCGCACGGCCCTCATTACGGTCACCTACGACACCGAACACAGCGTGACCTTCGAACAGCACAGCCCGTCGCTTGCGTCGAGCCGCAGTGTCGCGACGTCGATTCGCGAAATCGGCGGCGACGACCGGGGGTTCCTGTGGCGCCTGAATTCGTACTGGAGCTATCGGCAAGTGGACGACGGTGTCCTGGTCCAGGTATTGTCGGTCTCTCTCAGTCGCGACGTCCCGGCGCTGCTACGCCCTGTCGTCGGACCGATCGCGGGTCGGATCGCGCGCGAGTCGCTGCGGCGAACGCTCGACGCGATGCGCCATTTCGGCGTCACGCTCGCGGCGCCACCAACGACCGGCTCTCACCGATCCGTCCATGACGTCGCGGCGTGCGCGGCGACGTTGGCGCCGGGCACCATGTAAAAGCCCGGGAAGCCTGCGGTCAGCGGCGCCCGGTCGACGTAACTGAGGCGCTCGCTGCCGTTCGCGACGATCGTCACGACGCCGCCGGCGACCTGAATCCGCAGCGTCGCGTCCGCCGACCAGTCGATGTCGTGCGCGATCTGATCGATGAAGACGGGGCTGACGTCCGCCGGCGACTGGCGCCGAAGCTGCACCGTCGTCTCGGAGAACCACGCTCCGTAACCGCCCTGACCGTCGCTCACCTGCACGTGGACGCCGAGCTCGCCGCCGCTCGGGAACGCGCCGCCGGTGCGCACGAGCGTCGACTGCTGATTCGCGTCCTGACCGTTCTCATAGCGGACCACCGCTCCGTAGAAACCCGTACCGGCCACGCACTGCAGGTTGCCAGACTGGCATTCGAAGTCGGCCGCGTACGCGGACGGCTGGAACTTGCCGCTCAACGCGGCGAGCGTCCGGCCGTTCGGCGCGGAGAAGTTGAAGACGCCGTTCTCGTCGGGATCGGCCGACGCACCTGGAACATGGGAGGCCAGGCTCGTCGCCGTCGTCGATCCGGCGGCGTTGGCGGCCGTGACCACGACGGCGATGTCGGTGGACCGATCGGCCGCCACGAGTGTGTACCTGTCGTTGGTCGCGCCGGCTATCGCGGCGCCGTCACGTGTCCATTGGTACAGGTAGTCTGTCGGTGCGTTGGTCCAGGTGCCGGTCGAGGCGGCGAGCGACCCGCCAACGACCAGGGCGCCGCCGATCGCGGGCAGCAGGAGGTTCGCCGGCGCCGCAACGTCGGGTGAGACAGTCACACTGTTCGACACCTGGCGCGTCGATCCGCTCGGGTTCGCGGCCGTCACCGCGCACGTCATGACGCCGACGTCTTCGACGGCGAGCAGATGTGTCGATGCCGTCGCAACATCGATTGCAGCGCCGGATCGAATCCACTGGAACGCGTACGCCACTGGCGATCCCGACCACGTGCCGGAGGAGCACGCGAGCGTTTCGCCAACGTATGGGCGCCCGGTGATCGCCGGCGGTACGAGGTTCGCCGGAGGATTGTTCGCTCCGGCAGCCGGATCGAACTCGATCGCGCCAAGGTCGAACGCCGATCCGAGCACCGGCCTCGGCGCCAGGCCGTTGGTCCGCATCCGCGGCTGGTACGAGACCGGATGCGCCAGCAGCACGCTGTCTGGAAGATCGGCGGCGGCCGTCGACATGTCGATCGCCGGCGATCCGCTCTGGATCGAATAATCGTGCGTCGCCGCCGACGTGAACAGCGGGTCGCTGGTCAGCAGCCACCCGAGCTGGTTGATCGAGTACTGCTCGGGCGTCGCTTCCGGTCGCGCCGCGGCGATCGCCCCCGAGGCGAGGTTCATGCCGCGCAGGTTCACTGTCCCGGCGTACTCCACCCACGAGAAGTTCTGCGCGCCGCTGCAGGCGATGATGTTGTTCCACGCGTCGATGGTCCCTGACACCACCGACACGTCGAAGACGACGACGCGATAGGTCTGCCCGGACGGATCGCGGTTGATGACCGTGTTGTGGAAGAAGTAGAGCTGCGAGCGGTAGGCCAGGGTCGGCGAGAAGAGCGGCTGCCCCGGCTCCTGCTCGCCCTGGTTGTCGCCGCCGTAGTGGATCGGCGCGTACGCGCCGCCGTTCGGCAGGCTGAAGTCGTTGACGATCACGTTGCCGTAGGCGAAGTCGGTCCCGTAATCGGCCTGCGCGGCGATACCGCTCGATTGCTCTTCGGCATGCACCCAGTCGCACGCCCGCGCCGACGCCTCGACGTAGTTGTAGCGGAAGATCTCGCCGCTGGCACGGCTCTTGTACGACGAACCGAGCGATCCGGGGCGCGTCTGGCCGATGAAGTTGCCCTCGATCAGCGGGTTCGCGCACTGCACGTAGAAGTTGTGCTCGAACCACGAGCCGGCAATGCCGTTGCCGGAGACGCGGCAGCTGCGCACCGTCACGCGTTCGCACGCCTGGCTCAGCAGCTCGTCCTTCGCCATCATGAAAACGCCGACGCTGTTGTCGGTCACGACGCAGTTCTCGATCAGGATGTCGCGTCCGACCAACACATGGATCCCCGCCGCGGCGCCGAATGCCGCCGACCCTCCTGCCAGCGTCGTGTAGGTCGCGCCGCTGCTCGCGCCGGCGAGCTCCAGATTGCGGATCGCGATCCACTGCGGCTTGTAGGTGAAGTAGTCGTCGCTCGGCCCGCGCTTGATGACGATGCCGCCGAGGCTCTCGCCGTACTCCGGCACGCCGGTGAAGACGTTGGCCGCGCCGCCCGGATTCGACCCGCTCGCCGTGCGGGAGCCGCCGAACTGAAACACCGGCCGATTGCCGTTCGCGTCGGTGACTCCGTTCACGACGATCGGATTGGCCGGCGTCCCCTGTCCGCGCAGGCCGATCTTCCAGGCATACGGGGCCGCACGGTAGTAGATGTTGACGACGTCGCCAGCCGTGAGGCTGCCCCACGGCACGGTATCAGGCTCTTCGTAGGTGTGCCCGGGACCGACGTCGAACGTGCGGCTGCCGGTCAGAGGCGCCGTAACCGGATTACTCGGCGAATTGGTCTGCGCGATGATCACCGTGACGGGCGGCGATGCGATCGACGCGAGCCCGGCCGCATTGAACGCGGTGACGCGGCATGCGATCGGGCCGACGTCGGCGGCGACGGTCTGATAGGCGGCCGCCGTGGCGCCGGGAATCGGCGCCGCCCCACGCAGCCATTGAAAGGCGTAGTCGGCCGGCGAATTGGCCCACGTTCCGGTCGAGCAGGTCAGCGTGTTACCGACCGCCGGCACACCGGAAATCACCGGAGGCGCGGTATTCGTCGGCGCTGACTCGGCTGCGGTCACCGTCACGGGCGAACTGACCGCGGAGGTCGAACCCGATCCGTTCGCCGCCGTGACGGCGCAGGTCACGGTGCCGATGGCAATCGCGACGTAGGTGCTGGAAGTGGCGCCCGGAATGTTGGCCGCGCCGAGCCGCCATTGATAGCTGAACCCAGTCGGGCTGTTCGTCCACGAACCGTTGCTGACGGTCAGCACCGATCCGACGACGGCATCGCCGCTGATCGCCGGCTGCGCGACGTTCATCGGCGCGGATCCGCCGGCCGTGAGCGCGTCGATCTGCGCCTGCAGGTTCGCGATCGCGGCGACGTGAACGGCATAAGGAACATATTGCGGATGCGCGCCGGGATCGACGCGGTGATCGTTGATCAGCCCGCTGACGAGCGCGGCCTGCGCTGCACTGACCGGCTTGTTCACGTCGGCCGTGTTGTCCGCGTTGGCCAGACCGACGTCCGCCTTCGTGAGGGCGAGATCGATCTTGACCTGCTCGGGCGTGCGGTTGCTCCAGACGCCCGCCTTGCACTGCAGCAGGTCGTCTTCGGCAGGCGCGAGCGCGGCGACCGCCGACAGATCGCTGTCGAGCGGCTGACGCGCGGCGATCGCGCCGGCCTGCGCGCTGCTCACCGGCTTGCTGGCGTCGGGCGTGTCGTCAACGTGGCCGAGGAAGTACGCGAGGTCGCGCCAGGCGGTGGAACCGTCGCCAAACTTGATTCGTCCCGTATCCGATTCGAGACCAGGCTCGCCCGAGGCAAGCACGGGATTGGCCGCAGCCCACCGTGCCGCGGTGTCGCGGCGCAGCTGGATGACGATCGTCATGAACGCCTCGCTGGTGACGTGACGAATCTCACAGATTCGCTGATCAACGAGCCGGAAGGGACTGAGAAGAATCGGCCCGCGCCGCGCGTTTGTCAACGCGAAATTTTGCGACCCGGAAACGACACCTGAAGCGAGTGACTGCTGGTGCTTTCGTGCGATTGCCCGACCGATGTCTGGTCCGACGACCCACCTGAAACCCAGACGCTCCTCGAAATACGCCCTCATCGTTCATCGAGGTACGGCGCTTTCGATCACGAGCGACGCTTCCGCGTGCAGCGCGCCGACGACCGCGTCGACGTCGGCGTCCGTGTTGTACGCGTGAAATGCGACGCGGAGGCCGTTGCCGCGGCACGACGCGACGATGCCGCTGGCGGCGAGGCGCTGGACGAGCGCGGGCGCGTCGAGGCTCTGCACGACGACGAGCGGCCCGCGCCGATCGGCCTCGATCGGCGTCCGCACCGCGAAACCCGCCTCGCGCGCGGCGCCTGCAAAGCGTGCGGTCAGCCGATCGACCTGGCGGCCGATGGCGTCGTATCCGATGCGATCGAGCAGATC
This sequence comes from Vicinamibacterales bacterium, assembly GCA_035259385.1. Classification (GTDB taxonomy): domain Bacteria; phylum Acidobacteriota; class Vicinamibacteria; order Vicinamibacterales; family CAVVIG01; genus QHWK01. The sequence goes on along the minus strand of DATFWL010000223.1, from coordinate 7,544 downwards.
GAGCGCGGCGAGCGCGGCGTAGGCGTTGGCGACCGGCGGCGTGCCGCTCTCGAAACGATTGGCGCTCGAGGGCCAGTCGAGCGCGTCGATCCGGAACGCAAAGGGATTGACGCGGCCGAACCATCCGGTGACGGTCGGCTCGAAGCGCTCGACGAGATCCCGCCGCACGTACAGAAACCCGATGCCCGCCGCCGCAATCAGATACTTGAGACAACCGGTGACCATGAAATCGACGTTCAGGGCGTGCACGTCGATCGGGCCCGAGCCCGTGCGCTGATAGTCGTCGAGGAGGACATATGCACCACGCCCGTGCGCGAGGCGTACCAGGCCGGCAATGTCGGTCTTGTGGCCGTTGCGGAAACAAACGTGCGTCGCCGGGACGATCAGCGTCCGCTCGTCGATGACGGCGTCGTAGGACGCGAGCGGCAGCGTGTCCGGCGCCGTCGGCGGGGCCGAGGCCCGGCGGATCACGGCGCCGCGGCGCGCCTGCGCCAGCCACACCTGCGCCATCGTCGGGAACTCGAACTCGCCGACAACGACGTGCGAGCGGGCGCCGCCGAAGTCGAGTGCGCTGGCGATCGCATTGATGCCGGCCGACGCGCTCGGCATCACCGCGACTTCGTCGGTGTCTGCGCCAATTGACGCCGCGAAGCGCGCGCGCAGACGCTCGACCTGGTCGACCCAGCGTTCCCACGGCGAACCCTCGTCGTGCCACGATTCGAGGTAGGACCGCACGCCCTGCTCCACGTCGATCGACAGCGCACCCTGCGAGCAGCTGTTCACGTAGACCCGCCTCTCGAGGATCGGAAACCGCGATCGGAACTCGTCAGGATTCATGAGTTGTCTCGATGACCTCTCGCAGCGCGCCGGCAAACCGCCCGATCTCCGCTGCCGTGTTGTAGTGGACCAGTGAGGCTCGCACCGCGCCGGCGGCCGGCAGACCGAGCCGCGCCATCAACCGCGGCGAGTACATGTGGCCGCTGCGCACGCCAATCTCGCGCGCCGCCAGGCCTTCGGCGATGTCGGACGCGCGGCAGCCGGCGACCGTGAAACACAACGTCGGGATCCGCTCGTGCAGGCGGTCTCGCGCCGTCACGCCATGCACCGTCACGCCGCGAATCGTCTCGACCGCATCGAGCAGCTGTCGCGACAACGTCCGCTCGTAGCCGGCGATCGCGGTCATCGCCGCGCGGATGGTCTCGACGCGTGAGTGGGCGGGAAGGGCGGAAAGGGCGGGAGGGGTGGCGACGCTCCTGCCGAGATCCTCCAGGTACGCGACGGCAGCGTTCATCCCCGCGACGTTCTCGTAGACGTAGGTGCCAGCCTCGAGCTTGTCCGGCGTCACGTCGGGAATGAATGCTTCGCGGAACGTCGGCAGCCGGTTGATGGCCTCCCGGCGGCACCACGCGAAGCCCATGTGCGGCGCGAACACCTTGTACCCCGAGCACACCAGGTAATCGCAGCCGAGCGCCCGCACGTCGATCGATCCGTGCGGCGAGAAGTGCACCGCGTCGACGAACACTTCTGCGCCGACTGCGTGCGCGCGGCGCGCCACGCTGCCGATGTCGACGACCCGCCCGATCGCGTTCGACGCCATCGTGCAGGCGACGAGCCTGGTCCGTTCGCTCAGCAGCGGCTCGAGATCGGTGGCATCCAACGTCGCACCGTCCTCGTCGACGCGGCACTTCCACCAGACAATCCGTGCGCCGGCGCGCTCGAGCGCGAGCCAGGTCGCCACATTCGCCTCGTGATCCAGATCGCTGACGATGATCTCCGAGCGGCGATCGAGCGTCTGGCCGACGGCGAGGCTGATCGCGCGGATGAACGACGTCGCGTTCAGGCCGAACGCGATCTCGTCCGGGCTCGCCGCGTTCACGAACGCGGCGACGCTCTCGCGCGCCCGGACGATCAGCGCGTCCACCTCGCGCGACTGCCGGTACGGGCCGCCGCGCTGGACGTTGCGGGCGAGCAGGTGATCGGCGACCGCGTCGAGCACCGTCGACGGAACCTGTGCGCCGGCGGCGTTGTCGAAGAACACGAAGTCTCCGGCGTGTTCGAGCGCCGGGAAGCGCCGGCGGACCTCCTCGACCGGGAACGGGCGCGGCTCACGCATGGCGCATCCGCGCGTAGGCGATCGAGATCAGCCCGAGGAACGGCAGAAACCACACGACGCTGTACTGCAGGCCGTCGACGAAGAAGGTCGTCGCCGAGATCGCGACGAGCGACGTGATGCCGAACCACGTCAGCACGCGATGCGCCGGCATCCTGAGCGGAAGCTGCGCGAGCCGATCGGGCGACAGCACCGATCGGAATCGCAGGTAGGTGACCAGAATGACGATCCAGATGAAGAGCATCCCGGCGACCGCCGTGCCGTACAACGCGAGAAAGGCGTTCGCGGGCGCGAAAATCGCGAGCAGAATCGCGGCGACCACGCCGGTGCTGGCGACGGCGACGGCCGGCAGCGGCACGCCGGCGGCGGTGACGCGCGCGAGGAACCCGGGCGCGTAGCCCGATCGGGCGAGCGAGAGCAGCATCCGCGCCGTCATGTAGAGGTTCGAGTTCGCGCTCGACACCGCCGCCGAGATCACCACGAGGTTCATCGCGCCGGCCGCCGCCGGAATCCCGATCGCCGCGAACGCGCGCACGAAGGGACTGCCGGTGAGGCCGCCGCCGGTTTCCGCGAGCTCGCGCCACGGCGTCATCATCAGCATCACCGCGACCGCCAGCACGTAGAACAGGATCAGGCGCAGCACCATCGTGCGCATGGCGCGCGGAATCGACCTCTCCGGATGCTCGGCCTCGCCGGCCGTGACCGCGATGCCTTCGATCCCCATGTAGCTCGTGATCACCAGCGTCAGCGCCAGCCAGACACCGCGCCAGCCGTTCGGCAGGAAGCCGCCGGGACTGTCGAAGAGATGGCGGACTCCGACAGCCGGTCGCGATCCCAGGCCGGCGATGACGGCCAGGCCGGCGGCGATGAACGCCAGAATCGCGATCACCTTGATCAGCGCGAACCAGTATTCGAGCTCGCCGAACACGCTGACGCGCGCGCTGTTGATCGCGACCAGCAGCGACGCGATCGCGACCACCCACACCCACGACGGCACACCGGGAAACCAGAACGCGAAGTAGATGGCGACGGCGGTCACCTCGGCGCCGATCGCGAGGATCTGCACGAACGCATACGTGGCGCGCACGGCGAAGCCGGACCAGGGCGACACGTACCGGTCGGCGAACACGCCGAACGAGCCGGCAACCGGATGCACGACCGCCATCTCAGCGAGCGCGCAGCCCATCACGAGCGCGATCACCGCGCCGATGCCGTAGGTGACGAGCACGCCGGGACCGGCGAGGCGAATCGTGACGGTGCTGCCGAGCAGCAGGCCGACGCCGATCGCGCCGCCGAGCGCCATCATCGCGATCTGGCGCGGCACGAGTCGTCTTTTCAGACCTTCGTCGGTCGGGGCGCCGGCGTCGGCGACGGCGGGGCGGACGGTCACGACGCGCAGGATACCCCGGGGCGCCTTGCCGTCGCGAGGGCGGCGATGAGAGTCTATGGCCCGTGACCTCGCCGCCACTCGTCCGCGTCGGCGTCCTCGGCGCGGGAACCTGGGCCCGCAGCGCGCATCTGCCCGGCTACCGCCGCGACCCGCGCTGCCGCATCGTCGCCGTCTGCGACGTCGAGATCGATCGCGCGCGCGAGGCCGCCCGTGCCTTCGACGTCCCGACCGCGACCGCCAACCCGCGCGATCTCTTCGAGCGCGACGACATCGATCTCATCGACGTCTGCACGCCGAGCCACACGCACTTCGAGCTGGCGTGGAATGCGCTCGAGGCCGGCAAACACGTCCTCTGCGAAAAGCCGGTCGCGTATGATTTCCGCGACACCCTGCGTGCCGCCGACCTCGCGCGGCGGAAGCGGCTGAAGACGAAAGTCGGCCTGACCTTTCGCTACAGCCCGGCGCTGCGCTTTATGCGCGAGCTGGTGGCCGATGGATTCGTCGGCACGCCGTTCATCTTCAACGGCTACGAGCAGAACTCGCAGTGGCTCGATCCGGCCGTGCCGCTCCGCCAGGTCGATCACCAGGCCGACCCATCGGTGCTGCAGGTCTCGTCGCTCGAAGGGTACGGCGCGCCGATCATCGACATCGCCCATCTCATCGTCGGCGCCGACCTCTCGCAGGTCGTCGGCACGATGCGCAACTTCATCCCCGAGCGGATGGTCCGGGCAACCAATCGCGTGATGCGGATCAACATCGACGACGGCGACATCTTCATCGGCGAGTTCGCCAACGGCGCGCTCTGCTCGATCCAGACCAGCTTCGTCACGATCGGGAACTATCCGGGGATCGAGGCGCGGGTCTACGGCAACAGGGGCGCGCTGATCTGCCGGCTCGTCGAGGAGGAAGGCGTGGCGGAAACGCTGCGGGCGGCCACGCCCGATCAGGTCGAGTTTCGCGAGCTCGACATTCCGGAGCGCTGCTACCCGCCCGGCGGGAGTCGGACCGAATCGTGGCGGACGCTTTTCTACGCCAACCTGGTGAGCAGCTTCATCACCGAGATCCGCGACGACGGTCCGGCCAACGAGGGAGATTTCCGCGACGGCGCCTGGGTACAGGAAGTGATCAACGCCGTCGAACTGTCGTTCCGCGAGCGACGCTGGATCCCGCTGCCGCTGACGCGATGACCACCCTCGACAGGTTCTTCGACAGCTACTACCGGCTGCGCCCCGTGAACGCGACGTTCACCGGCGTCCACGACTACGACGATCGCCTCCCCGACTGGTCCCCTGACGGCCTCGCCGCGGCGATCGACGAGATGCGTCAGTTGCGGGCGGCTCTGCAGGAGGACCATCCGCCATCGCCGGATCTTCGCGATACGCGCGCCCGGGACGCTGCGCTCGCCGTGTCGTTCCTCGACGTTCAGCTCATTGAGCTCGACAGCCTGCACTTCCAGCGCGGCAACCCGTCGCTCGCGATTGGCGAGGCCGCATTCGGAATCGTCGCGCTCATCACGCGGCCGTTCGCGCCGGCCGCACAACGGGTTGACGCTGTCGTCGGTCGACTCGAGGCGATGCCTGCATTCCTCGCCGGCGCGCGGCGCTCGATCGCGAACGGCATCCCGGACGAGTGGCGCCTGAAAGCGTTGAAGGAATGCGACGGGGCTCAGCGTGTCGCCGGCGACGGCGTCCGCCGCTGGCTGGCGCTGGAATCGTGCTCCGACGATCGCGTCCGAGCGGCCGCGGATCGGGCGTGTGCAGCGATTGACGACTTCAAGCGGTGGCTGGCGGCCGGCGACGGCGACGCCCGCCACGACCGCTACGCGGCCGGCGACGACTTCCTCGATCTCCTGATCGAGCGCGGTCATTGGTGCGCGACCGCGCGGCGCGATCTCGCGGCGTCCGCCCGCGATACGCTCGATGAGGCGCTGGCGAATCTCGATCGCCGGGCCAGGGCCGCGGCGTCCGGCGGATGGCCGGAGGTGCAGGATCGGCTTGCCGCCCAGCATCCGTCAGCCGCCGGGTATCTCGCGGCGTTCCAGCGAACCTGGGACGACTGCCGCGCCGCCGCCGTCGAGCGGCGCCTCGTCAGCTGGCCGGATTACCCGATTCGCTACGTCCCGATTCCGGAGCAGACCCGGGACGCTGCCCCGCTGCTGTATTACCTGTTCTACCGTTCGCCGGCGCCGTTCGATCATCTGCCGGTGCACGACTACGTGGTGACACCGATTGACGAGGCCATGCCGGCGGACGAGCAGCGGCGGCGGTTGCGCGCCGCCAACGCGAGCGTCATCAAGCTGAATCACGTCGTGCACCATGGCGCGATCGGCCATCACCTGCAGAACTACCGCGCCTACACCGGCGAGTCGGAGGTCGGCCGTGTCGCCGCCGTAGACTGCGCCAGCCGCACCGGCATGTTTCTCGGCGGCACGATGGCCGAAGGCTGGGCCTGCTATGCGACCGACCTGATGGACGAGATCGGGTTCCTCACGCCCGACGAATCGCTGGCGCAGCAGCATACGCGGGCACGACTGGCGGCGCGCGCGGTCGTCGACATCGGCCTGCACGCGCGGGCGCTCTCGTTCGACGACGCGGTCGCGGTGTATCGCGATCGCGTCGGCATGCCGGCGGACGCCGCGCGGGCCGAGGCGTGCAAGAACTCGATGTTTCCCGGCACGGCGCTGATGTACTGGCTCGGCACCGACGGCCTGCACGCGCTGCGCCGGTCGCGACAGCGGCTCGAGGGGCCGGCGTTCGACCTGCGGCGCTTTCACGATCGCGTGCTCTCGTTCGGATCGATCCCGGTGCCGCTGGTGGAGCGAATCTGGTGAGCCCTCGACTGGTTCTGCTCGCGCTCGGTCTCGCGGTCATGTCGCCGGCCTGTGCGCGGCGCGCGGCGGCGCCGGCGCCGTCGAACGACCTCCTGATCGTCGGCTACGATCGCGAACCCGATACGTTGAACCGCTTCAGCACGCACATCCTCGAGGACATCCAGACCTGCATCGTCGAAGGCTTGACGACGACCGACGAACACATGCGAGTGGTGCCGCTGCTGGCGCGCGAGGTGCCGACGCCCGAGAACGGCGGCGTCCGGATACGCGGCGACGGCGGCATGGACGTCGTCTGGAGGCTGCGTCCGGGCGTGACCTGGCACGATGGAACGCCGTTCACGTCCGCGGACGTGCAGTTCACCGTCGACGCCATCAACGGACCGGCCTACAACCCGGAGAGCACCGACGGGTTCGATCGCATCAGCTCCGTCGGCACGCCCGATCCGCTGACGGCCGTCGTCCATTACAAGGAGGTCTACGCGCCGTACGACATCCAGTTCATTCGCGGCGCGCTGCCGAAGCACATCCTGGAGGGGCGCGACATCGACCGCGCACAGGATTACAACCGGAACCCGCTGGGAACCGGACCGTATCACGTCGTCGAGTGGAAGTCGGGCGAGTACATCCTGCTCGAACGCGTCGCGCACTACTGGCGCGGCGACCAGTATCCGAAGATCCGCCGGCTGCTCTTCAAGTTCATCCCGAACACCAACACGCGCATCAATCAGCTCAGGAACGGCGAAGTGCACGTCGTCGCGCTGGCGCCGTGGGACAAGTACCGCGAGATGTCGGGCATTCCGTCGGTCGTCGTGGCGAGGACCCGCGGCAACGCCTACGAGCACGTGACGCTGAACGAACGCCAGTTCCCGCCGTTCGCCGATCTGCGCGTCCGGCGCGCGCTGATCTCGGCACTCGATCGTGAGCGCTACACGCAGACGATCCTCGATGGGCTGGCGCCGGTCGCCGACGGTCCGATCCAACCGGTGTCATGGGCGTACACCGACCGCATCGCGCGCTACCCGTTCGATCCCGGCAGGGCGCGGGCGCTGCTCGACGAAGCCGGATGGGCGCCAGGCGCCGACGGCATCCGGACGCGCGACGGGAAGCGGCTCGCCTTCACGCTGATCACGCAGGCCGGCTACGCGATCCGCGAGAGCATGGCGCAGGCGATCGAGCGCCAGCTGCGCGACGTCGGCGTGGACGTGACGGTGCAG
>DATFWL010000222.1:0-9379 GCA_035259385.1 Vicinamibacterales bacterium | reverse complement strand
GACGCCGCCGGAACTGGGACGGCCCGTGTCCTGCAAGCCGGGCGGCAACATGTCCGAAACGCCAAGCGTCTTGCGATAAGCGACGTCGCCAGTATCCATGTTGACCGCGACGAGCTCGCCCCATGGCGTCGGCCCGCACGGCAGCTTCCGGTCAGGATCGCCGAAGCGGCGAGTGCCGGCGAGCGGTCCGGAATTGGCGTAGCTGCCGTCCGGCCGCTGGACGATGCGCATCGGCTGGAAGATATTGCTGGTGTTCGACACGAACAGGTGCAGCTCCGGATCGTACGACGGTCCCCAGAAGTTGATGCCGCCCGCCGGACCCGGAGGCGAAATGCTGTACTGGTTGAAGGCGATCGGCATGTACGGACCGCCCAGCTTCATGTTGTTGTCGTCGACGAGATGCTCGCAGTACGACTGATGCTGCGGTTCGCCGCGGTAGAGATTGTTGCGAGAGATCGTGTTCTGCGTCAGCGGTTCGGGCTTGACCGGGAACGGCTGCGTCGGCGACGCCTGCTCGCCGGGCACGTCGCTCTTCGGCACCGGGCGCTCCTCGATGTCGAAGATCGGCTTGCCGGTGACGCGGTTGAGCGTGAACATCAATCCGGTCTTGTTCACGATGACGACGGCGGGAACGATCTGTCCGTTGCGGCGCAGGTCGACGAGCAGCGGCGCCGACTGGGTGTCGTAGTCCCAGATGTCGTGGTGGACGAGCTGAAAGTGCCAGAGATACCTGCCGGTGTTCGCGTCGACCGCCACGACAGACGACGAGAACAGATTGTTGCCGGGACGGTCGATGCCGACGCGGTCGTTGTTGGGCGCGCCGAGCGGCATGTAGAGGATGCCGCGCTCCGCATCGAGCGACGTGTATCCCCAGACGTTGACCCCCGATCGATTCTTCGCGCTGTCGCCGCCCCACGTGTCGGAGCCGAGCTCTCCCGGCCGCGGCACGGTGTGGAACGTCCACACGATCTTTCCGGTCCGGGCGTCCCAGGCGCGCGTGTCGCCGGCAGGTCCGGCGCCGCCGGCGGATCCGCCTGGTCCTTCGCCGGTGCCCGCGCCGGTGATGATCAGATTCTTGTAGATCGTCGGTGACGACAGCAGCGAGTAGGGTGCGGTCATTCCGGTCTGCATCACCTCGGGTGTCTTCAGGTTGACGACGCCGTTCTCGCCGAACCACTCGTTGAGCGTGCCATCGGCGGCCTTGAGCGAGTACATCTTTCCCGTCGTCGATCCGAAGACGATCGATGGCGGAAGAGGAATCGGCCGCGCCACGCCGGGCCAGTAGGCGATGCCTCGCTTCGAGGGCAGCTCGCTGTCGGGCAGCTGATATCTCCATTTCTCGGCGCCGGTGGTGGCGTCCAATGCGATGACCGCGCCGTACGGCGAGCCCAGATACATCGTGTTGCCGATGACGATCGGAATCGCCTCGTCTTCACGCATCGGACCCGTGAAGTCCGACGGTCTGAGGTGAACGCTCCACACCCGTTGGAGCGTGGCGACGTTCTTCGCCGTTATCTGCGTGAGCGGGCTGTAGCGGTTGGCCGTCTGATCGTAGTTCGTGCTTGGCCAATCGGTCGCGCGGGACGGCTTGTCCGCGGCGCTCACGAAGGAAGCCGCGGCGACGACCGCACAGGCCACGGCCGACGCGAGTCTCGAGACTAATCCCGCCATTGCGCGCTCCTCTGGATGCCGCCCTCGGGCGGCGCCGCGGTTTGCCGAATGATAGTTGATCGTTCGCGGACATGCTCCGCGAATTCACGGCGCCCGTCGCAGTCGCCCGGCTCCAGCTCGGGACGACGGCGATGTCAGGTCACGTGCGGCGGGAACCGCCAGACCGCGTTCGCCCTGCTTGCACCGCGACGATCGCGGATCGCGGGCAGCTGACTCCTATCACGCGCCTGGTCATCGGCTGCTGCGCAGAATTGCGACCGTCGGCCCGTACAAGTTGCCGGTGGCCTGAATAAGCGGCGCACGTGGAATGCCGCGGTCGTTGGCCGCGCCGCTGAATGTATGAAGGGTCGACGCGCGAACTCGGCGTTGATGGCGTCTACCGAGCTGCTCGGATTCACATTCCATCGATAGAAGTATTCGTCCGGTCAGGCTCGGCGGCCTGAGCATCCAGCCCCGATGTCGATTCTGGCCTGCGCCGATCGTCCTTGGGGCACGGGCAGAAAGGAACGCAACCATGTCATCGAAGCGCATGCTCGTGCTGGTGCCGTCGGCGTTCTCCACAGCCGTCGTTGTGCCGGTCGGAGGCCACGCCATAAAGAAAGCCATATACACAGCCGGCCGTCCGCTTTGAGGAAGCGGCCGGCGATATCGTTTCCCCGACACAACGATATGGCGCGCGAGAGGATGCGGACCGCCGCGGCACTGGCTCAGGATTTCGTTCGTGAGCGGTTTGGATAATCGATGCGGGTTGCCACAGGTCTCCTCGTGAGCCTTCTCATCGCGCCGAGCGCCGACGCCCAGGACTTTCAGTGGTGGAGCGAAGTCGATATCACCGCATCCGCGCGATCGGTCGATGTCCTTGGGCTGGTTGTGGTGCGGACGGATTCGAGGCTTCCGAACCCTCAGCTCGTAGGCGGTGGCCTCGAAGGCGAGGTCCGCGTGCTGCGTCACCTCGCGATTACCGGTGGTTACCTGTTAGTGGATCTGCCGCAGCGGGCCGAGCGGCATGTCCAGTTGCCGTTGGTCGCCGCTACGACGATGGTACGGGTACGACGACTTAATATCGCGGATCGAAATCGATTCGAGAAGCTGGTCGGCTTCGGAACCTCACCGGTTCGATATCGGAACCGCGTGTTGGCAGACCTGCGACTGCGCGGCGACACCAAGTGGCACCTCTTCGGCGAAGACGAGGTCTTTTTCGACTTCTCCACGTCGACATGGAACCAGAATCGCCTCCGATTCGGAGGCGGCGTGCGTCTGGGGCGCGGCTGCGTCCTCGACCTGTTCTACCTTCAGCGGAACGTTCGCGGTGAGGCTCCAACCACTCACGTTCTTGGCACGACACTGAAGGTCGCGCTCAAGTCACCACCCGCACAGGAGGCACGATGACCGGATCGTCTCCCGCGATCGCGCTGATTGCCGCGATGATCACACCGGCCGTACTGATTCTTGCTTCCGCGTCGCTGGTGGCCTCCGCGCTCGTGCGGATGGCACGGGTGGTGGACCGTGCGCGGAACCTCGTCGCGATCGCGTATGAAAGAACGCCTGAAAAAGCAGGGGTTACGGCGGAGGTGTTGCGAACCTGGCTGGAGGACCATGCTCGGCGCGCGCGGCACGCGGAGCAGGCAATTGCGCTTCTGTACGGTGCAGTCGTCTCGTTTATCGCCACGTGTCTGTCGATCGCGCTCGATCGCGCGGTCAGCGGGTCGTTGGCGTGGCTACCCGTCTCTCTTGCGGTTCTGGGCACGCTGCTCCTGTTTGGCGGAGGCGCTGAGATGGTTGCGGAATCCCGGCTGAGCGGCAAACAAATTCAAGACGAGATTCATCGAGCCCTCGGGCAGATGGAGGCGAGAAAATGACCTACGCACCGCTGGATCCGACGCGCACCGTGATTCTGTTCGCCGATCTGCAGGCCGGCATCATCGAGCTAGCCGTCACCAACGATCCGATGCGCTTGCGCCGCAGCGTTGGTGCGTTGGCGAAACTTGCCAAACTGTTCGACATTCCTGTGATCGTGACTACGGCGCCGTCGGAGGGCGGCGCGCGCGTGACCCCGGAGATTGCGGCGGCTCTCGGCGATCTGCCTCAGCTGGTGCGTACCACGACAGACGCCTTCACGCACGTCGCGACGCGCGATGCCATCATGAACACGGGCCGGAAGACGCTGCTCGTATCAGGCGTCGCAACTGAAATCATCGTCCAGCACTCGTCGCTATCAGCGGCTGCTCACGGATTTGAGGTGCAGGTCGTCATTGATGCCTGCGGCGGCCTGTCGCCGAGAACTGAAGATGCGGCCCTGCGGAGGATGATGCAGAACGGCGTGACGATCACCTCCGTTGCCTCCATCGCCGGGCAATTCGCCGGCGACTTCAGTACTGCGATCGGCGGCCAGGCTATCGGTGTCTTGTACGAAGTCGCTTCACATTGACGGTGACAGTCGGTTTACAGGTTACTGAAGCGGCGGACCATATGTGCGAATGACGATGAAAAGCCGCTCCTCGCGTCCCATTGGCGCGTCTCCGTCTTTCGCTATTGATGACAGGCCTGAACGTTAGTGGGCTGGTTCAGCGCAGTGCAACGCCGTCGCATCGTTCGCCGTCCTCAGTCAACCACGAGTCCGTGCCAGGACCACTTTGGGATTTGCAAACCGTCCGGGACGTCCTCTGCCGACCGTTCGTAACGAGCCATCGTGGTCGTAGTGGCCCACGCGAAGTAATCATGTAGCACCCGCCGAAGCCGCTCGTCGTCGGCAAGGCCGACGTCTTCGAGCGCCTGGTCGAAACACGCAATAGCCCGCTGATCCATCTCTTCGTGTCGCCCGTTGCCGCTGTGAATCCGGACGACAAACGTCTCATCGCCGTAACGGTCGGAATATGTCGCGGGTCCTCCGAGTGCCTCCGCCCAGTACGCGGCAAGGCGCTCAGTGTGCTGCGGGTGATATCCGTGGCTGAACGCATGGCTGACCACATCGTCCTGTAGCACCCGCGCGTGCCATGCGCCGGCCAACTTCAGGAGGCCGTCGCGACCACCCGCGGCTTCATAAAGCGTCTGCATGGTTGACGATTGTATTTCACGACGCGCTCGATCGCCTGAAGAGTTTCGTCGAACGGTGAACGCTCGCCCATGCCGTCGCATCGGCGGTTACCCTTGCGTAATGCGACCCCTTCGGTATTCCATCAACCTGGAGGCGCTCGATGATCTATCTTACGCAGCTCATTTACCTGAGCGACGGGCACGAGGTTGCCTTCGACCAGTTCGAAGACGCCGTCCTTCGACTTCTGCCAAAGTACCGCGGCGAGCTTCTTCTGCGTCTACGACCGGGTCCGGCATCGAAGATCGGCGGATCCTCGGAGGCGCCATACGAGATCCACGTCGTGCGCTTCGAGAGCGACAGCGATCTTCTTCGTTATTCGAACGACGAAGAGCGAAAGCGCCTGCTTCCGTTGAAGGAGCAGTCTGTCCGCAGCTCGCTGCTGATCAAAGGGGCGCTGACGTAAGGGCAGGTCGGCCTGCGCTCCAGCGATCGCTACGAACTGTACTCGTCATGCCTTCGCCACACTGATACGGCGGCGTCTGCGGCCAGCCCTTCGGTGACCTGAATGGGTTGTTTGGTCGATCGAACCGATGGGACACAATAGCAATGAGGACCGCGAAAGAGCAGAGGAAAAAATGCGGAGCTTGTACGAACATGCAGGCGGAGAAGAGGCGCTCCACCGCGTCGAAGAGTTGTTCTACTCGAAAGTGCTCGCGGACCCGGTCGTGAAAACTCTGTTCACGGAGCGGCGCCCGCATCACGTGGATCATTTGACGTGGTTCACGGCGGAATCGTTCGGTGGACCGGATCGATTCACTCGCGAACTTGGGTTCCAACACATCATCGATGTCCACCGGCACCTGAAGATCACCGACGAGCAGCGGGAGCGGTTCGTGGCGCTCTATCTGGAGTCCATCGACGAAGCAGGACTTCCCCGTGACGAGGCGTTTAGAGAGGCCGTGCGCTCGCACCTTGAGTTCGGCTCACGTGTGGCGCAGCAAAACTCCTGGGCCGAAACAGATGCGGATCTGCACCCGATTCGCGAGGTTCCGCACTGGCAATGGGAGCCGAATACCGGGGGCGCGCCGAAGGAATGAGGAAAGGCTACTTGAGCGATGGATCGAACGATCGTGGCGCGTTGGCAGGATTGGTCTGGTGATGGCCTTCAGCATCTCGTCCTGAGAATGCAGTCGAAAGTCATCGTGGCAGAAGGAGTGGTCCTCGCGTCGCAAGGGGGTCGTGCTTTCGGGGCCCTGTACCGGATAGAGTCCGATCTGGATTGGCGCGTCCGAATGATCTGCGTACGGCTGATCGGTGCCGACACCGGCATCGAACTCGCGAGCGATGGCGCCGGACGTTGGCGCGACGGCGACCGAGTCGCGCGGCCCGATCTCGATGCGGCGATCGATGTCGACCTGTCCGCGACGCCATTCACCAATACGCTGCCGATTCGTCGTCTCGATCTGAAGGAAGGTCAGAGCGCCGACATTCGCGCCGTCTACGTGCAGTTGCCCGAGCTTACGGTAACGATCGACCCGCAGCGCTATACATGCCTGCAACGCGGCCGGCGGTACCGCTACGAGTCATTGGATAGCGATTTCGTCAAGGACATCGAGATCGACTCCGACGGTCTGGTTGTGGCCTACCCCGAGTTATTCAAGCGGGTTCTGTGAGATCGTGTCCCATCGCCGGGGCTTTGACGACGCCGAGCGGCTTTATCGATGTGAAGGCCGCGAGCGAGACCAGCTTGCCGTTCTGATTCGCGCGTGGGCGCTGCGATGACAGCCGTTGCTCGCGAGACCTCGTCGGTCGTTTTCAGAAGCGACAACTTCACGCGCTTTGATTGTCCTTGCTGGTCGACACTCGCCCGTGACACTGCACTCTCAGTTCAACCAGGAGGCAGCCCGCCATGGCACCCGGTCGTTCCTTTCGCATATCTCACAAGCTGCTCGATCGCCATTCAGAGCGGGCGAGCGGCAGTTGACATATTCCTATATGGGAATGTATATATTGGCCCATGGCCAGGGCGACGACGACCTCCGATGCATTCAACGCCGTCGCCGAACCGCGGCGGCGTGACATCCTCGCCTTCCTGGCGGTGCAGGAGCGTCCGGTGAGCGACATCGTCGCGGCGCTGGAGATGGAGCAGCCGTCGGTGTCGAAGCACTTGCGCGTGCTGCGCGAAGTCGGGTTGGTGCGGATGCGGCGCGACGGCCGCCGGAAGCTGTACCAGACGGATGCCGCTGCGATTCGGCCCTTGCACGAATGGACCCGCGAATTTGAGCGCTTCTGGCGACAATCGTTGACGCGAGTGAAGCAGCGTGCGGAAGCTAAGACGGCCGCTGCGAGCGACAAGGTGGATGACGGAACGTCTTAACCAGCGGACGAGTCATGAGCACCGCAGTAACAGGATCGAAATCGACGATCTGACCTTGACCATCACCGAAGAGATTCATGTGACGCGCAAAGCGGCGCGCCGAGACACAGTAGAAGCGGTTAGGAGGAGCACATGCCGATGAACGAGCTCGAGTCGTTCTTGGAGACGTGGGATCGCGAAGCCGAGAACACGCTGAAGCTGTTGAGAGTCTTACCCGCGACCGAATACGACTTTCGACCGGACACAGGAGGCCGATCACTGGGCGAGCTGGCGTGGCATCTCGCCGAAGGCGACGCGTACATCAGTTATGGCATCGAGAGGGGCCAGTTCACGTTCGACGCCAAACCGCCGAACATCGAGCGGCCGCGCACGGTCGACGGTCTGGCGCCCGGATACGAGCGCATTCACCGCGAGGCGTCGGCGCGGATCCGCAGGCTGGCGCCGGCAGATCTGGATCGCACGCTTCCGTTCTTTGGTGGCCCGAGGACGGTGCGAAGCCTTCTGTGGGACGGGATCGTCGCACACGCCATCCATCACCGCGGCCAGCTGACGCTCATGTGCCGATTGGCTGGCGGTTGCACCCCAGGACTGTACGGACCCAATCGCGAGGAGACCGCAGCCCTTCGATCGGGAGCAGCAGCATCCTGACGCGCGAGGTCGGTCAAGACCAGCGGCTTTGACACCTGACCACGGAACACATGGCGCTTAAGCGGATGGAAGGCCGGCGACGTTCGAGGTTCATGTGCCCGATATCGGCACATTGCGCAACGCGATCCTGGAAGAACAGTCGGCACCGCGTCGCCTCAGAGCCCGATCAGCCAGAGCAAGTCTTTCAAGGATCTCGCCGGTAGCGCGTTTCTCCATCGCTAGAGGCGGCGCGTTCTCGTCCAGCTCGAAGAGGTCCACTCGGGGCGCGACGCAGCCCCAAAAGGCTCAAAGCCGGGCGACGACAAAAGAATGTCGTCGGACGCCGATGAATTTCCTCCGCCCTCCCGGTCCTTACCTATGAGCGGTCAACTTCGACCATTGCCGAAACACTCATTGGGCAAGGCCCGAGGATGCGACGATGAAACTTCTTACAGGCGCAACCGGCGCGGCAGGGGCATTCGTAGCGAATGAGTTCATCAATGAGCGCGAACCCGTTCGCATCCTGGTCCGGAACCGAGCGAAGGCGAAACCGTTCGAGGGCATCCCGACGGTCGAGATCGTCGAGGGCGACATGGCCGATGAGCGCAGCCTCGGCCCTGCCCTCGACGGCGTCGAACGGACGCTCATGATCTCGTCCCCCGACACTGCCATGGGGGAAACACAACGCAGATTCATCGATGCCTGCAAGGCCGCGGGCGTTCAACACGTCATCAAGTTCTCGGGGTTGGACGCCCGTCCCGATACCAGCTTCTTGTTCGGCCGCATGCACTTCGAAATCGAGTCCTATCTCGAAGGCTCCGGCCTGGCCTGGACGCATCTGCGTCCGACCGGCTTCATGCAGGTGTATCTGAGTGAAGCGCCGACCGTCATAAAGGATGGCGCACTCTACCTTGCGCTTGCCGATACCAAGCTGAATCCGATCGATCTGGCGGACGTCGGGAAGGTGGCCTTCCGGCTCCTTCGTGATGGCGGACACGAAGGCGAGCGGCTGGCTATGACCGGTCCTGAAGCCCTGACCATGACCGAGGTGGCGGACCGCATCTCGACGGCGACTGGAAAGCGGGTTCGCTACGTGCCCGTGTCGCGCGAAATTCGACGGCAGGCGTTGCTGGCAAACGGCCTGCCTTCCTGGCTGGCGGACGCCCTGGACATGCAAGTCAAAGAACGCCTGACCGGCGGCCCCGAGTCGCACGTCGACCTTACGACCCATCGCGTGTTCGGCATCGAACCTACAAGTTTCTTGGAGTTCGCCCGTCGCAACGCGGAAGCGTTCGGGAGGCACTGAGAAAGTCAGGTCGGACCGATGAATTTCAGCGGGCGCGTCGTATCAGAGGTGAGGCCGCCTTACAAATCCCGGAGGAAGAGATGCTTCCATTGACGGGCAAGACCATGGTCGTGATCGGGGGGAGCGGTGGCGTGGGACGAGTGGTCGTCGAGCACGGCGTGCGCAACGGAGCGCGCGTACTTGCAGTGGCGCGGCACGAGGCCGGGCTTCGACAGCTCGCCGTGGACGTTCGTGGCGTCGAGACTCTGGCGCTCGATGCGACAGACGCCAGCGCGCCGACCACAGCGTTCGACATGCTGAAGCCGGACATCCTCGTGCTCTGTGCTGGTGCAACGCCTCCCGCCGCGCCGCTGCACCACCAGAG
>DATFWL010000221.1:0-37881 GCA_035259385.1 Vicinamibacterales bacterium | reverse complement strand
GGTCGGCCGGGTGCTGATCGACGGGACGCGCACCGGCGAGATCGGCGACGAAGTGCTGCGCGATCGCCGTCACCTTGCCGAAGACGGGCTGGTCGTGCCGGTGGTCGCGATCAACACCCAGACCGGCGCGCTCGAAGGCGTTCCCGACATCATCACCCGCGGGTTCGTGATGGAAGACAGCCAGGCGCTGCTCGCGGACGGCGCGCGCCTGCTGACCGACGTCGTCGCGCAGGCCAGCGTCGAGGAGCGGACCGATCAGGGATTGATCAAGGAGCGCCTGCGCGTCGAACTCCGCCGCTTCTTCCGCAAACGCTCCGGGCGGCGGCCCTTCGTGCTGCCCGTCATCATGGAGATCTGAACAGGTGGGCCGATCGACCGTCTCACGTCGCGTCAGCGAGTTCGTCGGCGTCATGCTGTTTGCCGCCGCGCTGATCTGGGTGATCTCGCTCGCCAGCTACGAGCCCGCGGATCCCGTGTGGTTCTTCAGCGCCGGCGCGCACGGTGCGCCCGCGAACTTCGCCGGCCGCGTCGGCGCGTTCCTGGCCGAACTGTCCTTCCAGCTGTTCGGCTATGCCGCCTACGTCGTGCCCGCGGCGATGGTGATCATCGGCTGGAACTACTTCTGGTGCCGATCGCTCGACGCGGCGATGACCAAGGCCACCGGCGCATCGCTGCTGTTCGCGTGCATCAGCGCGTTCCTCAGCCTGATTTTCGGCACGCTCGAGCTGTCGGGCAAGTCGTTCCGCGCCGGCGGCTACGTCGGCGAGTTCCTCGCGAACGAGATGTCCGAGTACCTGAACCGCACCGGGTCGATCATCGTGCTGCTCACGCTGATCTTCCTCGCCATCATCATGTCGACGCAGTTCTCCTTCGGGCGCTTCTTCGGCATCGTCGGGGCGGTGGCGAAGGACGCGGCGATTCGCGTGATCGACGCGCTGCGGGAGTGGCGCGAGGAGCGGCGGCGCCAGCAGCAGCGCCGCGAGGTGATCGCGAAGCACACGAAGAAAGCCGCCGCGATCGACGCGCCGCCACCGAAGATACCGGCGCCACCGCCGCCAATCGTCCCGGACGACGCCGCCGCCGCGAAGCCGGCGAAGAAGCGCATCACCGACACCGTCGCGCGCGCGTTCCGCCGGGCGATCGACGACGAGGGCGAGGCGCCTGATGGCGCGGCGGGCGGCGGCGCAGCGGCGGGCTCGCCCGGCAGCGCCAGGTCCTTCGCTCCGCCGAAGCCGCCGAAGGTCAACCTGCCGGCGACGCTGCCGCTCTCCGATCCGGAGCCGACCTCGAAGGCGCCCGCCGAGCGCCGCAAGGGCGACTACACGCTGCCGCCCCTGGCGCTGCTCGACGCCTCGAAAGCCGAGCGCAAGATCGACGAGCGCGAGCTGATGGACGGCGCGCGCCTGCTCGAGGAGAAGTGCCGCGAGTTCTCCGTCGAAGGCAGCGTCGTCCAGATTCACCCGGGGCCGGTCGTGACCACCTTCGAGTTCAAGCCGGACGCCGGCGTGAAGTACGCGAAGATCACCGGCCTTGCCGAGGATCTCTGCCTGGCGATGCAGGCCGACTCGGTCCTGATCGACCGCATCCCCGGCAAGTCGACCGTCGGCATCCAGATCCCCAACCGCACTCGCGAGCAGATCTCGCTGCGCGAGCTGCTCGAATCGGACGCCTACAAGCGCTCGACGTCGAAGCTGACGATCGCGCTCGGCAAGACGATCCACGGCGAGCCGTACATGGCCGATCTCTCGACGATGCCCCACCTGCTGATCGCCGGTTCGACCGGCGCCGGCAAGTCGGTGAGCATGAACGGCATGCTCACCAGCATCCTCTACCGCGCGACGCCCGACGACGTGCGCCTGATCATGATCGATCCGAAGCGGCTCGAGCTCGGGATGTACGAGGACATCCCGCACCTGATGACGCCGGTCGTCGTCGATCCGAAGCAGGCCGCCAACGCGCTCCGCTGGGCGGTCCGCGAGATGGAAGAGCGCTACAAGACGCTCGCCGCGGTCGGCGTCCGCAACATCGAGCAGTACAACCGCAACATGCAGGCGGCGATCGCCGCCGGCGAAAAGCCGGAAGAGGGCAAGGAGCTCAAGCCGCTGCCGTTCATCATCGTCGTCATCGACGAGCTCGCTGACCTGATGATGGTGGCGAGCAACGAGGTCGAGGAGTCGATCGCGCGGCTCGCGCAGATGGCGCGCGCGGTCGGCATTCACCTGATTCTCGCGACCCAGCGGCCGTCGGTGGACGTGATCACCGGACTGATCAAGGCGAACCTGCCCTCGCGGATCGCGTTCCGCGTCGCCTCGAAGATCGACTCGCGCACGATCCTCGACGGGAACGGCGCCGAGCAGCTGCTCGGCAAGGGCGACATGCTGTTTCTGCCGCCCGCCTCCTCGCGGTTCATCCGCGTGCACGCGGCGTACATCTCCGAGCAGGAAACGGCGCGGCTGGCGAGCTTCCTGCGCAAGCAGGGGAAGCCGGTCTACGACGAAACGATCACCGCCGAAGAGAAGGCCGCGGCCGACGCCATCGAGTTCGAGAAGGACGATCTCTACGACGAGGCGGCGCGGATCGTCGTGTCGAGCGGACAGGCGTCGATCTCGTACCTGCAGCGCCGCCTGCGCATCGGGTTCAGCCGCGCCGCGCGCCTCATCGACATGATGGAGATGGAAGGACTGGTCTCCCCGGCCGTCGGCGGCAAGCCGCGCGAGGTGCTGGTGGACAAAGGCTATTTCGAGGAAGTCGACGCGCAGCTTCGATGAGTACGGGTAGAGCCATGGGAAGAATCATCAACCGTCTCGGCTTCTGCGGGTTCTGTATCGTGCTGCTGGCGACGCCGGGCTGGGCGATTCCTCCGGCCCGGGCGATGTACGGCGACGCGCTCGCGCGCGAGCAGGCGGTGCGCGCGGTGCTGAACGCTCCTGACGCGACGCCGGCGGTGCTGGCGGACGTCCGCGCGCTGGTTGCGACCTACGAGTCGCTGGTCCACCACTATCCGACCAGCGGCTACGCCGACAACGCGCTGTGGCAGGGCGGCCGCCTCGCCCTCGACGCGTTCGCGCGCTTCGGCGAGGCGGCCGACCGGAACACCGGGGTACGTCTGCTGCGGCGGCTGGCCGCCACGTATCCGTTCAGCAAGCTGGCGCCGCAGGTGCCGGAGCAGCTCGCGGCGGTGAATGTCAGCAAGGCGGCTCCGGAGGCGCCGGCGCCGAAGAGCCCGCCGCCCCGTCCCGCTCCCGCGACGGCGGTCGCGGCGGCCGAGAATCCGGCGACACCCGCATCGCGAACGGGCCCCCCTCGCGACCGCGTCGCGACGATTCGCGAGATCAAGCGCTCGGTCCTCCCCGACGGCGTCCGCGTGACGATCGAGCTCGACGGCGAGGTCTCGTTCCGCGACGAACGCATCGACAATCCCGATCGCGTCTTCCTCGATCTCTCGGGAACGCGCCCGAGCCCGACGCTGCTCGACAAGACGCTGCGCTTTGCCTCGGATGCCGACGTCGTCCGGCAGGTTCGCATCGGTCGCCATCCGAACAACACAACGCGCGTCGTGCTCGACGCCGGCGGTGTGTCCACCTACAGCGTCTATCCGCTCTACGGCCCGTACCGCCTGGTGATCGATTGCGTGCGGACGTCGACCGTCAAGGCGACCGAGCCGGCGCCTCGGCCGGTGAGCGAGCCGAAGCCGGCCATCCTGCGGTCGCGAATCCTGGGCAGCGGCTGGACGCGCCGCGCGCCATCCGCCTTCCCGGCCAACCGGGCGGCGATCACGCGCGCACGTCTCGCCGAAGAGGCGGTCGTGGCGGCCGCTGCCCCCGTCATCCTTCCCTCCCGGAACCTGACCGCCGGCTGGACGCGGCGGTATCCATCGGCGGTGCCGGTGAACCGAGCTGCGATCGCACGCGCGCGCCCGGTTGAAGAAGCGACCACGGCGGCGGTTGCGCCGACGAGCGCGCCCGTCGCGCCGCTCGCCCTACCGTTGCCGCCGCCGCCGCCCGCCCTGCCGTCTTCGTCGCCGGGCACGTCGAGCGGGCTCTCCATCGCACGCCAGCTGGGGCTCGGCGTCTCGCGCATCGTCATCGACCCCGGCCACGGCGGACACGATCCGGGCGCGAAAGGCAAGGGCGTGACGGAGGCCGAGCTCGTGCTCGACATCGCGCTCCGCGTTGAAAAGCTGCTCGGGCAGGTGCAGGGCGTGGACGTGATTCTCACCCGCCGCACCGACGACTTCGTTCCGCTGCCGGAGCGGACGGCGATCGCCAACCGCGAAGGCGCCGATCTGTTCCTGTCGATTCACGCCAACGCGAGTCAGAACGTCCAGGCGCACGGCATCGAAACCTACTTCCTGAACTTCGCCACCAACACCAGCGCCGCCGCCGTCGCCGCGCGCGAAAACGCCGCCTCGACGCTCGCGATGGGCGAAATGCCGGACATCGTCAAGGCAATCGCGCTGAACAACAAGCTGGACGAATCGCGCGATTTCGCCACCCACGTCCAGCGCGCGATGCTCGAACGGCTCCGGCCCACCAACAAGACGCTCAAGGATCTCGGCGTCAAGCAGGCGCCGTTCGTCGTTCTGATCGGCGCGACGATGCCGAGCGTGCTCGCGGAGATCTCGTTCGTGACCAACCCGCAGGAAGCGCGGCTGCTGAAGGGAACTGCCTACCGCCAGAAGATCGCGGAGTCGCTGTTCAACGCGATCCGCAAGTATCAGACGTCGCTGAAAAGCGCGACTGCGGTGGCGATGCAGAATTAAGAATTAAGGGCGCGTTGCAAAATTAGCTCAAGGCGGGTCCTGTCCGCGAACAGCCCCACCGGGTGCTCGCCAGAAGGCACTGGTCACGGCCCACGGCTCCGCGCCCGGCGGGGCGGCCCCGTTCGCGGCCACCCGCGAGCGAGCTGATTTTGCAACCTGCTCTAAGAATTTGGAATTTGGAATTCGTGATCACGGTCAGGCTAAAGCCGGACATACCGCCGCTGACGTAGCGCGAAGACTTCAGTCGAGCGTCAGCGGTTCATGCATTCCAAATTCCAACTTCCTAATCCTCTCACGCCGACCGCCGTCTCCAGAGCAACATGATCCCCGCCATCAGTGCGCCGAGAAGGAGCGCGCCGAGGACGATGACGCCGGTCAGCCCCAGCGAACCGATCAGGACGTCGGCGAGCTGCGACAGACCGCTCTCGTCTTTCGGCGGCGTGACGATCTTGACGATGACGGGATTGGGGTTCTGAATCAAAACTTCTCGAACGCGAGCGCCGCCAACGTGCGGACCGCGACGCCGCTCGGTCCCTTCGGCAGGTACGGCTTCGCCTCCTCCGCCCATGCCGTCCCGGCGATGTCGAGGTGCGCCCACGGCACCCCCTCGGCGAATTCCTTCAGGAACATCGCTGCCGTGATCGAGCCGGCCGCGCGGCCGCCGGTGTTCATCATGTCGGCGATGTCGCTCTTGATCTGATCGCGGTAGTCGTCGAACAACGGCATCGGCCACACCCGGTCGCCCGCGCGGTTCGCGACGCGCCGCACCGTCTCCACCCACGCCTCGTGGTTGCCGAACAGCCCGCTGGTCACTTTGCCCAGCGCGACGACCACCGCGCCGGTGAGCGTCGCGACGTCGACGAGATGCGTCGCACCGAGTTGGCGCGCGTACCAGAGGCCGTCGCCGAGAATGAGGCGCCCCTCGGCGTCGGTGTTGATCACTTCGACCGTCTTGCCCGCAGCGCTCTTCAGGATGTCACCCGGCTTGATCGCGCGCCCTCCGGGCATGTTTTCCGTGGTCGGCACGACGCCAACCACGCGCATTGGCGCCTTCAACTGCGCGATCGCGCGCATGGCGCAGGCGACCGCCGCCCCGCCCGACATGTCGTCCTTCATCAACTCCATGCGGTCGGCCGGTTTGATCGAGATCCCGCCCGTGTCGAAGGTGATGCCTTTCCCGACAAGACCGAGGACCGGCGACGACGGCGCGCCCGCGGGGTCCCAGCGGAAGACGATCAGGCGCGGTGGCTCCGCGCTGCCGCGCGCGACGCCGAGCAACAGTCCCATGCCGAGCTGTTCAATCTGTGCCTCGTCGAGGATTTCGGTCTTGACCCCGGCATCGGCGGCCAGCGCCGCGGCGCGCCGGGCGAACTCCCGCGGTGTGAGCGAATTGCCCGGCTCGTTGGCAAGCTCGCGCGCGAGGTTGCTGCATTCGCCGAGGATTCGGCCTCGTGCAACGGCATCGATGCACGCCGCGTCGGTCGCGTCCGGTAATACGACGGTCCACACCGGCGGCGCCGCCGGCGCCGGCTCCGCGGTCTTGTAGATGCCGCCGTGAAACTCCGCCAGCGTCAGCCCTTCGCTCACTGCCTGAGCGAGCTCGGCCGGCGAGCCGTTTCCGCGTATCGCGAAGGCCGCCCGTGGGACACGCCGTGTGCGCGCGGCCAGACCCGCCGCCGCCGCCAGCTTCCTGATCAACTCGGCGCCGCGGTCACTCGATCCACCGCCGATGAGCACGACGCGCCGTGCCCGCCAGGCGCTGTCGGTGATCGGCGTCACGAACAGATCGAAGGCCTTGCCCTGGAACTCCGTCGACTCGAGCGCGCGCGCGATCTCGCCGCCGGTCGCGGCATCGAGTCCCGACACCGCCGACACGGCCTCGTCCTGAAACCACGGCACTATCAACAGATCAGTGTCGACCGCCGCGAGTGGACCGCCGGTGCACCCGACAGACATCGACGGGGAGACTGAAGGCATCCCGCTATTATCGCTGATGGCGCTTGCTGTCGCTCTCGAGCCACATTACAATTTCTTGGTCCCCGCCAATCGATGACCTGTCGGGTCGAGGGATGCACCATGAACCACTTGCGACGGAGTGCATGGGCCGGCGCAGCGTTGCTGTTCTCAGCGACGTTGGCCGCCGCATTGCCCGCGCAGAAGGCCGACAAGGATAAGGACAACCCGGACAATCGACGGCCGCAGGTCAAGCTCCGGGCGCAGCCGGTGATTGCGATGGCGCCGGCCCGTATCGTACTTACGGCTGAGCTCGTCGGCGGCGCGAACGACTTCGAGGAGTTCTACTGTGCGGCTGTCGAGTGGGAGTGGGGCGACGGCACGCAGTCGGAATCGGCAACCGACTGCCCGCCCTACGAGCCCGGCAAGTCGGAGATCAAGCGGCGATATACCGTCGAGCACGTATTTCGCGCCGGTGCGTATCGGGTCATGTTTCACCTGAAACGACGCGACAAGTCGGTCGGTACCGCGAGCGTGAACATCCAGGTTCGGCCCGGACTGCGCGACGGCGACGCGCTCCACTAGCGGCCAGCCTAATCCCACATCCGAACACCCGAGCGGCCGGAAGCCCCCTGCCGGCTGTTTTTCCTCAGGAATTCCTGCTGATCCGCCGTCCGTCTCTGGCACGCGCTTCGCCTGACGAGAGTTCCGTGCCTCTCAGACTGCGCGTCGCCCAGGCGCTGCTGGCGATTGCACTCGGGTTTACAGCGCTGGTTGCGGTTGGCCTCACCGCACCAGCCGATGCGGCGTTCAGCATCGTCGTACGCCCGGTGTTCGTGACGCTCGGCGTCGACGTGGACCTCAAGGTGGCAAGCCGGCACTTCCATTTCAGCTGGTCGGCCATTCCACAGGAGTCCCCTTCAACCAAAGGCTCGGGGACCTCGCTCTAATCTCCACATGGACGCTGTCATCCAGGACATTCGATACGCCATTCGTCTGTGTGTGAGCACGCCCGGATTCACGGCCGTTGCGGTGCTTGCGCTCGCACTGGGCATCGGCGCGAACACCGCGATCTTCACCATCGTCAACGCGGTGCTGCTCGAGCGGCTGCCGTTTCGCGATCCGTCCGGCATCGTCGTGCTGTGGGAGGAGGGCGCGCACCGGCCCGGCCGCAGCAACGTGCTCGGCCCGTCGCAGTTTCTCCGCTGGAGCGACCGCGCGACCAGCTTCAGCGCGATGGCGGCGCTGGTCGACACGCGCGCAAACCTGACGAGCGACGGCGAGCCGGAAGAAGTCGTGCTGCAGAACGTCACCGCGCAGTTCTTCCCGATCCTCGGCGTGTCGCCGCTGATCGGTCGGAGCTTCACCGATGAGGAGAACGCCGATTCGCGTTCGGCGGTGGTGATTCTCGGCTACGACTACTGGCAGCGCCGCTTCGGCGGCGATCCCGGCGTCGTCGGCCGCACCATCCAGCTGAACGCGCGCCCGCAGACGATCGTGGGCGTGATGCCGCACGGCTTCCGCCTGTTCATCAAGGAGGGATCGCTCGCCGGCAAGCCGTCCGACATGTGGTCGCCGTACGCGCTGCCGGCCGATGCGCGCAACTTCGGCGGTCGCTACCTGGAAGCGGTCGCCCGGCTGAAGCCGGGCGCGTCGCGCGAGCGGGCGGAAATCGAGTTGAAGACGATCGCCGGCGCGCTCGCAGTCGAGACTCCGGAGCGGAACACGAACTGGACCGCGCAGGTCCATACGCTGCACGACGAACTGTCCGGTGAATACCGGCGGTCGCTGCTCGTGCTCGCTGGCGCCGTCGCGTTCGTGCTGCTGATCGCCTGCGCGAACGTCGCCAATCTGCTGCTCGCGCGCGGCGCGGTCCGGCAGCGCGAGATCGCCATTCGATCGGCGCTGGGCGCACCGAGGCACCGCGTGATCCGCCAGTTGCTCACCGAGAGCTTCGTGCTCGCGATCCTCGGCGGCGCCGCCGGTCTGTTGCTCGCCATCTGGGGCGTCGAGTTCCTCGTCGCGCTCAGCCCGGTCGACCTCACCAACGCCGGGCCGATTCACGTGAGCTACGCCGTTCTGGCGTTCACCGGCGTCGTGTCGCTCGTCACCGCGATCACGTGCGGCCTCGCGCCTGCATTCGAGGGCTCCCGCGCCGAGGTGCAGGAGACGTTGAAGGACGGCGCGCGTCAGGCGAGTGGCGGCGTTCGCCACCGGCGCATGCGCCAGACGTTCGTCGTCGCGGAGATCGCGCTCGCCGTCGTGCTCCTCGTCGGCGCGGGCCTGATGCTCCGCAGCTTCACCACGCTTCGCGGCGTCGATCCCGGATACTCGACCGACAACATCCTGACGCTGCGACTGCAACTTCCGGGCGCGAAGTACCCCGGCGACAGCCAGCGGATCCGGTTCTTTCACGACGTCACGTCGCGGGTCGGGGAGCTGCCCGGCGTACAGGCCGTCGGCGCGATCAGCTTTCTGCCGCTCACCGGGCTCGGCGCCGGCACCGGCTTCACGATTGTCGGACAGCCGCCGCCCCCACCCGGTCAGGGATACGTCACCAACGTGAGCGTGTGCGACGAAGGATTCTTCCGAACGATGCGCGTGCCGTTAGTGCGCGGCCGGATGTTCACCGATCGCGAGATGCGCGAGAAATCCAACGTGGTCCTGATCAGCGAATCGCTCGCGCGGACCTACTTCCCCGGCCAGGATCCGATCGGCAGGCAGCTCGGGATCTACATGACCGAGCCGATCGTGCCGACCGAAATCATCGGCATCGTCGGGGACGTCAGGTTTCAGAATCTGACGGCGGCGGCACGACCCACCACGTACTGGCCGCATCCGCAGCTGGCGTACGGCGCGATGACGCTGACGGTGCGGACGGCCGGCGATCCGCTCGCGCTGGCGCCCGCCATCGAGCGGACCGTGCGCGGGCTCGACAAGGATCAGCCGGTTGCCGACGTCCGTTCGATGAACCAGTGGGTGGCCAAATCGCTGGCCCAGGCGCGGTTCGGCTCGACGCTGATGGGGTTGTTCGCCGGACTTGCGCTGCTGCTCGCGGCAATCGGCATCTACGGCGTGATGTCGTACGCCGTGAGCCAGCGGACCGCCGAGATTGGCATCCGCCTCGCCATCGGCGCAGACCGCGGCGACATCACCCGCATGATCCTGGGCAATGGCGCGCGCCTTGCCGCGATCGGCCTCGCCACGGGAGTTGTCCTGGCGCTCGCCTTGAGCCGCACGGTGACGAGCCTGTTGTACGAGACCACCGGCACTGACCCGGCGACATTCGCGGGGGTCGTCGCCGTACTTGCCGCTGTCGCGCTCGCGGCCAGCTACATTCCGGCGCGCCGCGCGGCGCGGATCGCTCCGGTCGAGGCGCTGCGATACCAATGATCGACACGCTCCGTCACGATCTGCGCTACGCCATCCGGACCTGCCTCCGTGTACCCGGCTTCGCTCTGCTCGCGATTCTGACGGTGGCTGTCGGCGTCGGCGCCAACGCTGCGATCTTCAGCGTCGTCAACGCGACGCTGCTGCGGCCGCTGCCGTTTCCGCGCGACGGCGAGCTCGTCCTGGTGAGCGTCTCGAATCGCCAGACACGACAGTCGGCGAACAACGCCATGCCGGCGACGTTCCTCGACTGGCGTGCTCGGAATCACAGCTTCACCGGGCTCGCCGGTTTTCGCGAGGTGAACATCACGCTGGCGTCGGACGGTCGGCCCGAACGTCTCGTCGGCGCGATGGTGAGCGCGAACTTCTTCGAGGTGCTGCAGGTGCCGCCGGCGCTCGGACGCGCGTTTCTGCCGGCTGACGAAGTGCACGGGGCCGAACGCGTCGCCGTGATCAGCGACACGCTGTGGCGCGCCCGCTTCGGCGGCCGGCGTGAGATCGTCGGACAGACGGTTCGCTTCGACGACGAGCGCTACACGATCGTCGGCGTCGCGCCGCCGCGGATCGAGTACCCGGAGAGGGCGCAGCTGTGGATTCCGCCGCACTGGTCCGTGCCCGACGATCCGCTGCTGCCGCCGTCACAGGACCCGTCCGCCGATCGCAGCCACGGATACTTCTTCGTGCTCGGCCGGCTGAAGCCGGGCGTCGCCTTCGCGGCGGCCGCCGCCGACATGGACGCCGTCGCAGCCGGTCTCGAGCGCGACTATCCCGCCACCAATCAGAACGTCGGCGCCGCGTTGACCACACTGCGAGACGATCTGATCGGCGACGTGCGTTCGACGACGCTGCTGCTGTTCGGCGCCGTCGGCCTGCTGCTGCTCATCGCGGCCGCCAACGTCTCCGGCCTGCTGATGGCGCGTGCGACGTCGCGCCACCAGGAAATGGCGATCAGGATCGCGATCGGCGCAACGCGCCGCCGCATCGTCAGGCAGCTGCTCACCGAGAGCGTTCTCCTGGCGATAGTCGGCGGCGGCGCCGGCGTCCTGCTGGCGATGTGGTTGGTGGCGGCGCTCGTACGGCTCAGCCCGACCGATCTCACCGTCGCGGGCGACGTGACCGTGGACACGACCGTGCTGACGTTCGCTCTCATCGTGTCCGCCATCAGCGGTCTGCTGTTCGGGCTGGCGCCAGCGCGTCAGTTGAGCGGCTTGAACGTCACCGACGATCTGAAGCAGTCGGCGCGCGGTGCGTCGGGCCTGCGCCAGCGGCGGCTGCGCGGCGCGCTCGTGGCCGCGCAGATTGCGCTGTCGCTGGTCCTGCTGGTTGCGGCGGGGCTGACGGTCCGCAGCTTCATCCAACTGCAGCACGTCCAGCCCGGATTCTCGGCCGATCGTCTGCTGACCGTCTCGATCTCGCCTGCGGCCGCACGCTACGGCGCGCCGGAGCAGCGGGCCGAGTTCTGGGAGCGGACGGTGCGGGCGCTTCGCGAGATTCCGGGCGTTGCCGCCGTCGGAGGGACCAGCCGGCTTCCCCTTCTCCCCGGCAACAGCCGCCGCGGTCTTGCGATCAGGACGCTGCCGGCCGACGCGCAGCCCGTCGCCGATTACCGGACGGCATCGCCCGACTACTTCAGCGTGATGGGCATTCCGCTCCTGCGCGGGCGGGTGTTCGACGACGCCGACCGCGAGAACCGTCCGCAGGTAGCGGTGGTCAGCCAGTCAGCCGCGCAACTGTGCTGGCCCGGCGTCGAGGCGATCGGCCAGCATTTCCAAATCAACGTGCCCGGCCCCGAAATCACCGTCGTCGGCATCGTCGGCGACGTGCGGTCGGCGTCGCTCGAGTCGGCCGCGCAGCCGACGATCTACGTGCCGTACCGGCAGGACCCGTTTCCCTTCATGACGTTCGCTCTGAAGACGCCGGACTCGTCCGCGGCGATGGCGAATGCCATTCGCGGGGCCGTCTGGTCGGTCGACAAGGAGCAGCCGGTCGGTGCGATCCTGACGATGGACCAGCGGCTGTCGAATTCGATGGCGCGCCGGCGGTACAGCGTCACGCTGCTGAGCGCATTCGGCTTCGTCGCCATCCTGCTGGCGGCGGTCGGCTTGTATGGTGTGCTGGCCTTCATCGTCTCGCAACGGCGCCGCGAGATCGGCGTCCGCATCGCGCTCGGCGCGACCGCGCGGGATGTCGTGGCCGATATTCTCGGACAGGGACTGCGGCTCACGGCGCTCGGAATGGCGATCGGACTCGTGCTGTCGCTGGCGGTCACGCGGCTGATGTCCGCGCTCCTCTTCGGGATCGCTGCGACCGACACCGCAACGTTCGGCGGCGCGGCCGCGCTCCTCGCGTTGATCGCCGCGGCGGCGAGCCTCGTGCCCGCCGTGCGCGCGAGCCGCGTCGATCCGCTGGTCGCGCTCAGGGACGAATGATCTCGGCGCCGGCGAGCTTCCGGCTCTTCGTCTCGGCGGTGACGCTCTGCAGATAGTCGCTGATCTGCAGGACCGTTCGAAACACGAGCCGCGAGAACGACGCGAGGCTGCCGTTCTCCGACGGTCGCCCGAACACGGCGTCGCCGACGTCGTCCACCTCGCGCTCCGCGAGCGTCCCGAGCGTCGCAATCACGTGCACGTAGTAGCGTTCGGACGCCATCACCCGCGACCGATCGCCGAGCGCCACGTCGACCGGCATGGCGCGCGGCGCTTCCTGTGTCGTGGTCACGTTGCCGCTCTGGTCGGTCATCGACAGGTTGCGGCCGGCGCCTCGGGTGAAACGAAACACGCGCACGATGGCGGGATACACCAGCCGATCCCACACCGGCCGCGCCTCCCAGAGCTCCGCCTGGATGCGCAGGTGCAGCACGCCGCCCTCGTCGATGGTCTTCTTGAACCGGTCGGGAATCACGTCGCGCAGCTCGATCGACGCGCTCACCGCGCCGCCCGGCGCGCGGACGGTCTTGACCTCGACGTCGAGTGCGAGCGCCGGCGCTGACGACAGCAGCAGGCAGGCAATCGTGGCTGCAGGAGTGCCACGCACGGTCAGAAGCTGCGGCTGAAGCGGAGCAACACCTGCAGGGAGCTCGGCACGTCGTCCAGCCGGTAGCCGAAGTCGACGCGGAGGTCGCTGACGGCGACGCCCCAGCCCACGCCTTTGAGCCAGGGCGCGTCGACACCGCTAGGCGGGGCGTGGCCGACGTCGAAGAACGCGATGCCTCTCAGGCCGTTGCGCCAGCCGACCTCGTATTCGAGGTTGACGAGCGCCAGCGAATTGCCGGTTTCCGCCTTGAAGTCGTAACCATGGACCGACCCGATGCCGCCGACCGAGAAGAGCCGCTGCGGCGGCAGCACGCCGCCCGACCAGCCGCCGATCACGCGCGCCCCGAAGGTCTGGAACTCGCCGGCGGCCATCCTCGCCCGCGCGGTGACGATGTGACGTTCGAAATCGAAGTCGCTGGAAAACGCGCTCGCGTCCGAGATCTCCGATGACCAGTCCACCTGCCAGACCGGCTGCGGATCGCGGCCGCCTTCGAGCTGACCGAGCCGCGCGCCGAACGGCTCCTCGAACTGATGCCTGCGATACGACGCCTCGAGCGACTCGCGATCGAAGCGGCGGCTGCTGGCCGACGCGCCGACGATGAGCGCGTTCATGCGGCCGGGTGCCGCGAGCCGATTGGGCGGGAACAGCTCGTCGCCGTTCCATAGGCTGAAGTCGGTCCTCGTCACCAGCGGATCCTGCTGCTCGCTGCGCCAGGCGACCAGCGCTTCGATCTGCGGGTGCACGCGGAGTGATGCGCTCACCTGCGTGCCGCGGCGGCGATAGTAGTCGCGGAACGAGCTGCGAATCGCGATCGCGGCCACGCTCTGTTCGAGCGACGAGACCTGCCACCGGTCGTCGGTCGCCGTCAAGTCGTACAGCTCGGCGCCGAGGATCACCTTTGGCTGGCCGAAGAGCGGACGCTCGATCCCCAGGGAATAGCCGGCACGCTCCGACGCGAACTTGTACGACACGTGGCCGGCAATGAACGTGTGGTTGAACGAGGTGTGGTCGAACACCGCGATGCCCATGCCGAGCGACGGCACGAACCCGTCCACCGGCGAGAACCAGTCTTCGCGCTCGCCGAGGTCGGGCAGCAGGTGGAACCGGCCGAGCGGCTCGCGCAGCCCGACGAGGAGCATGCGCCGGCCGCCGCGGTCGACCAGGTCGAAGGTGCTGCGGCGGCGCGACAGATCGTCGGGCGGCGTGGTCGGCCGTGAATACAACCGCGCGGGACGGACCGCTCCGCGCGTCTGCTCGAGGAGGACGTCGAGCGCCTGCCGCGCGCGCTTGCGGTTGAAGACGTCGCCGGCCCGCAGCGCGAATTCTTCGGCGAACGAGCGTGCGAGATTCTCGTCGACGCCTTCGAACTCGACACCGCCGATCACGCCCTCGTCAACCGTAATCGCGAGCGCGCCAGACGAGGCGTCGAACGTCGTGGTGACGCGCGCGAAGGTGAAGTCCTCGCGGCGGTACAGATCTTCGAGGCGGCGGCCGATCTCGTCGGCGGGCACCGGCAGCGGCTCCCCTTCGCGGAGCCGGAGTTCGGCGCGAATGGTCGCCTCCGAGACCTCCTTCGTCCCGGCGATCGCGATCGTCCGGACGATCGGCGGCGGCGGGGGCTGCTCGGGCTGCGGGTCCTGAACTGCGGCGACGGCAGGCGCACAGACAACGAGGCATACGCCAACGATCCCGATTGGCCGGCGCAGCATTAGCCGACTGTGACGAACGGCACCGCGCGAAAGTTCCCGCCTTCGAGGCGGAACAGCAGGATCGCTGGCGCGTCCGCCGCCAGGCTGACGATCATGTAGAGGTGATCCGTGTACCCTGCCTCGGCAAGGTCAGTGGCCGAAGGCTCAGCCGGCGAGGCGGGGTGGGAGTGATAGAAGCCGACGACCGCCAGGCCGCGCTGACGCGCCTTTCGCCGGCTGTCGATGTGGTCTCGTGGATCGATCACAAAGCGCCGCGCTGGATCGTCAGCGACATTGGCGGCGCGTACCGACTCGACGATCTCGACCGCGCTGCCCACCAGCAATCCGCAGCATTCAGTCGGTGCGCTTTCGCGGGCGTGCGCGACGATGTCGTCGAGCGCGCCTGCACGAATCCTTAGAGTGCGTTGCAAAATTCGCTCAAGGCGGGTCCTGTCCGCGAACAGCCCCACCGGGTGCTCGCCAGAACAGCACTGGTCACGGCCCACGGCTCCGCGCCCGGCGGGGCGGCCCCGTTCGCGGCCACCCGCGAGCGAGCTAATTCTGCAACCTGCTCTTAATTCCAAACTCCAAATTCCAAATTCCTAATTGCCAGCGTCCAGATTCTGGATAGCCATGGCAATGCCCATCCCGCCGCCGATGCACAGCGACGCCACACCGTACGGCTTCCGGCGCGCGCGCAGTGCGTAGATGAGCGTCGTCAACACGCGTGCGCCGCTCGCGCCGATGGGGTGGCCGAGCGCAATCGCGCCGCCATGGACGTTCACCCGCGCCGGATCGATGTCGAGCTGACGCACCACGGCGAGCGACTGCGCGGCGAAAGCCTCGTTCAGCTCGAAGAGATCGATCTCGCCGAGGGTCAGTCCCGCGCGCTCGACGACCTTGCGAACCGCCGGCACCGGTCCCATTCCCATGATCATCGGGTCGACGCCCGTCGAGGCGTAGGCGAGGATCCGCGCCAGCGGCTTGCGGCCAATCGCCTGCGCCTTGCGCAGCGTCGAGACGACGAGCGCCGCCGCGCCGTCGTTGATCCCCGAGGCGTTGCCTGCGGTGACGGTACCGTCCTTCTTGAATGCCGGCTTCAAGCCGGCGAGGGTCTCGACCGTCGTGCCCGCGCGCGGGTACTCGTCGGTGTCGACGAGTACCGGCTCGCCCTTCTTCTGCGGCACCGGCACCGGAACGATCTCGTCCTTGAATCGATGCCCGGCAATCGCGTTGACGGCCCGCTTCTGGCTCTCGGCCGCAAAGGCGTCCTGATCCGCGCGCGACACGCGGCAGCGCGCTGCGACCTCCTCGGCGGTGATGCCCATGTGGCAGTGCCCCATCGCACACGTGAGGCCTTCGTGCAACATCGAGTCGACGGCTTCGGCGTTTCCCATCCGGTAGCCCCACCGCGCGCCCTTCAACAGGTACGGCGCGTTCGACATCGACTCGGTCCCGCCGCCGATCACCGTGTCCACGTAGCCGATGCGGATCGCCTCGACCGCGTGCACGACGGCCTGCATCCCGGATCCGCACACGCGATTCACCGTCTCGCCTGGTACTTCGACCGGAACGCCGGCCTTGAGCGCGGCCTGGCGCGCGACGTTCATCCCTGCGCCCGCCTGCAGCACGCATCCCATCACGACGTCGCCGATGTCTGCCGTCTGCACACCCGCCCGCGCGATCGCCTCGCGAATCACGACCGCGCCGAGATCGACAGCGCTCAGCTCCTTGAACACGCCGCCGAACGCACCGATCGGCGTGCGGCATGCGCTGAGAATCACGGCCTCGAAGTCTTTGTCCATCTTGAAATTATAGTGCTACGATCTTCGCCAATCCCGGAGGGCTCATGAGCATCGGCCGAGCGTGCCGTCGCTGCGGAGACACGAACGCACGGAGCCGGAACAAACATTTCCTTGCTCTCTCCACTGCCACGATCCTCGCCGTCGTCGGCCTCGTCGCGCAGACGGTCGACCTTCAGCAGACCATCCCGTTCGACAGCGCGGTCAAGACCGCCACGCTGCCGAACGGGTTGAAGTACTTCGTCCGCCAGAACAGCCGGCCGGCCAAGCGGCTGTCGCTCCGGCTCGCCGTGAAAGCGGGATCGCTGTTCGAGGCGGACGATCAGCAGGGCCTCGCCCACCTCATCGAGCACATGGCGTTCAACGGCAGCGCGCATTTCAAGCCCGGCGAGCTGGTGTCGTACTTCGAATCGATCGGCGCGCGTCTCGGCCCGCACGTCAACGCCTACACGAGCTTCGACGAAACGGTCTACATGCTCGACGTGCCGAGCGATCAGCCGGACGTCGTCCAGAAAGCGGTCACCGCCCTCGCCGACTTCGCCGGTGGACTGTCGTTGACCAAGGAGGAGATCGACAAGGAGCGCGGCGTCGTGATCGAAGAGTGGCGCGGCGGCCTCGGCGCGGGATCGCGGATCCGGGACAAGCAACTGCCGATCCTCTTCTATCAGTCGCGCTACGCCGAACGGCTGCCGATCGGCAAGCCGGACATCCTCCGCAACGCGCCGCCCGAACGCCTGCGCGCCTTCTACGACACCTGGTACCGGCCGGACCGCGTCGCGGTGATCGCCGTCGGCGACGTCGATCCGCAGCAGATCGAGCAGATGATCCGGACGGCATTCGCGCCGCTGGCCGCGCGCGCGCCCGCCGCCGAGCCGCCCGACCGCAAGGTGCCGCTCCACCAGCAGACGCTGGTCAGCGTCGTCGCCGACCCGGAAGTGACGCGATCGAGCGTCAGCATTGTCCGCAAGCGGCCGCGGGAGGACGAACAGAAAGTGGGCGACTACCGCCGCGATCTGATCGCGCGGATCGTCGATCACATCCTGGACGAGCGCTTCGGCGAGCTCGAACGCAAGCCCGACGCGAAGTTCCTCAGCGCCGGCGCCGGCAACGGTTCGCTCAGCAAGGATGTCGCGACCTTCGACATGCAGGCGACGGTGCAGGACGGCAAGCTCGAGGACGGCATCGGCGTGCTCACCAGCGAAGCGATGCGGGTGAAAGAGTTCGGCTTCGGCGCGTCCGAGATCGATCGCGCCAAGGCGTGGATGAAGGCATTCTACGAACACGCCTACACCGATCGCGAGAAGACCGAGAGCGGATCGTTCGCGCAGGAGTACATCAGCTATTTCCTGAACGGGGAGCCGAGCCCGGGCATCGAGTACGAGTACAAGCTGGTGCAGCAGCTGCTGCCGACGATCACCGACGCCGACACCTCGAACCTCGCGCGCTCGCTGATGAAAGACGACAGCCGCGTGATTCTCGCGACGATGCCACAGAAGAACGAAGTGAAGGTGCCGACCGACGCCGAGCTGCTGGCGGCGATCAGCGCGGCGGCGAACACGCGGGTGGCGCCGTGGACCGACGCGGGCGCCACGCGCGCGCTGATGGAAAAGGCGCCCAGCGGCGGCGCCGTCGCCTCGCGCCGGGCCGTCGACGACATCGGCGTCACGATCGTGAAGTTCGCGAACGGCGTCGAGGCGTGGCTGAAACCGACCGACTTCAAGAACGATCAGATTCTGTTCACGCTCAACGCCATGGGTGGCGCGTCGCTCGCCCCGCCCGACGACTTCCTCGACGCCTCGATGGCGACGGCGCTGGTCAACGAAGCCGGCGTCGGCGGTCTGAAGGCGACCGATCTGCAGAAGGTGCTCACCGGCAAGCTGGTGGTCGCGCGGCCGTACATCTCGCTGTCGTCGCACGGCATCTCCGGCAGCGCGCCGCCGGCGCAGCTCGAAACGGCGCTGCAGCTGCTCTACCAGGACGTGACCGCGCCGGGCGACGATCCGGAATCGTTCGCGCTGCTCAAGAAGCAGCTCGACGCGGCGGTGGCCAACCGCGGGCGATCGCCGCAGCAGATCTTCGGGGAGAAACTGTCGCAGGTGAACACGTCCAACCACTACACGTCGCAGCCGCTGACGCCGGAGCGGGTGAACACGCTCCAGCGCGAGAAGATGATTGCGTTCTACCGCGCGCGTTTCGCGAACGCGGCCGACTTCACGTTCTTCATGGTCGGCGCCTTCAAGCTGGACGAAGCGATCCCGCTGCTCACCGAGTACATCGGGACGCTGCCCTCGACCGGGCAGAAGGCGTCGACGTTCAAAGATGTCGGGTTCCACTTCCCGTCGACCATCGTCAAAGAAAAAGTCGAAGCGGGGCGTGAGCCACGCGGGCAGTCGGTGCTCAGCTTCTTCGCCGACCCGTCGATCGACCCGCAGGAACAGGAGTACGTGATCGCCGCGAACACCGTGCTCGACATCGCGTTGCGCGACATCCTGCGCGAGGAGCTCGGTCAGACCTACACCGTCAGCGTCGGCCTGTCGCAGCCGCTGCCGCAGAAGGGCGAGGGCCACATCCAGATTCGCTTCGGCGCCGACCCGAAGAACCTCGACACGATGATCGACCGCGCGCTGCAGGAAATCGCGCGGCTGCAGAAAGAGGGGCCCTCGGCCGATCTCACCAACCGCGCCAAGGAATCGGCGCGACGCGGCTATGAGACCGCGCTGAGGACCAACGACTACTGGCTCGGCCGGCTCCAGACGATCCAGACCTACAATCGCGATCCCGGCGAGATCCTCAGCCGGCCCAGGCGCATCGACACTGTCACGCCGCAGGTACTGCAGGAGACGTTCAAGAAGTACTTTCCCTCCGATCGGATGACGGTGGTGACGCTGGTGCCGGCTGCGACGCAGTAACGGGAACGCAACGATCGCAAAGCTCGCAAAGACCAAATGGAAAGAGATTCAGGCTCCAATGGGTCACGATCTGCGCCAGGCGATTCGCCTCCTCCTTCAGAACAAAGGCTGGACGCTGGTGGTCGTGCTGTCGATCGCGCTCGGCATCGGCGCGAACACGGCGCTCTTCGGTGCGGTCAACGGCCTGCTGTTGAAGACGGTTCCTGTCGATCGTCCCGACACTCTGGTGCGCCTCAAGTGGGTCGGCAAGAACGACATGGGCACCGACTTCAGCGACTACGGATCGTCAGGCAGGGACGAGGCCGGCCGGGACATCCGCGCGACATTTTCCTACCCGATGTACGAGACGCTTCGCGACAGCAGCCGCTCGACGCTCTCCGATCTCGCCGCCGGCGCGCCGCAGAGCCAGGCGAACATCGTCATCGGCGGCAGCGCCGAAATCGTGTCCGTCTTCGTCGCCTCCGGCAATTTCTATCGGGTCCTCGGCGTCCCAGCGCTCGTCGGACGGGTGCTCGGTCCTGACGACGACAAGGCCGGCGCGTTGCCCGCCGCCGTCATCAGCGAAGGATTCTGGCAGCGGCGCTTCGGCGGCAGCGTGTCGGCGCTCGGGACGGTGGTGCAGCTCTCGGGAACGCCGGTCACGATTGTCGGCGTCACGCCGGCGTGGTTTACCGGCATTCAGCAGGCGCTCGGCAAAGCCCCGGACATTACCGTGCCGCTCGTGCTCGATTCGCGAATGGACGATTCGGGCAGGCTGCAGATGGCGACGGTCTGGTGGCTGCAGGTCGTCGGACGCCTCGAGCCGGGCGTCACCATGCCGCAGGTCGAAGGCAGCCTCGACGGCGTGTTCCAGCAGACCGCCCGCGCGGGATGGTCGTCCTACGCCGCCTCGTTGACGGATGCGGACCGCGCGATCTCGCGCAACCGCGACCGAACCGCGGTTCCTCGTCTGCGCGTCGAATCGGCGCGGCGCGGCATCTACGACGCGGGGGCGCGCGATCTGCAGTCGGTCACGCTCCTCAGCGTCGTCGTGGTGGTGCTGCTGCTGATCGTCTGTGCGAACGTCGCGAACCTGCTGCTGTCGCGGGCCACCGCGCGCCGCAAGGAGATCTCCGTGCGGCTGTCGCTCGGCGCCTCGCGGTCGCGGCTGATCCGGCAACTGCTCACCGAGAGCATCCTGCTCGCCGTCGTGGGCGGCGTCGCCGGCGCGATTGTCGGGCAGTTGAGCCGCCAGCTGATGCCGCTGCCCGCCGCGACCGCGGCGTTCGACTGGCGTCTGTTCGCATTCGTCGCGGCGCTCACCTTCGTGACCGGCATGCTGTTCGGACTCGTTCCGGCGTTTCGCGCGACCCGGCTCGACGTCAGCTCGGCGCTGAAGGACGACAGCCGGACGTCAACCAGCGGCCGGACCAGGTTGTCGAAAGCGCTCCTCGTCGTGCAGGTCGCACTGTCGCTCGTGCTCCTCGTCGGCGCGGGACTGTTCCTGACCACGCTTCGCAACCTGCGCAGCGTCGACGTCGGCTTCGACACCATGAACCTGATGCTGTTCCGCGTCTCGCCGCTGCTCGCGCGCTACGACAAGGCGCGAACGGCGACGTTCTACGCCGAACTCGAGCGGCGACTGGCCACATTGCCCGGGGTCAAGGCGGTCGGGTTCTCGCAGCCGGCGCTCTTGAGCGGCGGCATCAGCTCGAGCGACATCTTCATCGAAGGCCATCAATACAGCGGCGGCGTTTCGCAGGGCGAGTCCACGAGACTGCGGGGCAACGGCATGCACCAGATGACGGTGTCGCCCAGCTTTTTCGCGACCCTCGGCATCCGCACGCTGCGCGGCCGGACCTTCGCCGATCGCGACGACGACACGGCGCCGCGGGTTGCGGTGATCAACGAGGCGGCCGCGCGCGCGTACTTCGCCGCGACCGAAGATCCGATCGGCATGCGGTTCGGCAACCTCGTCGAGAAGCGCACGCAGGTCGAGATCGTCGGCATCGTCCGCGATATCAAGTACAACAGCGTCCGCGATGCGGCGCCTCCGACGATGTACTTTCCCTTGCGTCAGCGGTGCTGTCCGGGCGTGTCGTTCGAGGTGCGGACCGCGGCTGATCCGGCCGTGCTGGTCAACACGGTTCGCGAAGCGGTACGCCGGGTCGATCCGAACGTGCCGATCGTCAACATGACGACGCAGGCCGAGGCGGTCGAGGGCCGGATCGCGCAGGAGCGGCTGTTCGCGCAGGCGTACCTGCTGTTCGGTTTGCTGGCGCTGGTCCTGGCTTCGATCGGTCTGTTCGGTCTGATGTCGTACAGCGTCGCGCGGCGGACCAACGAGATCGGCGTCCGCATGGCGCTCGGGGCCCGGCAGATCGACGTCGTTGGACTGGTGATGCGGGAGTCGATGACGATGGTCGCCGTCGGAATCACGGTTGGCCTGGCCGGCACGTTCGCCACCGCACGGTTGGTGACGACCCTGCTCTTCGGCCTCGCGGCGAACGACCCGCTGACGATCGCGGGCGCGACAACGGTCATGATCGCCGTGTCGGCGCTCGCCGGGTATCTGCCGGCGCGGCGCGCCGCGCGGGTCGATCCGATGGTGGCCCTCCGCTACGAATGACCCGGTCTTCTGCGCACGCGGTCCTCGCCATTCTGCAGGCGCGCGTCTCCTCGTCCCGATTGCCGCGCAAGGTGCTGAAACCGATCCTCGGCCGGCCGATGCTGCTGCATCAGATCGATCGCGTGCGGCGCGCGCGCACGCTCGACGGGCTGGTCGTGGCGACGAGCACCGACCCGGGCGACAATGCAATCGAAGCGCTGTGCGCCGCGGCTGGCGTCCGCTGCTACCGCGGCAGCCTGAACGACGTGCTCGATCGCTTCTATCAGGCGGCGCTGCCGTGGCAGCCGCAGCACGTGGTCCGGTTGACCGGCGACTGTCCGCTTGCCGATCCCGACCTGATCGATCGCGTCGTCCGCGCGTGCGTCGACGAGGCGCTCGATTACTCTGGGGCTGAGCCGTCGTTCCCCGACGGCCTCGACGTCGAGGCGATGCGGTTCAGCGCGCTCGCGACCGCCTGGAAGGAAGCGGCGCGGCCGTCGGACCGGGAGCACGTGACGCAGTTCATCAATCGGCAGCGCGATCGCTTCCGCGTCCGCGGCGTGGCGAGCGACGTCGATCTCTCGCACCTGCGCTGGACGGTCGACGAACCCGCAGACTTCGAGCTGGTGACGCGCATCTACGAGGCGCTGTACCCGTCGAATCCCGCCTTCACCACCAGCGACATCCTCGATCTGCTCGCGCGGCAACCGGAGTTGGCCACGTTGAACAAGGGGATCGCGAGGAATGAGGGGTTGGCCAGATCGCTCGCAGCGGATCCGCCAGAGGATAATTAAGAATTAAGAATTGAGAAGTAAGAATTCGTGATCACAACTGCGACGCTCACCGGCAGCGACACGAATTCTTAATTCTTACGTCTTAATTCGTAATTGCATCATCGTTTCAACCCAGCCCGCCACCTGGCGGCTTCCAGGAAGATCTCCTCGAGCCTCTCGCCCTCGCGGAGATCCTGCCGCAGATCCTGAAGGACGGTGATCAGCGCGTCGAGCGCCGGAGCGATCTCGTCGGCGTTGGTGGCGGCGATGTCGCGCCAGATGTCGGCCGGGCTCGAGGCGAGGCGGGTGGTGTCGGCGAGGCCGCGGCCGGCAAGGGCAAGGCCGTCGTGGCCGACCGCGCTGCCGACCACCTGCATCAGCGCGCTCGCGGTGAGCTGCGGCAGATGGCTGAGGAAGGCGAGCAATCGATCGTGCGAATCGGCCGGAACGATGCGCGGCTCGCCGCCCAGCGCCTGAATGAAGGCGGTGAGCTTGGCGATCGCGTCGCCCGACGGTTCCGGCCGGCCCGCCGATCGTCCGGCGGGCGTCAGCAGCCAGGGACGGCCGGCGAAGAGATCCGGCCGCGCGTGATCGAGGCCGCCGTGCGCGGCCCCGGCGAGCGGGTGGCCGCCGATGAACGTGAATCGCGGCGGCAGATCTGCGGCGGCCGCGACGATCTCCCGCTTGGTGCTGCCGGTGTCGGTGACGACCGCCGGCTGCCGCACATGCTCGTCGAGCTCGGCGAGGAGCGCCAGGTTCTGCTTGACCGGCGCCGCGAGGATCACGACGTCCGCCTCCGCGAGCACGATCAGATCGTCGGCGGCGACGTCGATCGCGTGCAGCCGCATCGCCGTCTCGAGCACCTCCTTGTTGTCGACCGCGATGACCAGCGAGGTCGGCCACAGCTCGCGCGCCTTGAGCGCGATCGATCCGCCGATCAGCCCCAGGCCGACGATGCCGATTTTCTCGAAGACCGGCTTTTGCGTCGCCGGCCGCTGCTTCGGCTGAATGACCGGAAGTTCCTTCGCCATCACGTAGCCCCTAGCCCCGAGCCCCGAGTCCGTCACGCCCCCCAACCGCGGCGAGCGACCGGTTCGAGGCAGATCGACCGCCCGATCGCCGGCGCAATGATCCGCAGCTCGGCCATCAGCCGATCGAACTGCGACGGAAACATCGACTGCGCGCCGTCGCTGAGCGCGTGATCCGGATCGCAATGCACCTCGATGATCAACCCGTCAGCGCCAGCGGCGACGGCGGCGCGCGCCATCGGCGCCACCATGTCACGGCGGCCGGCGCCGTGGCTCGGGTCGGCGATGATCGGCAGGTGGCTGAGCTTCTTGACGACCGGGATTGCCGAGATGTCGAAGGTGTTGCGGGTCGCGGTCTCGAACGTGCGGATGCCGCGCTCGCACAGGACGACGTCGCTGTTGCCGCCGCTCAGCACGTACTCCGCCGACAGCAGCCACTCTTCGATGGTTGCCGAGATGCCGCGCTTCAGCAGCACCGGCTTGCGGGTGTGACCGAGCTCGCGCAGCAGCGTGAAGTTCTGCATGTTGCGCGCGCCAACCTGGAAGATGTCGGCGTAGCTCTCGATCAACTCGATCTGGCTGAGGTCCATCACCTCGGTGACCAGCACGAGGTTTTCGGCGCGGGCTGCGTCGCGGAGCATGCGCAGCCCTTCCTCGCCGAGCCCCTGGAAGCTGTACGGCGAGCTGCGCGGCTTGAACGCGCCGCCGCGAAACACCTTCGCGCCGGCGCGCCGCACCGCCGCGGCGGCCGCGCGCACCTGCGGCTCGCTCTCGGCCGAGCACGGCCCCGCCATCACGATCACCTCGTCGCCGCCGATCCGCACGTCGCCGACCGTGATCACCGTCGGCTCCTGCTTGAAGGTGCGGCTCGCCAGCTTGTACGGCGAGGTGATGCGCAGCACTTCGTGCACGCCGTCGAGCATCTCGATCAGGCCAGGGTCGGGATGCCCCTGGCCGACGGCCCCCAGCACCGTGCGCGTCACACCCGTGGATCGATGGACGTCCATGCCCATTTCGACGAGGCGCTTCACCACCTGCTCGATCTGCGCTTCGCTCGCCCGCTCTTCCATCACTACGACCATGGCTGTCACCTGCAATCTGTCGCTGACCCCTAGTCTCCGACGCCCTCCGCGTCGCCGTGTATCAGGCGACGCTCCAGTCGGCGCGCCTCGTCGATGATCCGCTCGAACAGCCGCGCGATCGCGTCGGGGCCGAGCGGCCCTTCCGCCGCGACGCCGCGCACGTGTGCGAGCACCTGCTGCTCGCGCTCCGGCTGGTACACTTCGATCCCGAGCTCTTTCTTCAACCTGCCGATCTCGCACGCGACGCGCGCCCGCTCGTTCAGCAGCCGGACCAGCACCTCGTCCACGCGATCGATGTCGTCGCGCAAGTCGTCAAGCGTGGGCATAGCTCTTCAACCATCGCACGTACTCTTCGACGCGCGGAATCAGCTCGGTCGTGGCGCTTTCCTTCGCGATCACCGACACCAGCGCGCTGCCGACGACCGCGGCGTCCGCGTAGACGCCGATCTCGGCGACATGCTCCGGCCGCGACACGCCGAAGCCGAGCGCAATCGGTAACGTCGTGTGGCTGCGGATTCGCCGCACCATCTCCGCGGCGCCGGACGACACCTGGTCGCGCGCGCCGGTGACACCGAGGCGCGAGATGCCGTAGAGAAACCCGCTCCCGAGCTCCGCCGCCCGTTTGACGCGTTCCTCCGTGGTCGTCGGGCTGAGCAGAAAGATCGTGTCGATGCCGGCAGCCGCGACCGTCTCGCGGAACTCGCCGGCTTCTTCAATCGGCAGATCGAGGGCGAGCACGCCATCGACGCCGGCGCTGGCCGCGCGCCCGGCGAACTCGCGGACACCCATGCGCAGCAACGGGTTCGCGTAGCTGAAGATCACGATCGGCGCCGCAATCTCCGCGCGCAGCTCGGCGATCATCGCGAGCGCCGACCGCAGGTTCCCGCCGGCCGCGAGCGCCCGCTCGGTTGCGCGCTGAATAACCGGACCGTCCGCCAGCGGATCGGAGAACGGCACGCCGACCTCGAGCACGTCGGCGCCGGCGCGATCGAGCGCCTTCAGAATCGCAGCCGAACGCGGCAAATCCGGATCGCCGGCGGTGGTATACGTGACCAGCCCGGGCCGTCCCTCCAATCGCATCCGCGCAAACGCCTCATCCAGCCGACGCATGTCTCAATCCCCTAGCCTCCAGCCCCTAGCCCCTAGCCCCTATCTGTTTCTCCACCGTATGGACGTCCTTGTCCCCGCGCCCCGACAGGTTCACGAGCACGGTCGCCGTCGGCCCGAGCTCGCGCGCCAGGCGCTGCGCGTACGCAATCGCGTGCGCCGACTCGAGCGCCGGCAGGATCCCTTCCAGCCGCGCCAGCTGACGGAACGCGTCGAGCGCCTCCGCGTCGCTCACATGAGCGTACTCGGCGCGGCCGAGATCGCGGAGCCACGCGTGCTCGGGACCGATCGCCGCGTAGTCCAGGCCGGCCGATATCGAATGCGTCAGCTCGATGTTGCCGTCCTCGTCCTGCAGCACGTAGGTACGCGTCCCCTGCAGGACGCCGGCGCTCCCGCCGGCGAAGCGCGCGGCGTGCCGCCCGCGCGCGATCTTCTCGCCGCCCGCCTCGACGCCGATCAGCCGGACGTCGCGCTCGTCGATGAAGGCATCGAAGATCCCCATCGCATTGCTGCCGCCGCCGACGCAGGCGACCACGGCAGACGGCAGGCCACCGGAGAGTTCGAGGAACTGCGCGCGCGCCTCGCGCCCGATCACCGACTGGAATTCACGGACCATCAGCGGGTACGGATGCGGTCCGAGCACCGATCCGAGCAGGTAGTAGGTGTCGACGACATTGGTCACCCAATCGCGCATCGCCTCGTTGATCGCGTCCTTCAGCGTCCGGCTGCCCGCGTCGACGCGAATGACTTCGCCGCCGAGCAGCCGCATCCGGAACACGTTCAGCGCCTGCCGATCCATGTCCTCGGCGCCCATGTAGACGTGGCATTCGAGACCCAGCAGCGCGCACGCGGTCGCCGCCGCGACGCCGTGCTGTCCCGCGCCGGTCTCGGCGACGATGCGCCGTTTGCCCATGCGCACCGCGAGCAGCGCCTGCCCGAGCGCGTTGTTGATCTTGTGCGCGCCGGTATGCGTGAGATCTTCGCGCTTCAGGAAGATGCGCGCGCCGCCGGCCGCCCCGGCAAGCCGCTGCGCCTCGTACACCGGTGTCGGGCGGCCGACGTAGTGCCTCAGCAGCCGATCGAGCTCCGCTCGAAACGCCGCGTCGTCTCGCGCGGCGAAGTAGGCGCGCTCGAGC
This sequence comes from Vicinamibacterales bacterium, assembly GCA_035259385.1. Taxonomy (GTDB): domain Bacteria; phylum Acidobacteriota; class Vicinamibacteria; order Vicinamibacterales; family CAVVIG01; genus QHWK01. The sequence continues at coordinate 10,631 of DATFWL010000221.1, read as the reverse complement.
GCCTCGACCGGTGCGACCAGCGTCTCGGGCACGTACCGCCCGCCAAAGTCGCCGAAGTAGCCGCGGGCGTCAGGATCGCGTCGTGACGTGACTGTTGCCATGAATCGCCTCGAACAGCGCCCTGAGGCGCTGGTGATCCTTGATGCCGGGTGCACGCTCGACGCCCGACGACACGTCCACGCCGAATGGCCGGACGTGCGCGATCGCATCGGCGACGTTCTCCGGCGTGAGCCCGCCGGCAAGCAGCACGCGGCGGCGTGCGGCGATGGCGGCGGCCGCGCTCCAGTCGATCGTGCGGCCGGTGCCACCGCGCCTCACCGGATCGTGCGCATCGAGCAGCAGCGTCGTCTCGAGCGGCCAGGCGTCGGCGGCGCTGACCGGCAGCGCCTTGATGACCGGCGACGCGATCGTTGCCGCGAAGCCGGGTGTCTCGTCGCCGTGGAGCTGCACAGCGCCAAGGCGAACCAGACTCGCCACCGCGTTGACGTGCGCGGCGGGCTGATTGACGAACAGGCCGACGGCGGTGACGAACGGCGGCAGCCGCGCCGCGATCGCGCGCGCGCGATAGGGATCGACGAACCTCGGGCTGTCGGGCCAGAACACGAAGCCAATCGCATTCGCACCGGCCTCGACGGCCGCCAGCGCGTCGCCCGCGCGGGTCACGCCGCAGATCTTCACGAACATCAGTGGACGACCCTCAAGGCGCTGCCCCGCCTGGCGTCGGCGGCGTGTGGCGCGCTCGCATCGCGTCCACCGCCGGCGCCGGCGAGGAGCGCGCCGAGCTCGCGCCCCGGAGCCGGCGCCGACATGAACCGTTCGCCAATCAGGAACGCGCGGTAACCGAGCTCCTTCAGCCGGATCAGATCCGCGCTCGTCTTCAAGCCGCTCTCGCTGACCGCGACCACGTCCGGCGGCATCTGCGCGATCAGCGCGTCCGATGCGTGCGCGTCGACCTCGAGCGTCCGCAGGTTGCGGTTGTTGACGCCGATGATCCGCGCGCCGACGTCCACCGCGATCGCCAGCTCGCGGACGTCGTGCACTTCGACGAGCGCGTCCAGTCCGTGCCGCGTCGCGTGATCGTGCAGGACCTTCAGCTCGGCCGGCCGGAGCGCCGCCACGATCAGCAGGACGGCATCGGCGCCTGCGACCTTTGCCTCGAGCAGCTGGTATTCCGACACGATGAAGTCCTTGCGAAGGACCGGGATGTCGACCGCGGCGCGCACCGCGGACAGATGATCGAGCGCGCCGTCGAAGAACGTCGGCTCCGTGAGCACCGATACCGCCGCCGCTCCTGCGTCGGCATACGCGATGGCGATCGCCGCCGGGTCGTAGTCCTGGCGCAGCACGCCCTTCGACGGCGACCGACGTTTGCACTCGGCGATCACGTTGAGCGCGTCGGCCACCGACAGCGCGCCAAAGAACCGGCCTGCCCGCAACGTCACGGCGGCCGCCTGTTCGGCCAGCACACCGAGCGGCTGTGCCGCTTCGCGTACTTCGACGATGCGGCGGGTCGCGGCGACGATGGTCTCGAGCAGATCGGCGCTCACGCGCTCGCTCCCGCCGCAAACTCCTCGGCGGTCGAAAGAGCGACGAGCTGTCGAAGCGTCCGCCGCGCGGCGCCGCTGTCGATCGCGCGCGACGCCATCGCAATCCCGTCCTCGACCGATCGCGCTGCCCCGGCGATCAGCAGCGCGGCGCCGGCATTCAGCAGCACGACGTCACGCGCCGGTCCGCTTTCGCCGTCGAGAATCCGCTCGATGACCCTCGCGTTCTCGCGCGCGTCCCCACCCTGCAGCGCGCCGAGCGGCGCCTTCGGCAGCCCGACGTCGGCGGGATGCAGATAGAACGTGTTCACCGCGCCGTCGCGGCACTCGGAGATCTTCGTATAACCGGTCGTCGTCAGCTCGTCGATCCCATCCGCGCCGTGAACGACCCAGGCGCGCCGGGCGCCGAGGAGCGCCAGCGCGCGCGCGAGCAGTTCGGTGAATTCCGGTCGGGGCACACCGACCAGCTGGCGCACGGCGCCCGCCGGATTCGTCAGCGGACCAAGCAGGTTGAAGGCGGTCCGGATCCCGAGCTCGCGGCGTACCGGCCCGGCGTGGCGCATCGACGGATGAAATGTCGGCGCGAAGAAGAATCCGATCCCGGCTTCGCTGAGGCAGCGCTCGACCACCGCGGGCGGCGCGGTCACGCGAATCCCGAGCGCCTCGTAGACGTCGGCGCCGCCGGTGCGGCTGGATGCGGATCGGTTGCCATGCTTCGCGACCCGTACACCGGCTGCGGCGACGACCAGTGCCGAGCACGACGAGATGTTGAAGGTGTTCGCGCGATCGCCGCCGGTCCCGCAGGTATCGACGACGTCGTCATAGCGCGTCGACACCTGGATCGCGTGCGCACGCATGGTGCGGGCCAGGCCGACGATCTCGACCGGCCGCTCGCCTTTCATCGCCAGGCCGATGAGCAGGCCGGCGATATGCGCCGGGGCGGCGCGCCCTTCCATGATTTCGGCCATCGCCGCCGCGGCCTCGTCGGCGGTGAGATCCTCGTGGCGCGTCAGTTTCTCGATCAGCTGTTTGAACATCGCGCTACGTCCGATCGCCGAGAAAATTGCGCAAGATCGTTTTGCCCTCGCCTGTGAGAATCGACTCCGGGTGAAACTGGACGCCGTGCACGGGCCACGTGCGATGCCTCAAGCCCATGATGTTCGCATCCTCGCGCGTCCTCGCCGTGACCTCGAGCTCGGGCGGCAGCGACCTCTCCGCGACGACCAGCGAATGGTAGCGCGACGCCTGAAACGGTCCGGCGATGCCGCTGAAAACACCGCGGCCGTCGTGCTCGATCGTCGAGGTCTTCCCGTGCATCGGAACACCCGCGCGCACCACTTCGCCGCCAAACACGGCGCCAATCGCCTGATGCCCGAGGCAGACGCCGAGGATCGGCGTCCGCTCGCCGAGCTGGCGAATCACCGCCATCGTCACGCCGGCGTTCTCCGGCCGTCCCGGCCCCGGCGAGATCACGATGCGCGCCGCGCCGGCGTTCGCGACGTCCTCGACCGACCCGGCATCGTTGCGCATCACCTGCACCTCGGCGCCCAGCTCGCCGAGATACTGCACGAGGTTGTAGGTGAACGAGTCGTAGTTGTCGATGACCAGAACCATTCTGATTGCTGATTGCTATCGAAGACTGACTATTGGTTGATCCATCGGCGATGAGCCATCAGCGTCAGCCATGAGCCATGTCTCAGAGTCCCCGCTGCGCGAGCTCCAGGGCGCTCACCAGCGCTTTGGCCTTGTCGCGCGTTTCTTCGAACTCCGCCGTGGGATTCGAGTCCATCACGATGCCCGCGCCGGCCTGCACGTAGGCCTTGCCTTTCGACATGATCACCGTGCGGATGGCGATGCAGAAGTCGAGGTTGCCGGCAAAGTCCAGGTAGCCCACGGCGCCGGCATAGAGCCCGCGCTGCGACGGCTCGAGCTCCTTGATGATCTGCATGGCACGGACTTTTGGCGCCCCCGACACCGTGCCCGCCGGGAAACACGACACCAGCGCGTCGAGGCGATCGCGATCGTCGGCCAGCCTGCCCTCGACGATGGAGGTGAGATGCATGACGTGCGAGAAGCGCTCCAGCCCCATGAACTGCGGCACCCGCACCGACCCGTACTCGCACACGCGGCCGACGTCGTTGCGGCCGAGATCGACGAGCATCACGTGCTCGGCACGCTCCTTCTCGTTGCGCTTCAACTCCTCGGCCAGCCGCATGTCTTCCTCGTCGTTGCGGCCGCGCCGCCGCGTGCCGGCAATCGGATGGGTCTCGACGCGCGCTCCCTCGACGCGCACCAGCATTTCCGGCGAGGAGCCGACCACCGATACCCCTCCCATCCGGATGAAATACATGTACGGCGACGGGTTCACGTGCCGCAGCGCGCGGTAGACGGTGAACGGATCGGCGGCGACGTCGGCTTCGAAGCGCTGCGACAGCACCACCTGGTAGATGTCGCCCGCGGCGATGTAGTCCTTCGCGGCGCGGACCTGCGCTTCGAATTTCTCCTTCGAGTGATTCGAGGTGAACTGCAGCGGCGCCGGGCTGGCGTGATTGGTCCGTGACAGATTGCGTTCGAGCTCGCGCTCCAGGAACTGAATCTTCGCGCACGCGAACTGATACAGCGACTCGAGGTCATCATCGGCGGTGATGCGCGCGTTGGCGACGATCAGGATCCGGTGCTGGACGTGATCGAACGCGAGCACGGTGTCGAACAGCATGAACCCCGCCTGGTCGGCGCCGTCGTCGGCGACGCCGAGGTCGCCGAGGATCGGCTCGAACCAGGACGCCGCGCCGTATCCCAGGTAGCCGACGGCGCCGCCGGTGAACCGCGGCAGGTCGGGAACGAACGGCGATCGGAAGTCGGCCATCAGCCGGCGCAGCGTCTCGATGAACGGCTTGTCGGTGCTGCTGGTGACGCCGCCGCGCTCGATCGTCGTCTGGCCGTCGCGCGCGCGCAGAATCAGGAACGGATCCTTGCCGAGGAACGAGTAGCGGCCGACGTGCTCGCCGCCTTCGACGCTCTCCAGCAGGAACGCATAGTCGGCATGCTCGGCGATCTTCAGGAACGCCGAGACCGGCGTCAGCAGATCCGCGACGATCTCCTTGACGACCGGCACGAACGTGCCCCGCCGCGCGAGCTCTGTGAAATCTTCAAACGACGTGATTTTCATCGCGTGCAAACTCCGCGAGCCGCCGCTGTGCGGCTTCCTTCATCACCCCCGGCCGTGGCCTCGTGCCGGTCCACCATTCGAACTGCTCGCGCGCCTGCGCGACCAGCATCTCCAGACCGCCAATCGGCTGACATCCGACTGCTTCGGCGTCACGCAGCAGCCGCGTCGTCGTCGGGTTGTAGATCAGGTCGTAAACGTAGCGCCCGGTCAGCCGATCTGCCGGCAGCGGCGTCTCGTCGACATGCGGGTACATGCCGACCGGCGTGCAGTTGACGAGAATGTCCCAGCTCTCGGGATCGGGCGGCCAGGGCCCCACGTTCACCGAGGCCAGCCTCGCCACGTCCTCCGCCTTGGCGCGATTGCGCGCGTGCAACGTGACCGAGCACTCACCCGAACCGAGCGCGACGATGACCGCACGAGCGGCGCCGCCGGCGCCGAGCACCGCGACGCGGAGCCCGTTCAGCGCCACCCGCTGCTGCAACGGCTCGAGAAAGCCGCTCGCGTCGGTGTTCCCGCCAATCCAGCGCCTGCCCTCGACCCGAATCGTATTGATGGCGCCGATCCGCCTGGCGACGGCGTACACCTCGTCGATCGCGTCGAACAGCGCCACCTTGAACGGAATCGTCACGCTCGCACCCTTGATGCCGATGGCGCGCGCGAAGTCAAGGAAGTCGTCGGCGCTCACCGCCGGCATCGGCACGTATACCGCGTCGATCCGCGACGCGTGGAACGCGGCGTTGTGCATCCACGGCGACACCGAGTGGCCCACCGATCCGCCGGCGATCCCGTAGATATCGGTCGAGTCGCTGAGCGAACGGAAATGAAAGTCATGCAGGAGCGACTCGGCGCTGATCTGCCCGACGTCCTTCACCGCGCCTGCATACGTCCACGCCGATCCGAATCTGCCGGCAAGCACGCGCGTCGCGGCGCCGTACGGACCCATCCCGATCAATACCGTGCCGCCGTGACGATTCCGCTGCGCACCGATCTCGAGCAGCGGCACGCAATCGCTCAAGCGCGTCATCAACGCGGCGAGCTTGACGACCTCCGCACCTGTGGTGCGCATCGCCTGGATCCGCGCGGCGAGATCGGCAGGAACGCCGTCGAAGTCGTGGGACGAGATGATGATTCGCCGGCCGCCCGTCTGCGTGACGAGATCGTCGAAGCCCGCGCGCCATTCGATGTCCACGTACTCGGCGCCGAGCGCCAGCGCCTCCGCGAGGATGCGCTTGCGCTCCTCTTCTGACCCCGCGAAACATCCCCCCTCCCAGGTCGGGCGGCAGGTGACGATCACCGGCCGGCGGCGTCCGTCGAGCGCCGCGGCGGGCGCCGGATCGCGGACCGTGTCGAGCCGCAGCTCGACCAGGTCGGCGTCGACGACGGCGTCGCGCCGGACGCGCAACTCGGCCATCGTCTCGGCGGTCACGGTCACGCACAGGAGCGGCTTGGACATCGCAAGTTGGACACGCGTCAAAAAACAAAAAAGGCCTCTTCAACCGGAGGGCTGAAGAGGCCTGGAACTCGTTCGCGCGGTGGCAACTAGGCCAAGGCGGATGCCTCTTCAGTCCGGCCCCAATACCACCACCACGCCGCGGTGCTCACGCGGTTGCACACGGAAGCCCGACGGACACCGGTGTGGTTGAGGCCAAATGACTGCGGCATCAGAGGTTCAGACCATACCAGACGCCAGGGATCCGTGTCAAAATGAACCATGCCCTTACGTCGGACGCTGCTCTGTCTGGTCGTGATCTCTGTTGCCGCGACGGCTGTGCTGTCGCGCCCGGCGGTGCTGTCCGGCGCGGCGGCACAGATGCCGATCGGTGACGTCCGGCCGGGCATGGTCGGTATCGGCCACACGGTGTTCGACGCCACGCACGTCGAAGAATTCAAGGCGCACATCATCGGCGTGCTCGAGAACGTGATCGGCACGCATCGCAATCTGATCCTCGCGAAACTCGAAGGCGGTCCGCTCGCCAACACCGGCGTGATCGCGGGCATGAGCGGCAGCCCGGTCTTCATCGACGGTCGACTCGTCGGCGCGGTCTCGTATGCGCTGGGCGCGTTCTCGAAGGAACCGATCGCCGGCATCACGCCGATCGCGGAGATGACCGACTCGACCACCTTCTCCAATGTGCGCCCGCCTGGCGCCAGGGTGAAGGTCGAGTATCCGCTGACGCGGGAAGGCCTCACCGCCGCGTTCCGCAAGGCGTTGAACTGGAACCGGCCGTTCGTCGACCGGCCCGGCGACGCGCAGCTGTCGGGCGTCAACAACGTGATGGGCGTCAGCGGCGGCGATCTCGGTACGCTGCTGCGTCCGATAGCGACGCCGCTCGTCATGTCGGGCTTCGAGCCCGACGTTGCCGACCTGTTCACGAGCGCGTTCCGCGATCAGGGCTTCATCCCGACTGGCGGCAACGTGGCCGCGAACGCACGGTTCGGAGAGAAACCCTACGAAGGGCCGCTGAAGCCGGGCGACGCGGTCGGCGTGATGCTCGTCGGCGGCGATCTGCAACTCGGCGCCACCGGCACGGTCACGCACATCGACGGCGATCGCGTCTACGCGTTCGGCCACCCGATGTACAACCTCGGCCCGACCGAGTTCCCGATGACGCGCGCGTACGTCTACACGGTGCTGCCGAGCCTGTTCTCGTCGATGAAACTGTCATCGACCGGCGAGGTGATCGGCACGGTGCTGCAGGATCGCGCGACCGCGATTGCCGGCCGTCTGGGCCCGCCGCCGCGGATGATCCCGGTGAAGCTCACGCTCGAGTCGTCTCGACGTCCCAGCGAAACCTTCAACTTCACGGTCGTCAACGATCAGCTGTTCGGGCCGCTGATGACCTATGCCAGCATCCTGAACACGCTCGCTTCGTACGAGCGGCAGTTCGGATCGGCGACCTTCAGCGTGCGCGGCACCGCGAAGGTGAAGAGGCACGACAGCATCGCGTTCAGCAACATCTTCTCGGGCGACCAGGCGTCGATGGCGGCCGCCGCGTTCATCGTCGCGCCGGTCACCTACCTCATGGGCAACGACTACGAGAAGGTCGACATCGAAGGCGTCGACGTCACGTTCTCGACCACCGAAGAGCCGAAGACCGCGACGCTCGAGCGCGTGTGGCTGGACGATCCGCGTCCGCGCGCCGGCCGCACGGTGCCGCTCAAGGTCCTGTTCCGTACGTATCGCGGCGACGAGGTCGTCCGGACACTGCCGATCGAGATTCCTTCGAATGCCAGCGGCTCGCTCTCGATTCTCGTCTCCGACGGTGCGCGGCTCGGGCAGACCGAACAGCGCGAGGCGCGGCTGCCGCAGCCGCGCAGCGTCGACCAGGCAATCAAGGCGCTGAACCGGGCACGCCGCAACAACACACTCTACGTGAAGCTGCTCGGCTCGGATGCCGGCGCCGTCGTCAACGGGGAGCTGCTCTCGTCGCTGCCGCCGTCGGTCCTCGGCGTCCTCGAAGGCGACCGCAACGGCGGCAATTTCAACCCGCTCCACAGCGCGACGATTGGCGAATGGGAGCTGCCCACCGAGCACGCCGTCACCGGGTCGCGGACGCTGACGATCACGGTTTCGCAGAACTGATTTGATGCATATCCGGTTACGCGCTCTGGCGGCGGCTGCGCTCGCCGCTGCCTCGTTCGTTGCCCTGCAGGCCTCCTCCCCGAAGTTCTTCCAGGCAGCCACGCAAAACGAATTCCTCAAGGGCGACGTCGAGAACCTGTCGATCGACGCACACGGCCAGCTGACGCTCGGCCTCGCGACCGACGTGGTCTACGAAACCTCGGCGCCGTTTCTGTGGTCGATGATCGCGGTGCCGGACGGCTCGCTGTTCGTGGGCACCGGCAACGAAGGCAAGGTGTTCCGGATCGACCCACAGGGAAAGGGTTCGCTGTTCTTCGACGGAACGGAGCTCGAAGCGCACGCGCTCGCGCTCGCGCCGAACGGCGGGCTGTATGTCGGCACCTCGCCGGACGGGCGAATCTACAAGGTCGACAGGAACGGCGAGTCGAGCCCGTTCTTCAGCGGCGACGACAAGTACATCTGGGCGCTGGCGTCCGACGCAAAGGGCAACGTGTTCGCCGGGACCGGCGACAAGGGCCTGATCCACAAGATCACTCCCGACGGCAAGGCGTCGGTGTTCTACAAGACGAACGCGACGCACGTCACCTCGCTGGTGTTCGACAAGAGCGGCAACCTGCTCGCCGGTACCGGCACGCCCGGCAAGGTGATGCGCATCGACGCCGACGGCAAGGGGTTCGTCCTGCTCGATTCTCCGTTCCAGGAAATCCGCGCGCTCCGCTTCGACGACAAGGGGTCGCTGTACGTAGCGGCAGTGAGCGGCCGTCCGGGCTCGGGCAACGCCCCGGTGAGCACGGAGCTGGTCGATCGTCCGACGCCCGAGCCGTCGCGTGCACCAGTGCCGTCGGTGTCAGTGGAAGTGACGTCGATGTCGATCGTGGACGTCGGCGGCAGCTCTTCGTCGCGCGGCTCGACCCCCGAAGATCGCCGCGCGCCGAAAGGCGCCGTGTATCGCATCGCCCCGGACGGCGTCTGGGATCAGCTGTGGGAGTCGCGCGAGGATTCTCCCTACGATCTCACCTTCGACGGCAACGGCGCGCTGATTATCGGCACCGGCAACAAGGGAAAGATCTATCGGCTCGATGGCAATCCACCGCGGGCAACGCTGCTGGCGCGCGCGCCGGCGCAGCAGGTGACCGCGTTCCACCGGGACGCCTCCGGACGGCTGTACTACGCGACTGCGAATCCCGGCAAAGTGTTCCGGCTGTCGTCGGAGCGCGCGCCGCGCGGCAGCTACGAATCGGAGACCCGCGATGCGCAGATGGTCTCGACCTGGGGAGCCATCAGCTGGCGAGGCACCGCGAACGGCGGCAGCAGGATCGAGCTCTTCACGCGCAGCGGCAACACCGAGACGCCCGACGACACCTGGAGCAACTGGTCGTCGGCCTATACCCACGCCGAGGGCTCGCCGATCACCAGCCCGAAGGCCCGCTACCTGCAGTGGCGCGCCGTGTTGAGCGGCAAGGGCGACGCACCGGTGCTCACGTCGGTCACCGCGGCATACCTGCAGCGCAATCTGCGGCCGGTGGTCCGCAGCATCACCGTCCAGCCGCCAGGGATCGTTTTCCAGAAACCCTTCTCCACCGGCGACCCGGAGCTTGCCGGCTTCGAGGATCAGTCCACCCCGGAGCGGAAGCTCGCCGCCCAGGCCAGCGCCCAGTCGGGATCCTCCTCGTCGCTCGGCCGCCGCACCTATCAGAAGGGGCTGCAGACGCTGCAGTGGAAGGCGGACGACGAGAACGACGACGACCTCAGCTATGACGTGCTGTATCGGCGCGAAGGCGAGACGCAGTGGAAAGCGCTGCGCAAAGCGGTCACCGACACGATCCTCGTTTGGGACACGACCACCATTCCGAACGGCACCTATTTCGTGAAGATCGTCGCGTCGGACGCACCGTCGAACCCGCTCGCGACCGCGCTCACCGGCGAGCTCGAGAGCACCGCGTTCGAGGTCGACAACACACCGCCGACGATCGTGGTCACCAACGTCCGCGTCGTGTCGGGCCGGACCATCATCACCTTCGACGTGAAAGACGATCACTCGCCGATCCGGGGCGTCGAGTTCTCGCCGGACGGCCAACGCTGGCGGGGCGTCTTTCCGGTGGACGGCATCGCCGACTCACGCGAGGAGCACTACGAGCTGCCGATCGAGGGCGAGCTCGGCGAGCGCGGCCTCACCCTTCGCGCGAGCGACTCGATGAACAACGTGGCGACGACGCACGTCGACGCTCCGCGTCGGCGGTGAGTGCGGACAACCCCGCCGAGGCAATTAAGAATTTGGAATTTGGAATTAAGAGCAGGTTGCAAAATTAGCTCGCTCGCGGGTGGCCGCGAACGG